>NZ_CP014596.1:1115000-1472180 GCF_001687105.1 Salipiger sp. CCB-MM3
CACTGGATGGGTAATGGGGCCCCACAGGCTTACTGATCCTAACCAAACTCCGAATACCAGGGAGTACTAGATGGCAGACACACTGCGGGTGCTAACGCCCGTAGTGGAGAGGGAAACAACCCTGACCTCCGGCTAAGGCCCCCAATTCATGGCTAAGTGGGAAAGCAGGTGGGACGACCAAAACAACCAGGAGGTTGGCTTAGAAGCAGCCATCCTTTAAAGATAGCGTAACAGCTCACTGGTCTAATTAAGTTGTCCTGCGGCGAAGATGTAACGGGGCTCAAGCCATGAGCCGAAGCCGAGGATGCGCATAGCGCATGGTAGCGGAGCGTAGTGTGACATAGGACTACTCCTCTTCTGCATCCTTCGGGATGTAATGGAGGAGCAAGTCCTTTCTGTGAAGCCGGGCTGTAAGGCATCCGGTGGAGAGATCACTAGCGAGAATGATGACATGAGTAGCGACAAAGAGTGTGAGAGACACTCTCGCCGAAAGTCCAAGGGTTCCTGCTTAAAGCTAATCTGAGCAGGGTAAGCCGGCCCCTAAGGCGAGGCCGAAAGGCGTAGTCGATGGGAACCAGGTCAATATTCCTGGGCCATGTGGTGGTGACGGATTGCGAAGGTTGTTCCTCCTTATCGGATTGGAGGGGCCGCTTAGCAGTTCCTGGAAATAGCCCCACTTTGAGACCGTACCCTAAACCGACACAGGTGGACTGGTAGAGAATACCAAGGCGCTTGAGAGAACGATGTTGAAGGAACTCGGCAAAATACCTCCGTAAGTTCGCGAGAAGGAGGCCCAGTTTCAACGCAAGTTTTGGCTGGGGGCACAAACCAGGGGGTGGCGACTGTTTACTAAAAACACAGGGCTCTGCGAAGTCGCAAGACGACGTATAGGGTCTGACGCCTGCCCGGTGCCTGAAGGTTAAAAGGAGGGGTGAGAGCTCTGAATTGAAGCCCAGGTAAACGGCGGCCGTAACTATAACGGTCCTAAGGTAGCGAAATTCCTTGTCGGGTAAGTTCCGACCTGCACGAATGGCGTAACGACTTCCCCGCTGTCTCCAACATCGACTCAGCGAAATTGAATTGCCTGTCAAGATGCAGGCTTCCCGCGGTTAGACGGAAAGACCCCGTGCACCTTTACTACAGCTTCACACTGGCATCAGGCCATGCATGTGCAGGATAGGTGGTAGGCTTCGAAGCGGACACGCCAGTGTCCGTGGAGCCTCCCTTGAGATACCACCCTTGCATTGCTTGATGTCTAACCGCGATCCCTTATCGGGTTCCGGGACCCTGTGTGGCGGGTAGTTTGACTGGGGCGGTCGCCTCCTAAAGCGTAACGGAGGCGCGCGAAGGTTGGCTCAGAGCGGTCGGAAATCGCTCGTTGAGTGCAATGGCAGAAGCCAGCCTGACTGCAAGACTGACAAGTCGAGCAGAGTCGAAAGACGGCCATAGTGATCCGGTGGTCCCAAGTGGGAGGGCCATCGCTCAACGGATAAAAGGTACGCCGGGGATAACAGGCTGATACTGCCCAAGAGTCCATATCGACGGCAGTGTTTGGCACCTCGATGTCGGCTCATCTCATCCTGGGGCTGGAGCAGGTCCCAAGGGTATGGCTGTTCGCCATTTAAAGAGGTACGTGAGCTGGGTTTAGAACGTCGTGAGACAGTTCGGTCCCTATCTGCCGTGGGTGTAGGATACTTGAGAGGAGTTGCCCCTAGTACGAGAGGACCGGGGTGAACGATCCACTGGTGGACCAGTTGTCGTGCCAACGGCAGTGCTGGGTAGCTATGATCGGACAGGATAACCGCTGAAGGCATCTAAGCGGGAAGCCCCCCTCAAAACAAGGTATCCCTGAGGGCCGTGGAAGACCACCACGTCGATAGGCCGGAGGTGTAAGTGCAGCAATGCATTCAGCTGACCGGTACTAATGGCCCGATAGGCTTGATCCGATCCAGGAACAGCAAGGCTGTTCCAAGATCAGACGAAGCATACAACCCCTACACATACTTGACTTGGTAACTCGTTGATTAGCGCTGCGCCCGGCATGGAGAGGTGCGGCAACGCGTCGTCGCTTCGCGAGACGCTGTCTGCCGCCAACCAAACCAAGAAAAGCCACAACGCGCAGCGTTGTGGGTTTTTCTTGGTTTGGTGGTCATAGCGCAAGCAAAACACCCGGCTCCATTCCGAACCCGGCCGTTAAGTGCTGCCGCGCCAATGGTACTGCGTCTCAAGACGTGGGAGAGTAGGTCACCGCCAAACCTAGTAAAACCCTCAATAAATCAACGTATCTCTCAAAACGATCCTCAGCCTTATATTCCTATCCTGCAGCGCCGAGCGACCGCCACGCGACCCACCCCGGTCGCGCTATACGCGTTTGTGTGGGCGACTTTCACTGCCACGCCGACGTGCATGCACAGAGGCTGCGCCGTGGCAAACAGCGCCGCCGCTTGCGGGCGTGGGGGTGGAATGACTAGCTATGCTCCAAACGGGTTCGGCGCCGGGGTCATCGCCCCGCGCGCGCAGCCCGAGGAGTATCGTTATGAAAAACATCGGCTTTTTGTCTTTCGGCCATTGGTCGCCGCAGCGCGGGTCGGCCACGCGCACAGCCTCTGACGCTTTGCTGCAGGCTATCGAGCTTGCGGTGGCGGCAGAAGAGCTTGGGCTCGATGGGGCCTACTATCGCGTCCACCATTTTGCGCGCCAGCATGCCAGCCCCTTCCCGCTGCTCGCGGCGGTCGGGGCGCGGACCTCGAAGATCGAGATCGGCACCGGCGTCATCGACATGCGCTATGAGAACCCGCTTTATATGGCCGAGGATGCCGGCGCTGCCGATCTGATCAGCCAGGGCCGCCTGCAGCTGGGGATCAGCCGCGGCAGCCCCGAGCAGGTGATCGACGGCTGGCGCTACTTTGGCTATGCCCCCGCTGAGGATGAGACCGACGCGGACATGGGGCGCCGTCACGCGCAGGTCTTCCTGCAGATGCTCGAGGGGCAGGGCTTTGCCGAGCCGAACCCGCGGCCGATGTTCCCCAACCCGCCGGGCAAGCTGCGGATCGAGCCCTTCTCGGAGGGGCTGAAGGACCGCATCTGGTGGGGCGCCGGGTCGAACAAAACCGCCGAATGGGCAGCCATGCTGGGTATGAACCTGCAAAGCTCGACGCTCAAGGACGATGAGACCGGCGAGCCCTTCCACATCCAGCAGGCCAAGCAGATCCGCGCCTATCGTGGGGCTTGGAAAGCTGCGGGCCATAGTCGGAAGCCTCGGGTGTCGGTGAGCCGCTCGATCTTTGCGCTGATGAACGATCAGGACCGGATGTATTTCGGCACTGGCGGCAAAGGGGACGACTCCGTGGGCTTCATCGAGCAACAGCGCTCGATCTTCGGGCGTTCCTATGCCGACGAGCCCGATCGGTTGATCGAGCAGCTGAAAGGCGATGAGGCGATTGCCGAGGCCGATACGCTGTTGCTGACGGTGCCGAACTCGCTCGGGGTCGATTACAACGCCCATGTGATCGAGAGCATCCTCAGCCATGTGGCACCTGCCCTTGGCTGGCGCTGAGCGATAAGGAATATGCCCGGCCTTGTGGCCGGGCATGTTTTTTGCCCCTCAGGGGTGTCTCAGGAAACGATGGTCAGCTCGCCGCTGCGGTCCTTGAGGCCGATGCCGGTGGTGGACAGCCGCCGCGCCTCGGTGATCAGCCACGCCAGCCGCTCGGCGGCGCGCGGCGGCGTCAGGCCGCCGGAGGTGTGGATGTTCGACACGCAGTTTCGGGCGCTGTCGCGGGTGCCGCTGCGCGGTGCCCAAGTGAGATAGGCGCCAAGGCTGTGCGAGACGGTGAGCCCCGGACGTTCGCCGATCAGCACCAGCACCATTTGCGCGCCGAGCCGCTCGGCGATCTGGTCGCCGATCGCCACCCGCGCCTGCTCGGCAAAGCAGACGGGGGCCTCGGTGAGCTCGGGCAAAAGCGCGCGCAGGTGCCGGACGACCGCTGCGGCATGGGCGGTGACGGCAGGCGGCGAGAGGCCATCGGCAATAACGATCGCCAGATCCGGCTCGATGAGCGGAAGTTCGGTGCCGGGCGCGAGTTGGCGCCCGAGGTCCGGGCGCTTGAGATATTCGGCGCGGCTCCGCGCGCGGCTGGAGACCTGCGCCAGCGGGCGCAACTCGCGGCGCAAGCCGTCCCAATCGGGCGTCTCAAAGATGGCGTCCTTGGCGGCGGCATGGTCCTCTTGAAAGGCCAGTAGCCTCGACAGCGGCAGTGGGCTCGCGCTGGCGTCGAGCCGCACGCGAGAGGGAGTCATGCGGCCAAGCTGGGCCAGTTTGCTGCTGATATCGCTCATGCCACCAGTCCCATGTTGCGCAGGATCATGTCGGGGTCCGGCAGTGCGCCGCGCTGACCGCCAAGCCCTGCTGTCTTGAGCCACGCGTCGAACTCGGGCGCCGGTGTCAGGCCGGAGACCTCGCGCAGATAGGCGATGTCTTCGAAGCCGAGGCTCTGGTAGCCAAGCATCGCGTCATCGGCGCCCGGCACGGTGATCAGGAAGGTGACGCCCGCCGCGACGAGCAGCGTGGCCAGCACGTCCATGTCGTCTTGATCGGCCTGCACATGGTTGGTGTAGCACACGTCCACGCCCATCGGCAGGCCGAGCAGCTTGCCGCAGAAGTGATCCTCCAGCCCGGCGCGGATGATCTGCTTGCCGTCGTAGAGATATTCCGGCCCGATGAAGCCGACCACCGTGTTGACGATCATCGGCTCGAAGGCGCGGGCGACGCCATAGGCGCGGGCCTCGAGCGTCTGCTGATCGACGCCGTGGTGGCCATCGGCCGACAGCGCGGCACCCTGGCCGGTTTCGAAATACATTGTGTTCTGACCGACCGTGCCGCGCCCGGCGGCGCGTCCGGCGTCATTGGCCTCACGCAGCACATCGAGCGTAACCCCAAAGCCGTCATTCGCCGCCTGCGTGCCCGCGATCGACTGGAAGATCAGGTCGACCGGCGCACCGGCGTCGAGCAGGTCGAGCGCATTGGTCACATGGGTCAGCACGCAGGATTGCGCGGGCATGTCAAAGCGGGTGCGGATGTCGTCGAGCGCGACCAGAAGGTCGTGGCAGTTGCCGATATTGTCGGAGGCGGGGTTGATCCCGATCACCGCGTCGCCCGCGCCGAAGAACAGACCGTCGAGCATGGCCACGGCGATGCCGCGCGGGTCATCGGCGGGGTGGTTGGGCTGCAGCCGCGTCGACAGGGTGCCGCGTTTGCCCAGCGTGGTGCGAAAGGCGGTGATCACCTCGGTCTTGCGCGCGACGCGGATCAGGTCCTGATTGCGCATCAGCTTGCTGACGGCGGCGATCATCTCGGGGGTGAAACCCGGCGCGGCGGCGCTGAGCGCGGCGGTATGCGCCGCTGGTGAGAGCAGCCAGTCGCGCAGATCGCCGACGGTCATCGACGCGAAAGGCGCAAAGGCTGCCGCGTCATGGCTGTCGATGATCAGCCGCGTCACCTCGTCGGCCTCATAGGGCACGACCGCTTCGGTGAGGAAGGTCTTCAGCGGCAGGTCGAGCAGGGCGCGGCGCGCGGCCACGCGCTCCAGCGCCGAGCTTGCGGCGATGCCCGCCAGTTGGTCGCCGGATTTCTCGGGCGTGGCTGCGCTCAGAAGATGCGCAAGCGAGCGGAACACGAACTGTTCGCCGCGCGCGGTGGCACGATAGGTCGGCATTACAATCTCCGCAGGTGAGTGGCCCAGTCGGGCGCTTCCATGATCGAACGGGCGCGCATCTTCTTCCACATGCCGTATTTGTGGAAATCGAAGTCGAGCCGCGACACCTCGAGCTGCACCATCGACCACAGCGACCATTTCACATCGGCCAGAGCCTTGTGCACGGTGACGCGGCTGATGATCTCGGGGCGGACCTCGCCGAAATAGGCCTCGATCAGTTCCAATTCGCGCTCGGGGGTAAAGAACATCTCGCCGAACCAGATCCCCAGATCATAGCAGCGGTCGTTCATCGAGGCGTATTCGTAGTCGATCAGCATGATCGAGCCATCCTCGCCGATCATGAAATTGCCCGGCATCGGATCGTTGAACGAGGCGACGAGGTCCACGCCCGAGGCATCGATCGCCTCGCGCGCCAATTGGGTGTTGAGCCGCAGCCAGGCGTCCTCGCGATACTTGCGCCCGCCAAGCTCGGCGACCTGCTGGGCGTGTTCGTCGATCATGTCAAAGACGGTCTTGGTCAGCCCGAGCGCCGGAAGCGCATGCATCGTGCGATACGCGGAGATGGCGGCGCGGCAGTTTTCGATGTCGGCGAAATCGCTGTGGGTCGAGGCGCGGCGGTCGGGCAGGAAGTCGTTGATCTCGACGCCCCGGTGCGCGAGGTCATCATGCACCCGTGGCCCCAGACCCGCCGCAGCGGCCTTGCGCGAGGCGTCCATGGCGGCGTCGCGGTCGATGAACATCTCGGTGCCATTGCCGGGGACTTTGACGAACCAATCGCCGCTGCCGTCCTTGCGCTTTACCCGCCAGTTCTCGTTCGAAATGCCGCCCGAAACCGGGCCATAGACCACATCGCGCCCGCCTTCGAACAGTGGCGCATCGCGGATCACTGTCTCGATCGTCTCTTCCATGGCATGCGCGGCGCTGCCGAGAGGTTTCATCATCATGCGGCCACTCCCGTGATGCGGATCTTCTCTTCGAAAGAGGGATGGCGCAGCATCATGCGCAGGCGCAGCAGCCGCCATTCCCCGTATTTCAGCCATTCCACCGCGCCGCGCTCCGACAGGTGCGACATCAGCCGCGCCCAAAGCGCATGCATCAGATCGTCCACATGCGACCAAAGCCGTGCCCGCGCAAAGCCAGCGGCGTCGAAACTGCCGGCATAGGCGGTGTAGGCGGCTTCCATGTCGGTCTCGATGTCGGTCATCTCGGCCAGCAGGCAGCCGACGTCATAGAGCGGGTCGTTCATCCCGGCGCGGTCGTAATCCACCAGCAGCACCTCGCCTTCGGGGCCGATCAGGATGTTGGAGGATGAGCCATCGTTGCGGCAGGGCGCGAGCGCGCCATCGAGCAGCGGTTCGGCCTGCGCCACCAGTCGGCGCAGCCACAGGATGTCATCGGGCAAGGCGATGCCCTGCGCGCCATGGGCCTCGATCACCCGGTCAATCTCGGCGAAGGGATCGAAGCGGCGTGGCAGCGCGGGACCAGCGTGCAGCTTGCGCAGCGCGGTCATGATGGTGCCCACGGTCTGCGCATCCTGCAGGTGGTGCTGGCGCGCGGTGACCCAGCCCTTTGCGCAGGCGGTCATGGCTATGGCGCCAGTGGCCTCGTCGGACCAAAGCACCTTTGGCCCGGCCCCGGTGTCGCCCGCGGCGCGGGCCCCGGCGATGGCAGCGGGCAGGTCGAACCAATGGATCATCTCAGGGTGCATGCGTTTGACGAAGGTCCCGCCCGCCAGAGCCGACCGGCTTTCCAGCGCCTTGTAGCTGGGCGAGGCCAGCGCCGCCGGGCCGGGCGTCGCCGCGGCAGGGTCAAGCCCCGCCGCCGCGAGCGTCTCGGCCATCATGTCATCGGTGACGAGCTGGCTCATGCGCTGGCTCCTGCGGCCTTGTCGAGGTTGCCGCCCGCGCGGTCGATGCGGCGGATCATCTCGACCAGCACATCGCCGCCGGCGTTGAGGTCCTCCGGCGAGGTGTATTCGTCATTGCGATGAATGACGCCATTGACCGAGGGCACCGCCACCACGATCGACGGCAGGATCGCGTTCACCGCCACCGCGTCATGGCCGCCGATGGTGTCGATGGCGATGCGCGGATAGCCGAAGTCATCCGCCGCGCTTTCGGCCAGCGCCACCAATCGCGCATCGAAGCGGCCCGCAGGGCGGCGGTCGACCGAGACGATCTCTGCCGAAACGGCGGCCTTTTCGGCCAGACCGGGCAGGGCGGCGCGCAGTTCGGCTTCGGACCATTCCAGCATCGCGGGCTCGGGCGCGCGCAGTTCGGCAAAGAGAATGGCCTTGCCCGGCACGATATTGGGCGAGTTGGGCGAGATATCGACCCGCGCCACCGAGGTGAACAGCGTGTCGCTGGCGGTGTCGGCCAGCTCGCGCACCTTGGCGATGATATAGGCGGCCCCAAGCACCGCATCGTGACGGTCTTCCATCGGGGTCGGGCCGGTGTGGTTTTGCTCGCCGGTGACCTCGATCCGCACCTTGAGGGCGCCCCAGTGACGGACGAAGGGCGCGATCCGCGCGCCAGCCTTCTCCATCTTGTCGTCCCCTTCGATGTGGATCTCTAGGTAGATGTCGGGCTGCGGCGCGGGATCGCTGCCCATGTAGCCGGTGCGGTTCAGTTCCGCCTCGACGCTGAGCCCATCTCGGTCGGTGCGGGCGAGGGCGAACTCGCGGGTCAGCCCGCCCGCAAACACCGAAGAGCCCAGCAGCGAGGGCTGGAAGCGCGCGCCTTCCTCGTTCATCCAGTCGGCGATCACATAGTTGCAGCTGGGGGTCTCACCCCGTGCCTTCGCCTCGTTGCGCCATGTCTCGATCGCGGCCAATGCCGCGACAACGCCATACGCGCCATCGAAGCGGCCCCCGCGCGGCTGGCTGTCGAGATGCGAGCCGATCATCACCAGCGGTGCATCGGGGCCCGCCAGATCGATCCGGCCAAAGAGGTTGCCGATGTTGTCGACCAGCACGTCATAGCCCCGCTCCGCAAGCTCCGCCCGGAACCAGTCGCGGGCGGCCTTGTGGTTGTCGGTGAGAACGGGGCGGTCGATGCCGCCGTCCCCTGTGCTGCCGAACTCGGCCTGTTTCTCCATCAACGCTTGCAGCAGCGCCGCGTCGATCCGGGCAAGATCCAGCGTTTCGGTCATTGGGGCTCTCCTTGGGGGTGGTCTTCATTCAGGAAGCAGGCGGCCAGCGCCTGATTGCCGCGTGAGGTGAGGCGCGGGTTCTCGACCCGGCAGCGGTCAAAGGCATGCGGGCAGCGACCGGCAAAGGCGCAGCCCTGAGGCAGGTTGATGGGCGAGGGCGGCTCGCCCTCCATGAGGCAATCCTCGGGCCGGTAGCGCCGCTCTTCGAGCGTCGGCGCCGCCGACAGAAGCGCGCGGCTGTAGGGGTGGCCGGGATCGAAGAACAACCGCTCGTTGGGTGCGACTTCCACAGTTTCGCCCAGATACATCACCGCGATCCGCGAGCAGACCTGCCGCACCATGGTCAGATCGTGCGAGATGAAAATATAGGTGAACCCGTGCTGCGCCTGCAGCCGCTCGAAGAGGTTGAGCAGTTTGCCCTGCTCGGTCTGGTCGAGCGCCGAAAGGGTCTCGTCCATGATCAGAAGGCGCGGCTCCAGAACCATGGCGCGGGCGACGTTGAGCCGCTGGCGCTGACCGGCCGAGAGGCCTGTGGGCAGGCTGTCGTAAAGGCTTTCGTGTAGGCCGACCTCACTCATGGCGGCGCGCGCGCGGTCGCGGCGCTCGGCGCGATTGCCAAGCTTGTGGATCTTCAGCGGCTCTTCGAGGATGGCGCCGATAGAGCTTTGCGGCGGCAGCGAGCCATAGGGATCCTGCAGCACCAGCTGGAACTTGCGGCGCAATTCGCGCAGGCGCTTGGGGCTGGCCTGACCGACGTTCTCGTCTTCGAAGAAGATCGAGCCCGCGTCGGGCCGTTCAAGCCCGGTCAGCAGCCGCATCAGAGAGGATTTGCCGCAGCCGGACTCGCCAACGATGCCGAAGTTGTCGCCGGGGAAGACGTCGAACTCGACGTTGCGCACCGCCTGCACCAGTGCCTTGCCGCTTTTGCCGCGGGTCTCATAGTGCTTGGCGACGCCGCGCACCGACATGATCGCCTGCTGGTCGCGGTCCTGCGGGCGGGAAACCTCTTTGCGCCCTTCGGCCCAGAGCGTCGGCAGCTCTTCGATCAGTCCGCGGGTGTAATTGTGCTCGGGTCCGCTGACCAGCGCCTGCGGCGGCTGCCGTTCGACAACCCGGCCCGCGTGCAGCACCATCACCTCATCCGCCGCGTCGCAGGCGACGGGCAGCGAGGAGCAGATGAACAGAACCGCGGTCGAGAAATCCTCGTTGAGCTCGCGCATCAGCTTGAGGATCTGCGCCGCCACCGTCACGTCGAGCGGCTGGGTGATGTTGTCGGCGATCAGCAGCGCCGGGTCCGAGATCAGCGCATCGACGATCATCGCGCGCTGCATCATGCCGCCCGAGTACTGGAAGGGATACTCGTGAAAGCGCCGCTCGGCGGCGGGGATTTTCACTGCCTCGAGCAGGCGGATGGCTTTTTCCTGCGCGTCGCGCGATGAGATGTCGGGCCGCACCGCGCGCAGCTTTTCGACCAGCTGCGCGCCCACGGTCATCGTCGGGTCGAGTGCGCCAGCGGGGTTGCCGCCGACATAGGCGATCTCGCGCCCCGCAAGGCTGCGGGCATGGGACGGGTCGCGGATCAGATCGCGGCCCTCAAAGAGGATCTCGCCCGAGGTGATCTTGAGCGGTGCCGAGAGCCAGCTTGCCAGCGCGCGGGCCAGCACGGTCTTGCCCGAGCCGCTTTCGCCGATGACCGACAGGATGCGGCGCGGCGCGAGATCGAAGCTGACGCCATCCAGAACGGTGCGGTCTGCGCCTTGCCCTTCGACCACGACGCTCAGGTTGCGCACCGAAAGGAGAGATTGGGTCTGTGCCATGTCGAGCGACATCTCAGGCGCCTCCGTAGATCTTGTTGCGTGCGCGTTCCAGAGCGGCGCCCATAAGGTTGACCGAGGTCAGCGTCAGCACGAGGAAGACACCGGGCATGGTGGCGATCCACCATGCGTTCATCAGGTATTTGCGCCCGTCGGCGATGATGTTGCCGAAGGTGGGGGTGGGCGGCTGCACGCCGAGGCCGAGAAAGCCCAGCACCGATTCAAAGATCATCATGCGCGCGATATCCAGCACCGCGACGAAGGCCACGGGCGGCAGCACCAGAGGCAGCAGCAGGGTGAACATGATGCGCCAGTCCGTCGCCCCCAGCACCATGGCGCCGCGCACGAATTCCTTCTTGCGCTCTGACATCACGGTCGAGCGCATGACCCGCGCGTAGACCGGCCAGCCCGCCAGCCCCAGCACGAGGATGATCGACGGGATCGTGGGGCGCGAGACGCCGAGGATGGTGATCGCGAGGATGATCATCGGGATCGACAGCTGCGCATCGGTGAGGCGCATCAGCACGGTGTCGGTCTTGCCGCCGAAGTAGCCCGAAAACAGCCCCACCAGCGCGCCCACGGCCAGCATCAGAACGGTGGTCGAGATGCCGATCAGCAGCGAATAGCGCAGCCCGACCAGCGAGCGGGCCAGCATGTCGCGGCCCAACTGGTCGGTGCCCAGCGGATTTGCCCAACTCCAGCCTTCGCCCATGAAGACGGGCGGGCTGAGCTTGGCGCGGATGTTCATCTTGGTCGGGTCGATGCCCGACAGCCACGGGTAGAGGATCGCCGCCGCAAGCAGCACAAGGAAGACGGCCAGCCCGATGCGGAACTCGATGGAGGAGAAGGCCTCGGACCAGATGCGGGCAGAGATCTTGCGGCCCTTGGGGGCGGGCAGCGCCTCGGGGGAGATGTCGATGGAGCTCATCAGTATTCCAGTCTCGGGTCGATGGCCGTCGCGCAGAGATCGACGACGATGTTGATCAGGACGAATGCGGCGGCGGTGACGATGGCGATGCCTTGGATCAGCGGGAAGTCACGCTGCATCACCGCGTTGATCGTCAGCAGGCCGAGCCCCGGGTAGTCGAAGATGAATTCGATCACGAGAACCCCGCCGAGCAACATCGAGAACTGCACGCCAAGCAGGTTCAGCAGCGGCACCGAGGAGTTTTTCAGCGCGTGGCGAAAGATGATCTGGTTTCGCGTCAGTCCGCGCACCGCCGCGATGTCGATGAAAGACTGCCCCATGACGCCCGCCACGGAAACGGTCAGCGTACGGATGATGAAGGGCGCGATCTCGATCGCCAGAACGAAGGCGGGCAGGATGGTATAGGCAAAGCCGTTGTAGCCGATGGCAGGCACAAGTTGCAGCTTTACCGACAGCAGCAGCGCCAGCACGATGCCAAGCCAGAAGTTCGGCAGGCTCACGAAGAGGGACGAGGTGTAGAGCGCCAGCCGGTCGGGGAAGCGTCCCGGCCTGAGCCCGCCCCAGACCCCGATGGGAATGGCGATGATCAGCGCAAAGACCATGGCCAGAAGCGCAAGCTGCAGCGTCATCGGTGCGGTCTCGGCGATCAGCGACCAGACCTCGGCCCGTTCGCTGCGGGTGCTGTCGTTGAAGCTGGCCCCGCCGACCGCCGCGCCATTGGCCGGGCGCACGAAGCTCTGACCAAGGTCGCCGTGAAGGATGCCGCCGACATAGCGGCCAAACTGCACGTAGATGGGATCGCGCAGACCCATGTTCGTGGCGATCTCCTCGATCAGCGCCTCGGGGGCCATGCCGCCAGCCATCAGGCGCACGGGATCGCCCGGCACCACGCGCAGCAGGGTGAAGATCAGGGCGGAGACGAGGAAGACGATCAGCGCCCCCTGTGCGAGCCGTCGGGCGAGGAATCTTGCGATGAACATCGGCAGCTCCTGTCGGGTGTCTTGTTGGGAGGAGGGGCCGGAGCCCGAAGGCTCCGGCCGTCACGTGCCTGACAGGATCAGGAGAGGGTGGTTTCCGACGCGTCCGACATGCCGTCGGGATAGATGAAGAGGTCTTCCACATCCGAGCGCATGCCGTGGATCAGCACCGAGGTGAACAGGCTCAGCGCGGGGACCTTTTCTGCCAGCATCGGCATCAGGTTGGTCTGCAGGCTCTCGCGACGCTCATCCAGCGAGGAGGCGTTGCGCTCGGCGTCGAGCGCGGCGTCGATCTCGGGGTCTTCGATGCCGCAGATCCGCTTCGAGGTGGAGTGGAAATGCGTGCGCAGCACCAGATCGGGTTCGGGCGAGCCGGTGGACCAGCCGCAGTCGACCATATGGCCGGGGCCGCCGCCCGGACGATCGTAGAGGCGCTCGTTCCATGCCGCCACTTCCATCACGTTCAGCGTCACCGGGAAGCCCTGCTCCTGCAGCAGCGCGGTGATCACTTCGCCGTATTCCTTGGTCTTGGGGTAGAAACCGGTGGAGGTGATATATTCCAGCTCCGGCAGACCCTCGCCGCCCGGATAGCCCGCTTCGGCCAGCAGGCGCTGACATTCGTCGGGATCATATTCGGGGTAGTTTTCCAGATCGGTGTAGCCGAACTTGATGGGCGAGACGAAGTTGCTCGAGGCCTCACCGGCGGTGCCCATGATCTCGAGGATGATCGAGCGGTCGATGGCATGCGCGGCGGCCTTGCGCAGCAGCGGGTTGTCGAACGGCGGCTTGGAGCAGCGGAACCACAGGTATTTGTTCTCGACCGAGACGAGGCGCGAGAGCTTGATGTCCTCGTTGCCTTCCAGCGTCTGCACCTGTTCGGGCTCGAGCCGTTCGATGACATCGGCCTGACCGTTCATCAGCGACAGCATGCGGGTGGTGGCGTCGCCGACGAAGGAGAAGGTCACGCCGGGGATCTTGGGCGCGCCGCGGAAGTAGTCGGCATAGGCTTCCATCACCGTGTCGTTGCCGCGCTGCTCGACGAATTTGAACGGGCCGGTGCCGTTGAGGCGCTGGCTGAGCGGGCCGTTGGGGCCAGCGGCGACATCCTTGGCCGAGAGCATCGGCAGGTAGGAGGCAAGGAAGATGAACAGCGAGGCGCCGTAACCGCCCTTGGTGGTGTCGACCACGACGGTGTAATCGTCGGGGGTGGTGACTTCGAACGTGTCGGTCGGGCCGGGATAGACCTGCTTGGGGCGGTCAAGCTGCGCGCCGTATTCGAAGGTGGCTTTCACGTCCTTGGCGGTGAAGGGCTCGCCGTCGTGGAATGTCACGCCTTCGCGCAGTTTGATTTCGAGGCGGTGGGCGTCGAGCTCGTTGATCTCGGTCGCCAGCTCGTAGATCACCTCGTCGGGGTTGTCCGGACGCATCGGGGCACGGGTCAGGAAGCCCATGACAAAGCCCTCAATGTTGGTCTGCGAGAGGGTGGTGTGCGCGGTCGGGTCCCAGTTGCCGGTGATGTTCTCTGCCGACAGGAACACAAGCGGCTTGGACTCTTGCGCATGTGCCGAGCTGAAGAGGAAGTCAGGGTTCAGGCGAAGGGCGCCCGCGGCGGCCCCGGCCATCGCGCCGTAGCGCAGGAAGTTGCGTCTGTCCATGTCGTTCTCCTGTTGGATTATCTTTGGTTATTCGGTCTTTATGCCGCTTCGGTCGCACGCAGGCGGGCCAGTTCGTCCAGCATTTGCGCGTGAAGTTCAGGGGTGGCGCTGGCCAGCACCTCGCCGCTCGATCCGGTGCCGAGCGGGTTGCCGTTCCAGTCGGTGATGACGCCGCCAGCGCCGCGGATCACCTGCACCACGGGAAGGTAGTCATAGGGCTCCAGCCCGCATTCCAGCACCAGATCGCAGTGACCCGAGGCGAGCAGGGCGTAGTTGTAGCAATCGCCGCCGAAGCGCAGCAGACGGCAGCCCTCGCGCAGCATCTCGAAGGCCGGGGCGCGGCTGCCGGTGAACAGCATCGGGTCGGTGGTATAGGCGAAGGCCTGCGACAGCTCGCGGCAATCGCTGGTCTTCACAGGGACACCGTTGAGCGTGGTCTGCTGGCCTTCGATGCCGCACCAGCGCTCGCCAATGGCCGGCATGTCGATTTGGCCCAGCTTCGGGGCGCCGTCCTCTAGCAGCGCCATCAGGCCGCCAAACAGCGGATGGCCGGTGACAAAGCTCTTGGTGCCGTCGATCGGGTCGACGACCCACACGTGCTTGCGGTCTAGGTTCTCAACCCCATGCTCTTCGCCGAAGATGCCGTGATCGGGATAGGCCTCGGCAATCCGCGCGCGCAGCATGGTCTCGATGGAGCGATCGGCGATGGTGACCGGGCTGTCGTCGACCTTGTGCTCGACGCTGAGCGCCTTGCGGAAATGCTTGCGCGCGAGTTGGCCAGCTTCGTCGGCGGATGCGTTGGCGAAGGCGAGGGCCTGAGGAAGGTCGAACATGCAGTCTCTTTCAATCTGGTCGGCGGGCTGACTGGCTGGCGGGTCATCCGCCCGGTGCTGTTGCCTCACGCTCACATGCAAACGGGCAGAGGTGCACATTCTTTTTGTGGATTCGGCAGGTAAAAACACACATCGCCGCATAAATGGGCGATAATTGCGCCTAATTTTGTGATTTATGGACTGTGGATTTACGAATCGGCCATAAATCCACATTACGTGAGGATACTTGTGGATTTGTCGGGCCGTCTTGCTAAGGTCCTGCCAAACTTAGGGAAGCCAGCCGGGGGCAGATGCGCCCATGGAAAGGAAACGCCATGTGGTCGCACGAGCGGCAGTCGAAGATTCTCGAGTATCTCTCGCAGGAGGGGAAGGTCGAGACCAACCGCCTCGCCGAGGTCTTTGACGTCTCGCGGGAAACCATCCGCCGCGATCTTCTCGACCTCGACCAGCGCGGCACGCTCGTGCGGGTGCACGGCGGCGCGGTGACCTCGGACAAGGTGATCCTGCCCGAGCCCGCATTTTCGGACCGTCTGGTCGAAAACGCCGAAGCCAAGCGCGCCATCGGCCGCCGGGCCGCCGCGCTGATCGAGCCGGGCTCGACGATCTTCATCGACGCCGGGACGACAACCTTGGCCTTCGCGCATGAGCTTGAGCAGGACCGCGACCTGCGGGTGATCACCAACTCCATCGAGATCGCGCAGGTGCTTGCGGCGCGCAGCGGCATCGACATGCTGCTGCTGGGCGGCAAGCCGCATGGCGATGTGCCCGCGACCTTCGGCGAGTTGACCCTGTCGGAGATTGACCGCTTCCTTGCGGATTATGCGGTGATCTCGCCCGTCGGGATCGATCCCTCCCGCGGTGCTACCGACTACGAGCTTCACGAGGCGGAAGTGGCGCGCAAGATGATCCGCTGCGCCCGCCGCTGCATGATGCTCTGCGTCTCGTCGAAGATCGGAACCGAAAGCCGGGTGGCCATCTGCCGCACAGGCGAGATCGACCAGCTGATCACCGATACGGGGGCAGACCCCGCGTTTGAGCTACCCTCAGGCGAGGTCGTGCGCGTGCCCGTGGCTGAAACCGAGGCACAGCGATTGGCGCGCCGCCGGAGTTCGGCGGAGACGTAAGAATACCGCCGGGCCGGGCGATTTCCGGGCCAATATGGGTTTGAAATTCATACCCGCTGCGCGCATAGCTTGCGCATGTTGCAGGAGAACGACATCCGCTCTGCCGTGCGTGCGGTGATCCGCAAGGGACCGCTGGTGCTGGTGCAGGTCAAACGCGCCGCGTCGGGGCAGGCCTATCTCACGCTTCCGGGGGGACGGCAGGAGCCGGGCGAGAGCCTCGTGGAATGCCTGCGCCGGGAGTGTCTTGAAGAGATCGGCGTGGTCCCCGAGGTCGGCGCTTTGCTGCATGTGGCCGATGTGGTTCGCGTCGGGCACGGCAAGACCCGGTTGCTTCTGGAGACCCTTTTCGAGTGCTCTGTGCCCGAGGACTACGCGCCGCAGCTTGGTGCGCATCCCGACAAGCGGCAGGAGGGGACGATCTGGACCGACCCGGCAGCGCCGGATGCGCTTTTTCTGCCGCGCTATGATCTGACGCTCTTGCAGCCGGATGCGCCGGTCTACCTCGGGAGGCTGCGCTGTGAAGCTCCCTGACGCGGTTGAAGAGAACTTCGCCTTCCTGCTGGCCGAGATCGACGGCCAGCTTGCGCGTCTGATTGGCTATTTCGAAGCGCCCGGTCCCGACACCGCGCGGCAGCTTGTCAGCCGCGCCGGCTATGCGCACAACCTCTCGTCGCGGCTGCGCAAGGCCTGTCTTGCGGCGATGAGCCGGGGCAAGCGGAGCCGCACGCGGCAACTGCAGCTTGAGGGCATCGACACCATCGCCCGCAATCTTGATCTGATCTCGCGGCTTGCGCGGCGCGGCGTTCAGCACGCGGAACATGTGCAGCGCCGCAAAACCCTCTGCGCCGAGGCCTATCTCAAACCGCTGCGCATGCTGCGCGCCTCGGTGGCCGGAATTTCCGAAGCGCTGCAGTCCCGCGACAGCCGTCTGGCGGTGGAGATCGGTGAGGGCAGCGCTGCACTGGAGCGCCTGCGGACGCGGCTCTTTGCTGCCTACACCGCCGAAATGCCCGGTGCCAAGCATCCCGAGGATCTGGCGCATGCGCTATTGGCGCTGAACGAGATTTGCCGCGCCGGAGAGGCGCTGCAGGCGATCAGCGAGGCGATCCTGTCGAACAACCTTGGCCAGAACGTTCAGTTCGAGCGCTATTTCACCCTGCGCAGCGTGCTTGCGGGGATTGGCCCCGAAAAGGATGTCGAGCTTCGGCCCCTCGCCGAGACGCGCTCCGGAAGCGCGATCTCCGGCGTGCGGATGCGTGACGGGCAGGGCAAGACGGTCGATGCGGTGTTCAAGGATGGCGACCGCCGGAAGGTCAAGGAAGAGCGGGTCGGGGTGAAAAGCTGGAACTCGGTTTACCCCGGTGTCGCGCCAGAGATCCTCTCTTACGAAAAACGCGGCGGCTCTGCGGCTCTGCTGATCGAGCACCTAGAGGGCGAGACCTTTGAGGATATCGTGCTGGGCGCTTCGGAGGCGCGGCTTGCCGAGGCGCAGAAGGCGCTGCATCGGACGGTGCGTGACATCTGGCGGCAGACCCGCAGCGACGAGCCCGCACAGATGAAAGCGATGGAGCAACTGGCCAAGCGGATGCCGGATGTCTACCGTCTGCACCCGCGGTTTGCTCAGCCGGCGCATTTCGTGCAGGGCCAGAAGGTCGACAGCCTCGACGGGCTGATCGCCGCCGCGGCGCGACGCGAGCGCGACCTGCCAGCGCCCTTCTCGGTCTATATCCACGGGGATTTCAACCTCGACAACATCATCTACGATGCAGACGAGGGGAAGATCCGCCTGATCGACCTGCATCGCTCGCGCTACATGGACTATGTGCAGGACGTGTCGGTCTTCATGGTGTCGAACTACCGGCTGCAGGTGCTCGATCCGGTCGCCCGTGCCCGCATCGCATCGGTCGCCGTGGGGATGCACGAGATGGCCGCCAAATTTGCCAAGCGGCAGAAAGACCCCAGCTTTGAATATCGCCTTGCGCTGGGGCTGGCGCGCTCTTTCGCCAGTTCCACGCGCTTCGTCATGGACCGCGATCACGCCAAGCGCATGATCCTGCGGTCCCGCTACATTCTGGAAGCCGCGCTGGGCGTGCCCGAGGGCAAGGAGCCGCGGTTCAAACTTCCCATGAGGATGCTGTTCAGTGACTAAGAAGATCGCCGTCATCGGCACCCCTGGCAAATGGTCGACCGAGGCACTGGCCGATGCGCTCGAAGCGCGGACCGGCTATCGTCAGGTGATCGACATGGCGCGGGTGACGCTGGACCTCGACGCCGGAACGCTGATGTCGGAGGGCATCGATCTTGCCTCGCTCGACGGGCTGATCCTGAAGAAGGTGGCCGAAACCTACAGCCCCGACGCGCTTGACCGGCTCGAGATGCTGCGCGTGGCCGAGGCGCGCGGCGTGCGCATCTTCAGCTCCGCCGAACGGGTGCTGCGGCTGATGGACCGGCTGGCCTGCACGGTGACGCTTTCGAACGCCGGGGTGCCCATGCCGCCGACGACGATCACCGAAGACCCCGCCGCGGCCCGCGATGCGCTGGAGCGCTACGGTGCCGCGGTGTTCAAGCCGCTCTTCTCGACCAAGGCGCGCGGCATGCTGCTGCTGGAGCGCGGGGCACCCGATACCGAGGCGCAGATCGCCGCCTTCAAGTCCGAGAACCCGGTGATGTATATTCAGAAGAAGGCGGATCTGTCGGGGCATGATCTTGGCATGGTGTTCCTCAACGGCGCGTACGTCTGCACCTATGCCCGGGTCAGCCAGACCGGCAGTTGGAACACAACCATCCATTCGGGCGGCAAATACGCGCCGTTTGAGCCGGATCCCGAACTGATCGAACTTGGACGCAAGGCGCAGGCGCCCTTTGGGCTCACCTTCACCACGGTCGACATCGCGCTGACCCCGGACGGGCCGATCGTCTTCGAAGTCTCGGCCTTCGGCGGCTATAGCGGCGCGCAAAAGGGCTGCGGCATCGACGCGGCGGCGCTGGTGGCAGAGCATGTGATCAAGGAGGTCTCGGCATGAAGTCCACGCGCGACGTATTGGACCGGCTCGACCTGACCCAAGCCACCTCGGCACCGCCGTTTCACCTCGCCGTGGGGCCCGTCCGGATCAGCGTGTTCTGCCCGCAAGGGCCCTTGCGCGAGGCCCTCGTCGGCTATTTCGCCCCCGCCCTGAGTGGCCAGCCCGGAGACATCGCGGTGCATCTGCTCGAAGGACTGGCGCTGGGTGACGAGCCCGCGTGGTCCGATTGGGCGCGCGAGGGAGGCAAGTCCGGGCGCAAGGATGCGATTTTCGATCTGCAGGGGGCGCGGCTGATCCGCAAGGTCCGCAGCGGGGTGACCTTTCTGCAATCCCCGGATCATGCCATCGCCTTCGGCCCTCTGGCGCAAAACGAAAGCACGGTCATCAATTTCATCAACACGCAGGTGCTGAACGCCTGCCTGCGTGAGGGCTGGCAGCTGTGCCACGCGGCGGCGGTCGCCGGGGCGCGGCGGTCGCTGGCAATCGCGGGGCTGTCGGGGGGCGGCAAATCCACGTCGATCCTGCGGATGATGGATATTGCGGACACGCGCTTTGTGTCGAACGACCGGGTGCTGGTGCGCGGCGGCGCACCGGCGCGGGCTCTGGGCATTCCCAAGCACCCGCGCATCAACCCCGGCACGATCCTCGGCAACCCGCGCCTGCAGGGCCTGCTCAGCGCCGAACGGCGGGCAGAGCTGGCGACGATGCCGATTGCGGAGCTTTGGGACCTTGAGGAGAAATACGATCTCATCATCCCCGAGGTCTATGGGCCCGGAAGGGTGTGCTATGAGGCGCCGCTCACCGATTTCTGGGTGCTCAACTGGAGCCGGGAGAGCGACGCACCGACGGCGCTGACGCCCGTCGATCTGGCAGACCGCCCGGACCTGCTGGGCGCGATCATGAAAAGCCCGGGGCCGTTCTATCAGCATTCGGATGGCCGCTTCGAGCCCAATGGCGCCGCGCCGGTGCCCGCGCCTTATCTTGAGGCGTTGCGCGATGTGCGGGTCTTCGAGGTGTCGGGCAGGGTGGATTTCGATGCGCTCGCGGCAGAGGGGCGCGCCTTGCTCGATGCCTGAAGCCAATGCAGAGCCCGCCTATGTCGCGATCCTGCGGCACGGGGCCTATCACCAGCAGCCGGGCGCGCCTTCGGCCCGCCAGCCGCATCCGCTGACCGAGGAGGGGCTTTCGCAGGCACGCGCTGCGGGTGTCGCGCTGGCCGCAATCATCGCCGAGCGGGGGCTGACGCTTTCGCCGGTGCTCTATGCCTCGCGGCAGCTGCGCGCGTGGCAGACCGCCGAGGAAATTCGCAAGGAGCTGACCGCGCAAGGTCATCAGGCGCTGCGCATCGCCGAGACTTCCGATCTTGCCGAGCGCGGTCTTGGCTGTGCCGCCAATATGACGGTGCCGCAGATCGAGGCGGCGCTGGCCGCCGATCCGCGCTATGCCGCACCGCCGCCGGGCTGGAAGTCCGACAGCATGTACCGCCTGCCCTTGGAAGGGGCGGAAAGTCTGATGGAGGCCGGGCAGCGCGTCGCGGATCATCTGCGCCGCAGCGCCGTGCCGGGCAGGCTGACGATCCACGCCGGTCACGGGGCCTCGTTCCGCCATGCCTGCCACCACCTCGGCCTGCTGGCACAAAAAGAGATCGCCCAACTCTCGATGTTTCACGCAAGGCCGTTACTTCTGTGTCATGATGCCGATGGTAGATGGCGTCATTTGGCTGGCGCGTGGAAGGTCAGGGCTCCGAAAGAGGACCCGATCGACTGAGCCGGCACCGCAGCGAGAGGCCGGACCATGTACAGCAGCCGTCAGACCAGTATCCGTCAGGCCAGCAGCCATGAGATCAGCGCGTCCGCGCGTCTTCTGCCGCAGGTCTTCGATCCCGAGCGCTGCCTGTCCGATCTGCCGCGCGAGATCGAGCCATGGCCCGGCGCAGGGGCGCAGCCGCAGATCTCTGCCTGCCTTGCCCGCGCGCGCCAGCACGGCGGCTGGCGCTGGCCCGAGCGCCCGGTGATCTTCGTGTCCGACCCGCATGCGGATGCCGAGGGGCTGCTGCGCTCGCTGATCGCCGGCGGGGTGATCCGCCGCGAGGGAGGACGGATCGGGCTCACCCGCTTTGGCCAGAGCGCGCGGATCATCCTTGGCGGGGACAGTTTCGACAAGGGCCCGAGCAATCTTGCGCTGCTCGACGCGCTCGGCGCGCTGCGGGGCATTGGGGCGGACCTGCACATCCTTGCCGGGAACCACGATCTGCGCATGCGGATGGCGGTGGACGCGCTGCGCGGGCCGCGCCATGCGCTCAACGAACATCTGTTCGTGCGGATGGGGCGCAAGATCCTGCCCGCGCTGCGCGAGGTGCTTGAGCGTTTCGTCACCCCCGCCGATCTGGCCGCGATGCCGGATGAGGCGGCCTGCCGCGCCCGGCTCTTGCCCGGCGAGGACTGGGCCGCGCGCTTTGCCAAGGCCGCCCGCCCGGAACTGCGCGCCAAGGTCATCGCCAAGGAGGTCGACAAGCTCGAGGAGAAGCTGCGCAAGTTCGACCGCGAACTGGCGCGGGCCGGGCTCAGCCATCGCCAGACGCTGGCGTCGGTGCTGAAGTGCTATGAGGTTTTCTTCAAGCCGGGCGGTGCCTATGCGTGGTTCTACGAGGCGATGGATGTGGTGACCCGCAGCGGCTCGCTGCTCTTCGTGCATGCGGGGCTCTGCGACGATATGTGCGCGCTGCTCGCCAGCGAGGGCGTCGAGGCGGTGAACACGCGCTATCAGGCTGGGGCCGAACGGGCCTCGCTGGGGTTCTACTTCGGGCCGCTGGCGAACCTCGTGCGCACGAAATACCGCGTCACCGACTGCCAACTGACCGAGCGGGGCGTCACCGCGCTGCACGAGGCGGGCATCCATATGGTGGTGCAGGGCCATGTGAACAGCCACGAAGGCCAGCGCCTGCTGGCCAAGCGCGGGCTGCTGCATCTGGAGGGCGACGTTACGCTGGATCGCGCCTCGCGCCGCCTCGAGGGGCTCGACGGGATCGGCGCCGGGGCCACCTTGATTTTTCCGTCCGGGGATGTGATCGGTCTGAGCAGGGACTATCCGCGCGCCAAACATTTCGCGCCGGACCGGATGATCTGACACGCGGCAGCACGGGGAAAGCTGATGGGCGGCTCGACGAAGCGTTTTACGCATGAATCCTTGCAGGATTCCAAGACGATCAAGACGCTTCTGTCTTCGCTGGCCAAGGGGTTTTCCAAGGGCGAGATGACGCTGGGCGACGAGGGGGACGAGCTTGTCCTGAAACCCGGCGGACTGATGAACGTGCGGATCAAGGCGGATCGCGAGGATGGCACATCCACCGTCAGCCTGCGCGTGACATGGTCCGACCCCGCCGAGCCGGATCTCAAAAAGGGTGCGCCCCGCGTCGAAAGCTGAGCTAGGTCATAGCTTGGCAGGGCGGCGCTGGCGGCTGCGATGAGGCCGTGCCGGGCCTTGTGGCCTGTGCTTGCCTCGCCGGTCACTCTGCGGCGTTGGCCAGCCCGGCCAGCTTGTCGATCAGCCGGTCGAGGTCGAAGGGCTTTTGCACCACGTCCACGTCCGAGGCGGGCAGTTCGTCCCCCAGTGCCACGCCCTCGTCGTATCCGGTGACGAAGACGACCTTCAGCGTCGGGCGCGCCTGTCTCGCGGCTTGCGCCAGTTGCCGACCGTTCATTCCCTTGGGCAGGCCGACATCGGTCAGCAGCAGGTCGATCGCCGCCTCAGTGGCCAGCACGTCCAGCGCCTCGGTGCCGGTGCCTGCCTCGAGCACGGTAAACCCGCGGTCGCGCAGGGCGTCGACCACCACCATACGCACGAGGATTTCATCCTCGACCACGAGGATGGTCTTGCCCGAGGCATCAGGCACCGCGCGGCCCTCGGCCGCGAGGGGCTGCGCGTCTTCGGCGGGTGCGAGGCTGCGCGGCAGCAGCAGTGACACGGTGGTGCCCGTGCCTTTCTCGGACCGGATCACCGCCGCGCCGCCGGTCTGCTGCGCAAAGCCATAGACCATCGACAGACCCAGCCCGGTGCCTTCGCCCATCGGTTTGGTGGTGAAGAACGGATCGAAGGCGCGGGCGATCTGGCTTGGGTCCATGCCGGTGCCCGTATCCGTCACCGAAACCTCGACATAGTCGCCCGGCGCGAGGTCGCCTTCCTGCGCCTGATCCGCCTCGCGGGTGCAATTGTCGATGCGGATCGTCAGTTGCCCGCCCTCGGGCATCGCATCGCGGGCATTGATGCAGAGGTTCAGCAGGGCGTTCTCCAGCTGGTTCGGATCCACATGGGTGGGCCAGACATCATCAGACGCAACGGTGGAAACCTCGATATGCGGGCCCATGGTGCGCTGCACCAGTTCCTCCATGCCGCGCGTGAGCTGCACGAGGTCCGTCGGCTTGGGGGCGAGCGATTGCTGGCGCGAGAAGGCCAGAAGGCGCTGGGTGACATGGGCGGCGCGGTCGGTCGCGCTTTTGGCGGCGTCGAGATATTTGGCGAGATCGTCGCTGCGCCCCTCGTCCAGACGCTTGCGCATCATCTCCAGCGACCCCGAGCAGGCCGCCAGCAGGTTGTTGAAATCATGCGCGAGCCCGCCGGTAAGCTGTCCCACCGCTTCCATCTTGTGCGCCTGCCGCAGCGCCTCTTCCTTGGCCATCAACTCGTTGGTCTGCTCGGTGACGCGCTGTTCCAGCGTCTCGTTGAGGCGCGAGAGCTCGGCAATGGCACGGTCGCGCTCGGCCTCGACTGCGCGGCGCGCGTCGATGTTCATCAGAACGCCAGAAAAGGTCTTGGGCTTGCCGTCGCGGTCATGTTCGACGCTGCCGTTGGCCTCGATCCAGTGATACGCGCCGTCGGCCTGAAGCACGCGGAACTGCTGGGCATAGGGGCCACCGGCGGCAAGCGTCTCGTTGATCCGCTGCAGCAGCGTGTTCTTGTCCTCTGGGTGGACATTGGTGACCAGAATATCGAGGGTCAGCGCCGCGCGGTCCTGCTCGGGGGCAAGCCCCATGGCCTCCGCAAGTGCTTCATCGACGATGAATGCATTCGCGGGCACGTCCCACACCCAAGTGCCGACGATGGCACCCGCGGCAAGCGCCAGATTGACCCGCGCTTCGTTTTCCCGCGCCCGCGTCTCGCTCTCGCGGATTTCCGCCTCGGCGCGCTTGCGGTCGGTGACATCGCGAAACAGCACCGCGACCTGGCCAAGGCTTTCCGGCTCCACCCGCCGGGCGGATACCTCGATGAAGCGGCCGATCTCCGAGAACTGGCGTTCAAAGCGGATCGCCTTTCCCGTCGCAAGCACCTCGCCGTAAATCTTCACCCACTCGCGCCCGTCGTTGGGGGCCACATCAAAGACCGTCTTGCCGACGATCCCCTGAATGCCGGTGTGCCGCTCGTAGCCCGAGTTGGCCTCAATGTGCACGTAGTCCGAAAGCGGACCGTCTGGGCCATCAATGAATTGGATGATGCAAAACCCGTCGTCGATGATTTCGAAGAGCGCGCGATAGCCGGCCTCGCGGCGCTCCCTCTCGTTCTGCGTCCTTTGATCATCGGATGCAGGGTCGGAGGTTTCTGCCGGTGAAGGCCGTCTTGGTTTGAAGAGCGAAAAACGCATCACGGCCTCGGGCGATTGCAAAGTGTCACAAGTCAGCATGTAGATGCGCGCGTGCCGTAGCAAAGCCCTTTCGGGCGAGTGTCACTGTCTTGCACCACTTATGTTGTGGCAGCGCGGTCGGGTGGTCAGGAAAGCTCCGCCATCGCCTTGGGGTAACGCGCAGCGACTTCCGCGGGGATTGCGCTTGGCCCGAAGCGCCTTGCGACGATGGTCAGCACGCAGCGGATGACGTTGTCGCGTTGCGCTTCATGAAGGAAGAGGCGGGCAGATGTGTAGTGGCAGTGCATCAGCACGCCGACGCACATCTTGCGCGACAGGGCCATGGTGGCGACCCGCCCGCGCAGCGAAAGGTTGTGCGGATCGCCGAACATCGGCTCAAAGAACAGCGGCGCAAGCGGCGAGACAGCATAGAGTTCGCGGCGGCTTTCGGCGAGCCCCTTCGCATCTGCGGCGGCAACCAGTGCCTGACACTTGATGGTCAGCGCATAGAGGTGGGTCTTGGATCGCGGCGTTGCGAGATGCAGCGCCTGATCCAAGCAGGGCAGCGCAGCCTCGAAATCGCCGTGATAGGCCCGCAACTGGCCGATCAACGGCAATGCGCTGTCCACCGCGAGGCTCGAGCGATAGGCGTCTTCTGCGATTTCGCGCGCGAGGTCCTTGTAACCGCGGTCGAGGAAGTGCAGCAGCTTCGCGCCCATGATCGCGACCTCCGGCGCGCCGCGGATATGCGGCATCGCTTCAAGGACCAGCGTTTCGATCCCGTCCTCATCTTCGGCGCGCCCATCGACGCCATCGGCGAAGAGCTTGTGTCCGAACAGGATGTATTTGGTATGCAGATGCGATGCCTGCAGAATCTTCAGGCGGGGATCATCCGGCGCATCGGCGCGCAGTTCCTGAATCCGCCTTTCGGACAGTTTCCAACTGGCCATCGAATGGCGCTCACGTTCCCCCAGCAAAGCCTTCAGACGCGCGAGGCTGTCCGTCGCGGTGCCGTCCTCGGGCTCTTTTTGTAAGCCGGCGAGATGCATCATCACCGGCAGTGGGCCGCCGCTCTCGGCGGAAGTGGCGATCATATGCCACGCATCGTTGAGGACACGGCGAGCCAGTTCATCGGCCACGTCAGGCATCGCCGAGCCCGTCGCCGCGTCATTCGAAGCCAGTGCGTTCCGGTGCATGGCGAGAATGCGGCCGGTGTCGAAAAGCTTTGCCGCGGTGATGCAGTGGACCTGCCCGGCTTCGGCGAAGAAGGTCAGTTCAAGCGTCAGCTTCGGCTCGGTCCCGGCCCGGACGTGCGGCTGCGCGCCGCTGGGAAGGAAGGCGACGCGCTGGCCTTCGGCGACCTGTGATTTCGTGGCGCGGAAGACTTCGGCGGCGAATGCCTCGGCCTGACCGCGCAGCGGCCCGAGCGGTGCCAGCCCGCGCAACGGCCCAACGATCATATCCGCCTCCTCGGCGTCGCGCTCCAGCACGGGCGGCGCGGCGACCCAGAGATAACCCTCGCCATAGCGCGTGGCGATGAAGCGCGGATCGCGCGCGTTGTCGGACAGTTTGCGCCGCAGCCGGTTGATGATGAAATCGATGTTGCGTTCGTTGCGGTCAGAGCCAACCTCGCTCAACCCGTCGAGAAGCATCTCGCGCGTGGCGATCCGCTCGGGATGACGTGCCAGAAGCGCCAGCGTGCGGGCTTCAGAACGGGTGAAACGCAACTGCTGTCCGTCTTCGCCCCATGCCGAAGAGAAATCTTCAGAAAACGTCAGGCTGTGAATAGGTCCGATCTCGGTAATTGGATGCGCTCCTCGACCAGCGAAGGGCTAGGCAAAATAGGGAATTATAGACTTTTTGAATTGCTGAGTGAGTGTTGCCGAAAACACTATCACGAATATCGGTTCTCCGGCAGCCTGATATGCATGTTTTGGTCGAGTATTGCTAACGGTTCGAGATTTAAATCAGAACATGCGTTTCGGAGGAGGTCCGCAATTTGATCATAAAATCTATTGTTTCAGGGCTTTTGCTCTGCACCCTTCTGGTCTTGGGGGGCGAGGCGCGGGCGCAGTCGTTTTTTGCCGAGTTTGTCGCGGATCCGGTGACCGGGGTGGATCGCGGCTCCACCACGCAAATCCGACGGGTAGACGAGCCTCAGCGGTTTGTGACGCTCTCTTCGATCGGGTCCGAGCCCATCGGTCCCTATATCGCGTCGTTCGGGCTTTCACTTCCGTTTGCGCTGCCGGTGGCGAGCCAGCTTGATCTGGTCGCGGTGGTTGGCGGTCCGGCCGAAGAGGGCGGACGCGAGTTGCTGGCCGGAGGGATCGGCTATCGCTTCGATCTCGGGGCTGAGACGACGGTCTATATCAACTACGATGCGGGTGGCTATCTTTTGGGGACTGAGGATTTGCTGCCGCTCGACGTGCGAGGCAGCAACGACACCCTGTCTTTAGGTCTGCGCCGGGTCTGGAGTACAGGGCTGAATGCGCGGCTGACCGGATCGCTGGAACTAACCGCCAGAGGCAGCCGCGCCGAGGTGCTTGGCCAACCGGGGACAGACGAAAATCTGCGCCTTTTGCGGTTCGCGCTTTTGCATGAGACCGGGCAGCTGTTCGGCGCGAGGCGCCGTCTTTCAGTCTCGCTCACGAAAGGGCTTGCCGGGTTGGGGGCGTCGCGCGCCGACAACCCGCGCGCGAGCGCACCCGGAGTGACCAGCGAGTTCCTGCGGCTGGCGGCGAGCGCCGAGGCTTCGGTGCCGCTGCGGGGCAAGAATTTCCTGAACTTCGGGGTGATCGGCCAGTACAGTGTAGACAGCTTGCCGCCTAGCCAGCGCTGTGGCTATGGCACAAACAACTACGCGCGCGGCTTCGATCAAAGCTTCGTCAATGGCGATCGCTGCTTAGGTGCGCGGATCGAAGTCGCCCATGATTTCCGTGGCCCCGCCCTGCAGTCCGGCAAGCTGCAACGCACGCAGGGCTTCGTCGGGCTCGATGGCGGCTGGCTGCGGGACAACAGCAATGCGCTGCTGCGCGCCGAGACTGATCAATGGGCGAGCCTGTCATGGGGGTTGCGGCACCTACAGGGAGATTTCCTCGGCGAGCTGTCGATCACCCATATCCTCGACGAA
The DNA here is from genome assembly GCF_001687105.1 of Salipiger sp. CCB-MM3. Taxonomy (NCBI): domain Bacteria; kingdom Pseudomonadati; phylum Pseudomonadota; class Alphaproteobacteria; order Rhodobacterales; family Roseobacteraceae; genus Salipiger; species Salipiger sp. CCB-MM3. The sequence continues at coordinate 1,142,963 of NZ_CP014596.1, forward strand.
CCTCTCGGCGCGGCGGATCAGGACACGAACCGTCTGTGGTTTCAGGCCGCCTATCAGTTCTGAGCCGCAAAAGCCTCCGGGCGAACTGCGATTTTCAAATAGTCTCACAACAATTGGCCCGCATCCTCTGCCCAGTGGTGCTTAGGTCACTCACCTTCCCCCGGCATCACTCCCGACATTCCGTTGGAGAGATTGCATTATGTCCGATATTCTAGAAGCCATCATGCTCGTCGCATTCTCGACTGGTTGGTACTGCTCAATTTACAAAATGCTGCGCGTCCGACAGGCGCGTGGCAAGAGTTTGCCCTTCGTTTTGGTCATCTGCTTTGGCTACCTCTGCGGCGTCGCCTCCAAGCTGATGATCTATGTGCAGACCGGTGCGATGCCGCCGATCATCGTTCTCTACGCCATCAATGCGCTGGTCATCGCGGTCGATGCCTCTCTGGTGGTGCGCTATACGCGCCACCCTGGCAGCGAACGGGATCTGACCCTCGCGTCGGCGCTGCGCGCTCTGGTGGCTCCCAGCCAGAGTCGTCGCGCCCGCAGCGGGGCCTGACCGCGGCGTCGCAGCCGTCGTCGCCGATTGTCCCGACAGGGCGCGCAGGACTTTGGAACCTCCTCGCTGTGCCGTTTGTGGCAGCAGTCTCCGCCTGCGCGCCTGCCCACATTTGATTTCATCCGGAGATTTTTCATGACGATAGAACTGCCACCATCGCAGATCCGCGTCCGTACGGTGGCGGGAGGCTTCTACAGAGGTTTCAATCCCGTCGTCTCGCTATCGGCCAAGCTGCTGATCACCCTCGGAACCTTGTTTCTGCTACTGGCGCCGGAGGTCTCGACAACCGTTCTGGAGGCGCTGAAACGTCTTACGCTGACGCGCTTCGCGGGCTGGTATGTCTACATCATGGGCGGCTTTGTGGTGTTCAATCTGGTGCTTGTCTGCCTGCCGATCTCGGGGCGGATCACGCTGGGCATACCGGGTGTGAAGCCCGAACATGGCACGTTGTCGTGGCTGTCGATGATGTTCTGCGCAGGCATCGGTATCGGCATTCTGGTGTTTTCCGTGAGCGAACCGGTGTCCAACTTCCTCAGCAACCCCGACATTCTGGCCGGCGACATCTCTGCCGGCAGCGCCGAGACGGTGCCCTCTGCCATGCGCTTCGTGTTTCTGCACTGGGGGCTGTCGGCGTGGAGTTGCTACGTGGTGATCGGCCTTGCGCTCGGTCTCGCTTGCCATCGCAGCGGCCATCCTATGACCATCCGTTCGGCGCTGGCCGCGCTGCTGGGCCGGAGGCTCGAAGGGGCCTTGGGGCATGGGATCGACATCGTCTCGATCCTCGCCATTGCCGCCGGGATCACCACGACCATCGTGCTTGGACTCGAACAGATCTGCTCGGGCCTGTCGATCCTCACCGGCAGCGCCTTTTTCGCTGATTCCGTAGGCAACCCGCCGTTGGTTGCGCTGCTCTCGGCTCTGGTGCTGACCATTGCGGTGACCATCGCCTCTGTGGTCTCGGGCGTGGAGCGGGGCGTGAAATGGATGTCCAACGCGGGGATTGTTCTGGCCTTCGTGGTGTTGGTCGTTTTTATCTTCTGCGGCGGGCGAGACGGGGTCGCCGTGGTTTTTGCCCAAAGTGTAACGGCCTATGTGACAGCACTGCCCGGGCAAATCTTCACGCTCTACGGTGACGGGTCCGAGCTCGGCGCGGCACAGCGCGGATGGCAAAGCGACTGGACAATCTTTTACTGGGCTTGGTGGATCGCCTTCGCACCCTTCGTTGGGGTCTTTCTGGCGCGCATCTCGCGAGGCCGCAGCGTGCGGCAGTTTATCTGCGGCGCCATGCTGGGCCCTACGGTGATGTGCTTTATCTGGTTCTCTGCCACCGGCGGATCGGCATTGCTGATGGAACTGGGCGGACGCGGGGGCGGGCGCATTCTGGAGGCCGAGCATGCCTTCCGAGTCTTCGCCGCAATTGACGTGATGCTGCCGGGACCGGGGGGCGTTGCCGTGAAGGCGCTGCTGGCTCTGCTCCTGCTGGTGCTGGTAGTGTCCTCGGCCACCGCGGCGATCATCGCGATCAAATCCATCGGCGCAGGGGGCAGCGAACTGGCCGAGACGCCGATGCATTCGATCCTCTGGGCGGTGCTGATCGCCACGGCGACCGGCGCGGTGATTGCGGTGGGCGGCGTCGGCTCGATCCGAGACCTGATGGTGGTCGGCGCGGTGCCGTTTTCTTTCATTCTCGTGGCGATGCTGCTGTCGGTGATCCGGCAACTGGCCGGAGAGGCGAGACGCGGGCGCTGAGGTCGCCACGCGCGCCGAATTTTCCTCGTAGGAAAATTCCCTGTCGCAATTTCTGTGGCGCTGCGCCTATGCTGCAGCCCGCAAGCGATCGACAGGAGAGGCGCGCGTGAAGCGACAGGATCAGGCATTCACCCAAGACCCCCATGCCGAGCGCGGCCCGCGCGAGAAGAACCTCGAGGTGGCCATCGGGCGGCAGGTACGCGATCTGCGGAAGCGCCAGCGCATGACGGGCGCCGAGCTTGCGGCGCAGGCGGGTCTGTCGGTGGGCATGTTGTCGAAGATCGAGAACGGGGTGATCTCGCCCTCGCTCAACACCATCTCTGTGCTGGCGCATGCGCTCCGCGTGCCGCTGGTGCAGCTTTTCGCCGGATATGAGGAAGAGCGCGGCTGCATCCACGTGAAGTCCGGGCAGGGCGTCGAAGTCGAGCGCGCGGGTACCCGCGCGGGCCACCAGTACCACCTCTTGGGGCACCTCGGCTCGAACAACTCGGGCGTCGTCATGGAGCCCTATCTCATCGTGCTCGACAGCGAGAGCGACCTCTTCCCGACCTTTCAGCATGAGGGGCTTGAGATGCTCTATATGCTCGAGGGGCTGCTCAACTACCGCCATGGCGATCAGGAATATCTGCTGGAGCCGGGCGACTCGCTGTTCTTCGACGCCGACGCGCCGCATGGCCCCGGAGAGCTGGTGCAGCTGCCGATCCGCTACCTTGCGATCATCTCCTACCCTCAGGCGCGCTAGCGGGCGCACAGTTTTTGGGCAGTGACGCTCTGCAGGCCGAAACTTTCCATAAGAGATATAAATATTCTTGATGGGAAAGTTTTGCTCCGTTACCCAGCAGGGGACGGGCGCGCCGCGCCCCTGACCTAACGGAGAAAACCATGTGTGGCATCGTTGGCCTCTTCCTCAAGAAGGATGACCTGCGCCCCAAGCTGGGCGACATGCTGACCGACATGCTCATCACCATGACCGACCGTGGCCCCGACAGCGCGGGCATTGCGATCTACGGTGATGAGACGGGCGGTCTGAAGATCACCGTGCAGAGCGACACGCCCGACGCGGCCTTCGCCGGTCTTGGCGAGGCGCTGGCCGAGGCCTTCGGCCCCGATGCCACGCTGCGCGTCGTCGACACCCATGCGGTGCTGACCCTGCCGAAAGAGCATGAGGCGGCGGCACTCGACTGGCTCGAGGCGCGCGGGCTGCGCGTCATGGGCGCGGGCGAGAGCATGGAGATTTTCAAGGAGGTCGGCCTGCCTCGAGACGTGGCCGCCCGCTTCGGCATCCGCGAGATGGGCGGCAGCCACGGCATCGGCCACACCCGCATGGCCACGGAATCGGCGGTGACCACGCTGGGCGCGCACCCGTTCTCGACCGCTGACGATCAGTGCCTCGTGCACAATGGCTCGCTGTCGAACCACAACGACATGCGCCGCCGACTGGCCAAGAAAGGCGTCTTCACCAAGACCGAGAACGACACCGAGGTGGGCGCGGCCTATATCTCCTCGCGCATCGCCGAGGGAGCCACGCTGGGCGAGGCGCTGGAGGGCACGCTGAAGGATCTCGACGGCTTCTTCACCTTCGTCACCGGCACCAAGAACGGCTTTGGCGTGGTGCGCGATCCGGTCGCCTGCAAGCCCGCGGTGATGGCCGAGACCGACGACTATGTCGCCTTCGCCAGCGAGTACCGCGCCTTTGCCGATCTGCCGGGCATCGACGCCGCCCGCGTCTGGGAGCCCGAACCCGCAACCGTCTATTTCTGGGAGCGCTGAGAATGCCGGTACTGGATATGTCGCAAACGCCGCTGCGCGAAGTCAACGCGGCGCTGCAGGAGGCCGCGAAGGCGCAGGCCAACGAAAGCTTCACGATTGAGAACCCGCGCGGCGCGCATGCCATGGCGGTGGGGCTGGACGGGCCTCTGTCGGTCACCGTCAGGGGCAATACCGGTTACTATTGCGCCGGGATGAACAAGCTCGCCACGGTGCACGTCGAAGGCTCGGCCGGTCCCGGCGTGGCCGAAAACATGATGTCGGGTGAGGTGATCATCGACGGCGACGCCAGCCAATACGCCGGGGCCACCGGCCATGGCGGGCTGCTCAACATCAAGGGCAACGCCAGTTCGCGTTGCGGCATCTCGATGAAGGGCATCGACATCGTCGTGCATGGCAGCATCGGCCACATGTCGGCCTTCATGGCGCAGAAGGGCAATCTGGTCGTTCTGGGCGATGCCGGGGATGCGCTGGGGGACAGTCTCTACGAGGCGCGGCTCTTCGTGCGCGGCACGGTCAAATCGCTGGGCGCCGACTGCGTCGAGAAAGAGATGCGCCCCGAGCATCTCGCCATCCTCAAGGACCTGCTCGAGCGCGCGGGCGCCGATGCCAAGCCCGAAGAGTTCAAGCGCTACGGCTCGGCTCGCAAGCTCTACAACTTCAACATCGACCACGCCGACGAATACTGAGGAGCGGACAATGGACAAGACCCCCCACACCGAGCCGCGCCAGTCCTGGACCTTCTCGCGCGAGGTGAATTCCGAGATCCGCCGCGCGGCGGCGACCGGCATCTATGACATTCGTGGCGGCGGGGCGAAGCGCCGCGTGCCGCATTTCGACGATCTGCTGTTTCTCGGCGCCTCGATCTCGCGTTACCCGCTCGAAGGCTACCGCGAGAAATGCGACACCTCGGTCACGCTCGGCACGCGTTTCGCCAAGAAGCCGATCGAACTGAAGATCCCGATCACCATCGCGGGCATGTCCTTTGGCGCGCTCTCGGGCAATGCTAAGGAGGCTCTGGGCCGCGGCGCGACGCTGGCAGGCACCTCGACCACCACCGGCGACGGCGGCATGACCGAGGAAGAGCGCGGCCACTCGGAAAAGCTGATCTACCAGTATCTTCCCAGCCGCTACGGCATGAACCCCGACGATCTGCGCCGCGCCGATGCCATCGAAGTGGTCGTGGGGCAGGGGGCGAAGCCGGGCGGCGGCGGCATGCTGCTGGGCCAGAAGATCACCGAACGGGTCGCCGGGATGCGCGATCTGCCGGTGGGCATCGACCAGCGCTCGGCCTGCCGTCACCCCGATTGGACCGGGCCGGACGATCTGGAGATCAAGATCCTCGAGCTGCGCGAGATCACCAACTGGGAAAAGCCGATCTACATCAAGGTCGGCGGCGCGCGGCCCTATTATGACACTGCGCTCGCGGTGAAGGCCGGGGCCGATGTGGTGGTGCTCGACGGGATGCAGGGCGGCACCGCCGCGACGCAGGATGTGTTCATCGAGAACGTCGGCCTGCCGACGCTGGCATGCATCCGCCCCGCCGTGCAGGCGCTGCAGGATCTGGGCATGCACCGCGAGGTGCAACTGGTGGTTTCGGGCGGCATCCGCACCGGCGCCGATGTGGCCAAGGCGCTGGCTCTGGGGGCCGACGCGGTCGCCATCGGCACCGCCGCTCTGGTCGCGCTTGGCGACAATGATCCCAAATGGGAAGACGAGTACCGCAAGCTCGGCACCACCGCCGGGGCCTATGACGACTGGCACGAAGGGCGCGATCCGGCGGGCATCACCACGCAGGATCCCGATCTCATGGCGCGGCTCGATCCCATCGCCGCGGGACGCCGTTTGCGCAACTACCTCAACGTGATGACGCTGGAATGCCAGACCATCGCGCGCGCCTGCGGCAAGAGCCATGTGCACAATCTTGAACCAGAAGACCTCTGCGCGCTGACCATGGAGGCCGCCGCCATGGCGCGCGTGCCGCTCGCCGGGACAGAGTGGTACCCAGGCAAGCCGGGCTTCTGAACCGGCTGCAAGCGACGGGAAGACCGGGCGAGGGTGCGCAGACGCCCCGCCCGCCACAACAGGGAACGAAAGGTATCGCCATGGCCGATCTGGCTGAATTCGCCCGCGAACGCGGCATCAAGTACTTCATGATCTCCTACACCGATCTCTTCGGGGGGCAGCGCGCCAAGCTGGTGCCCGCGCAGGCGATCGCGGACATGCAAGAAGACGGCGCGGGGTTTGCCGGTTTCGCCACATGGCTCGACCTCACCCCGGCGCATCCCGACATGCTGGCGGTGCCCGACGCCGCGGCGGCGATCCAGCTGCCGTGGAAGCCCGAGGTGGCTTGGGTGCCCGCCGATTGCGTCATGGAAGGCGCGCCGGTGGATCAAGCGCCGCGCAACGTGCTGCGCAAACTGGTCGATGAGGCCGCCTCCGAGGGGCTGCGTGTGAAGACCGGCATCGAGGCCGAGTTCTTCCTGCTTACCCCCGAAGGCACGCAGATCTCGGACCCGTTCGATACCGCCGAGAAACCCTGCTACGACCAGCAGGCGGTGATGCGCCGCTACGATGTGATCGCCGAGATCTGCGATTACATGCTGGAACTGGGTTGGGGCCCGTATCAGAACGACCACGAGGACGCCAACGGCCAGTTCGAGATGAACTGGGAGTTCGCCGACGCGCTGGTCACCGCCGACCGCCACAGCTTCTTCAAGTTCATGGTGAAATCGGTCGCTGAAAAGCACGGGCTGCGCGCCACCTTCATGCCCAAGCCGATCGAAGGGCTGACCGGCAACGGCTGCCACGCGCATATCTCGGTGTGGGATCTGGACGGCAAGACCAATGCTTTCGCCGGAGATGCCGGTGGCCAGATCGGCGAGGTCGGCCTTTCCGAGCAGGGCGGGCACTTCCTTGGCGGCATCATGAAGCACGCCGAGGCGCTGGCCGCGATCACCAACCCCACGGTCAACAGCTACAAGCGCATCAACGCGCCGCGCACCATGTCGGGCGCCACTTGGGCGCCGAACACCGTCACATGGACCGGCAACAACCGCACCCATATGGTCCGTGTGCCGGGGCCGGGCCGCTTCGAGTTGCGGCTGCCGGATGGCGCCACCAACCCCTATCTGCTGCAGGCGGTGATCATCGCGGCGGGTCTGTCGGGCATCCGCTCCAAGGCCGATCCGGGCCAGCGCTACGACATCGACATGTACGCCGAAGGGCACACGGTGAAGGACGCGCCGAAACTGCCGCTGAACCTGCTGGATGCGATCCGTGCCTATGATGCGGATGAGGAGCTGAAGGCGATGATGGGCGCCGAATTCTCGGCCTCCTACGCCAAGATGAAGCTGCAGGAGTGGAATTCCTTCGTGTCGCATTTCTCCCGCTGGGAGAAAGACAACACGCTGGATATCTGACGCCATGGCGCGCCCGCCAAGCCCTGAGGCGGCGGGCGCCTAACCCAGCCTCGCCGCCGCTGCGCGTCCGGCCCAGAGGCCGGTGGCAAGGCAGCCGGTCAGCAGATAGCCCCCGGTCGGGGCCTCCCAGTCGAGCATTTCTCCGGCAACGAATGTGCCGGGGCGGTCCTTCAGCATCAGCCCTGCGTCGAGCGCTGCGAAGGGCACGCCGCCCGCCACAGAGATCGCCTCGTCCAGCGGGCGCAGCCCTTCATGCGGCACCGGCAGCGCCTTTAGCAGCGCCGCCAGTGCGGCGGGGTCATCGGGCAGCGGGCGCGCGCATTCCATCAGAAGGGCGCGGGCGGCGGGCGAGAGTTTCACCACCTTGCGCAGATGGTTCGACAGGCTCTGCTTGCCGCGCGGGCGGGCGAGGCGCTTGGCCAGCGTGTCGCGCTCGATGTCGGGGCAGAGATCGATCTTCAGCGGCGCGCCTTCGCGCAGCGCGGGCGACAGCGGGTAGAGCCCGCCACCCTCAAGCCCGCGCGCCGAGATCACCGCCTCGCCGCGTGACCGCTGCGTGCCCGCGCGGAAGGCGAGCCCTTTCAGCGGGGCGCCAAACTGGGCCTTCATATGCTGCGACCACGCCACCACCAACCCGGCGTTGGCCGGCGCAAAGGGGGTGACGGGCAGGCCCGCAGTGGCGAAGATCCCTGCCCAGTTGCCGTCCGAGCCGAGCCGCGCCCAGCTTGCGCCGCCAAGCGCCAGCACAGTCGCCTCGGGCGTCAGCCGCTGCGGCCCCTCGGGCGTGTCCATCAGCACCGCATCGCCGTCCCAGCCGGTCCAGCGCCAGCGGGTGTGCCGCTCCAGCCCCATGCCATCGAGCCGCGCCAGCCATGCGCGCAGCAGCGGCGAGGCCTTCATGCCATGCGGAAACACCCGCCCGGTGGAGCCGGTGAACAGCGTTTGTCCCAGCCCCTCTGCCCAATGCATCACCTCTTCGGGCGGGAAGGCCGAGAGCATCGGACGCAGATCCGTCGCAGCCTCGCCATAGGCCGAGAGGAAAGCGGCGAAAGGTTCGGCCTTGGTGATGTTCAGTCCAGATTTTCCGGCCATCAGAAGCTTGCGCCCGATCGAGGGTTTCGCCTCGGCCAGCGTCACGTCATGGCCCGCCGACAGCAGCGCCTCGGCGGCCATCAGCCCGGCGGGTCCGCCGCCGATCACCAGCGCGCGGCTCATGTGCGGCGCGCCTTTCGGCTTTGGCCGCGGCGGCCTCTATCTGCTGTCATCGTTTGCATTGCTCTGTCTTGCCTCGCCTGTGCGGCGGGCACAAGTTCCCGGCGTTGCGGTGGCGGCTCAGAATTTCGTCGCCCATGTGGGATGCGCGTCGTCGATCACCAGCGCATGGCGGTGGCGGGGACCGCTTTTGAGGTGCGGATGATCGCGCGGCAGGTTGTCATGCGTGTGCTCGACCTCGGTCGGATCGCCCGCGGGCCAGAGCCGCAGTGCCAGCAGCATGCCGACACCGGAAAGCGCGGCGAGCACCAGCAGCGCGGGCACCGTGCCGAAGCTTGTCATCAGCCAGCCGGAGAGCGGGTAGGTGAGCAGCCAGCACGCGTGGCTCAGGGCGAATTGCGCGGCAAAGAGCGCCGGGCGGTCTTCGGGATGGGCAGAGCGGCGCAGCAGCCGTCCCGAAGGCGTCAGCACCGCCGAATATCCCAGCCCGATCAGCATCCACGAGAGCAGAAGTAAGCCCCAGCTGAGGCCCATGCGGGCAGTCAGCGCGGCCAGCGCCAGCAGCACCGCGACCATCAGCGCGGCACCGCAGAGCATCACCGGGCGGTCCGGCAGGCGATCCAGCAGCCGCGGCAGCAGCAGCGCCGCAAGCATTGAGCCCGCGCCGAAGGCAAACATCGTCCAGCCAAGCGCGCTGGCGGGCAGGCTAAGCTGGCCGCGCACCAGCACCACGGAATTGACCAGAACCATCGCCCCGGCGGCGGAGACGGCGAGGTTCAGCGCCAAGAGGCCGCGCAGCCGCGGCGTGGCGAGATAGATGCGGATGCCGCGGGTGGTGCGCTCATAGATGCCGCGCGGGGCAGCGGGCTGCGGGCTCGGCAGCAGCACCGAGACGACCAGAAGCGCCGAGCCTAGAAAGCCCGCGACCGTGCCGAAGAACAGCGCGTTGTAGCTCATCACCGACAGCAGCAGCGCCGCGAGGGTGGGGCTGACGATATTCTCCAGATCATAGGCGAGGCGCGAGAGCGACAGCGCGCGGGTGTAGCGCGCCTCGTCGGGCAGCACGTCGGGGATGGTCGCCTGAAAGGTCGGGGTGAAACCCGCTGAGGCCGATTGCAGCACGAAAATCAGCAGATACACCTGCCAAACCTCGGTGACGAAGGGCAGCGCCAGAGCCACCGCCGCGCGCAGCAGGTCGAGCCCGACCAGAAGCGCCCGCCGGTTGACCCGATCGGCGAAGGCTCCGGCGATGGGGGCGATGCCCACATAGGCCACCATCTTGATGGTAAACACCGTGCCCAGCACCATCGCCGCGTTCTCGCCAGCAAGGTCGAAGGCCAGCAGCCCCAGCGCAACCGTGGCCAGACCGGTGCCGAGCAGGGCGACGATCTGAGCTAGGAAAAGGTGCCGGTAGGCGCGGTCGGAGAGGATCTCGAGCATGGGGCCTCGGGGGCAGGCTGGGCTTATATGGCCCGAGCCTAACCGCGCGGTGGGCATCGGCCAAACCCGAAGGCTTGGGCACTCCTCGAAATTTTCTCCCTGCAGATCAATCCTGCGCGACGTCGATCCGTGCCTCTTCCGACGCGGTGGCGGCGGGCGCAGGGGTCGGCGCTGCCGCGTTCTGATGCACCCGGATGCGCCACAGGTGATAGCAGGTCCGGTGCAGCCAGCGCAGCGCATCAAGCTGGTGCAGCGCGTCTTCATCGGTGATCCGCCCGGTCACCGCCGCATCGACGATACGGTCGCGCGGGCGCTTGCGCTGATCGCGGGCCAGTTGCCGCAGCCGGTCCAGCGCGGCCTCGGCGGTGATCGGATCCTCGGGCCGCGCCTGACAGGCGGCGCCGCGCGCGACGAGGCCGCTCAGACGCCGCAGCCGGTGCGTGCTGGCCAGCGCCGCGACACGCTCGGCCTGCTCGCAGCGGTGCAGCAGCCGGAACAGGTGGTCGATGGCATGAAAGGCGCTGCCGATGATCGCCGCTTGCGCGCGATCTGCCTCGGTCAGACGGATGCGGTCGAGATAGGCGCGCAGCTCGGTCAGCGCCGCGCGCAACTCCCCCGGCTCATAGGTCGGCGCATCCTGCGGGGGTGTGCCCCCAAGCCGCTGGCCCAGCAGATCGCAGGTGGCGGTGTTGAGCCTGCCCAGACACTCCCGCGCCAGCACCGTGGCGACCCGCGGCTCGCTCACCAGCGCCGGGTCGAGCTCTGCGGTGAGCGGGGTGCCGCGCTCGGGGACCAGCCATTCGATCAGCCGCGCAAAGGGTCGGGCGAGGGGCAGCACGAGGATCACGCCCAAACCGTTGAACAGCGTGTGAAAGCCGACAAGCGCGATCTGCCCGCTGCCTTCGGCGATCCACGGCGCGACGAGAGAGGCGTAAGGGCCGAGCAGCGCAAGTGCCATGATCCCGGTCAGCACGTTGTAGATCACATGCGCTGATCCGGTGCGCCGGGTCATCGTGCCGCCTCCGACGGTGGCCAGCAGCGCGGTGAATGTCGTGCCGACGTCCATGCCGATCACCAGCGCGGCGGCCTGCGGGAAATTGATCGCCCCGGCGCCAAGCGCCGCAAGCGCAGTCGCCACACCGGCGCTGGAAGATTGCGTGACCAGCGTGATCAGCAGCCCGATGCCCACAAGCTGCAACCGGCCCCAGAAGCTGTCATCGGGGAAATCCGACGGGGTGACGACGCCCTCGAAGGCTTCGAGCCCGTCCTTCAGATGATCGATGCCGATGAACAGCAGCCCGAAGCCCGCCAGCGCCTGTCCGAGCGCCGCAAGCCGCGGACGGCCCGACAGATGCAGCACCGCACCAAGGAAGATCACCGGCAATACCGCTTCGCCGAGGTCGAGCTTGAAGCCGAGCGTGGCGACCATCCAACCGGTGAGCGTGGTGCCGATATTGGCGCCGAAGATGATCCCCAGCGCCTGCGGGAAGGTCAGGATCCCGGCGGCGACGAAGCCGACGGCGGTCACGGTTGTGGCGCTGGAGGATTGCACCACCGCCGTTGTGAGCGCGCCGGTGACCGCGCCGCTGAGCGGGGTGCGGGTGAACTGGGCGAGGATCTCGCGCATCTGCCGTCCGGCAAGGCCTTTGAGCCCGCCAGTGAGCATCAGCATCCCCACAAGGAAAATGCCGACGCCGCCCAGAGCAGAGAGAATGTTCCACACCATGGATCAGCCATAGCACCAAGGCGGCAATCGCGCGACGTCGCTCGGCGTCGCAGCTGCGCGACGGCGCGGCGGGCTGGCGCATATGTCTTCGGGGAGAGCGGCGCCTATCCCACCGGCTAGGTCGCTATCCGCCGGGTGCCGCCGCCCATCCCTGCGCGGGTCCTGCGCCGGGCGGGGTGGGCTGGTAGAACAGTTTCACCGGCCCGCGACACCTACGGACCGGCCCGAGATTTCACGAAGGAGAGTGAAAATGGTCAAAGGTCTTCTGAAGCTGGCTGGTTACCGGGTCGAGTATGTCTGTGACTGGGGCGTATACGAGCGCCGCTACGGCGATCTGGAATACCACATGAACTACCCGGTCCACCCCGAGATGCGGATCGCCCCGCCTTGGGCTGAAAAGCGGATCGTGCGCAAAGGCTGAAATCCGACTTTTCAAATCCGTCCTGTCAGATGTCTGGGCCCTGCCGTGGTCGTCCCTTTGCGGATGCGCCGGGCAGGGTCCTTCTTTTTGCGGGATAGCGCGCCGCTGTCAGGGCTGGCTCTGCGCCAGATCGAGCATGGCCGCGCGGAAGGCGGCGCTGATCTCGTCGCGGCGCAGGTGGCGGCCCTGCGCGACGCGCTTCGCGCCGCGGGCCCAGACGCAATCCACCGTGATGCCATCGGCAAAGATCCAGTGATCCAGCAACTGCTCGCGCGGCACATGTGGCGCGGCGCTGGTGTCGAGCGAGACCAGATCGCCGGGCGCGCCAGTGCCGATGCCAGCCGCACAGCCAAGCGCCGCGGCGCCGCCGTTCAGCGCGCCCTCGAAAAGATGCCGCCCGGTGGAGCCGCCGGGGCGGGCCACCACGTTGCGCGCGCGCAGCCCGAGACGCTGGGAATATTCGAGGCTGCGCAGTTCTTCGGTGAGCGAGATGCGGATGTTGGAATCGGAGCCCACACCAAAGCGGCCACCGGCCCCGAGATAGCCGGGGGCGTCGAAGATGCCGTCGCCCAGATTGGCCTCGGTGATTGGGCAAAGACCGGCGATGGCGCCGCGCGTGGCCGCGCCGCGTGTCTCGTCAGCGGTCATATGCGTGGCGTGGATCAGGCACCAGCGCGCGTCCACGGGCGCATTCTCGAGCAGCCATTCCACCGGGCGCGCGCCGGACCACGCGAGGCAATCCTCCACTTCCTTGACCTGCTCGGCCACATGGATATGGATCGGCCCGCCCTGCGCAAGCGGCAGCACCTCGGCCAGATCCTCCGGCGTCGCGGCGCGCAGGCTGTGCGGCGCGATCCCGAGAACGCTGCCGGGAAGATCGCCGAGGATGCCCCGGCAGGCCTCATGCAGGCGGGCAAAGCGGTCGGGCTCGTTGATGAAGCGGCGCTGGCCCTCATTGGGCGCGGTGCCGCCAAAGCCCGAGCGGGCATAGAACACCGGCAACAGGGTCAGCCCCAGCCCGGTCTCGCGGCTGGCTTCGGCGATGCGCGCGGCCATCTCGCCGATCTCGGCATAGGGTGCGCCATCCTTGTCGTGGTGCAGATAGTGGAACTCGCCGACGCGGGTGAACCCGGCCTCCAGCATTTCCATGTAAAGCTGCGCCGCCACCGCCTGAACGTGCTCGGGCGTCATCGACAGGGCAAAGCGGTACATGGCCTCGCGCCAGCTCCAAAAGCTGTCGTCGCCGGGGCCGCGCAGCTCTGCAAGGCCCGCCATGGCACGTTGGAAGGCGTGGCTGTGCAGGTTCCCGGTGCCCGGCAGAAGGTAGGCGTGACGCTCGTCTCCGGCGCTCGGCGGCGTGGCGGTCTCCACGGCGGTGATCTCGCCATCCTGCAGGATGAGCCGTACATCCTTTGCCCAGCCATCGGGAAGAAGTGCGTGTTCCGCGTGGAGCGTCGTTTTTGCCATGGTTGCCTGCCTCACCTGTCAGCGCCCGGGCGCCGCATGCCCGCGATGGGGACACGGCTTGTCCGTCTGTTTTTATGTATATACAATATGGGGGCAGGGGAAGCGGAAAGATCGAGCCGCAGGGGCTCAACGCCGCTTCTTCGCCGGGCGAGGTCAGATGATGAGCGACGCGATCCACAGTCGGGCAGAGCGGCACTTCGCGCCGTGGAAGAACGGCGGCGGCGAGACCGCAGAGATCATTTGCGTCCCGCAGGGCGCGGGGTTCGATGATTTCGCGTGGCGTATCAGCACGGCGAAGGTCGAAGGCTCCGGGCCATTTTCGGCCTTTGCCGGCGTGTCGCGCAATCTGACGGTGCTGGAGGGCGGCGCGATGAGCCTCACCGTCGGGTCCGGCGCGCCGGTGCGTCTCGATACGGCGAGCGGCCCCTTTGCCTTCAGCGGCGAAACGCCCTGCACGGCAGAACTTCACGGGGCCGGGCTGCTTGATCTCAATGTCATGGTGCGGGCGCCCTATCGCTGTGCGGTTCTTTGCGAGGGGCAGGCGCTGCCCGAGGCGGCTGCGCCGTGCGCCACTTATCTCTTTGCGCTTCGGGATCTGCCGCAGATGGGGCTGCAGAAGCACGACCTGCGCGATCTGGGAGAACGCGTGCCGACCGGGATGGCTGAGGTTCCCGCAGGCGCGCTGCTGATCGTGATCGGCGAGGAATCGGACGGGTAAAAGCGCGCGTTCGAGCGGCGATCAAAGGGTGGTCGCGGCGGGATGAGCGAGCCGTGGGGGCTTGATTTCCGCAGAGAGCTTCATTCTTGCAATGCACGTTTTCCGCGCAAGCGCGGCTTTCATGGCGTGTGCTTTGCGCATCTTTGCGCCTCATCGAAGTAATTTTCTGAAAATTTGGAACCGACCCTCAAATTAATATTGCCGGGTGCATCGGGTCCGGTCTAAGCACAGAGCCATCCGATCGGGGACGACCCCGATCCACGGCCGCAACGGCGCGGCATTTCCGTCAAGAGCCCTTCGAGGGCAGGCAGCAAAGGCGCTGCATCTTCGCTCCGACACATGTCGGTTCGTGGGTTAACGCAAGCTGCCAACCTTCCGTTTTCCCTGACAGAAATCGCCGCGGCCCGGGGTCTCCCGTTCCGCTTCCTGCTGAAACCGGAGTCCCCTCATGTCCAAACAGCGCCTCGTCATCATCGGCAACGGCATGGCCCCCGGCCGCCTTCTGGAGCACCTCTTCGAGGCCGCCCCTGATGCTTATGACGTCACTATCTTCAACGCCGAGCCGCGGGTGAACTACGACCGCATCATGCTCTCGCCGGTGCTCTCGGGCGAGAAGACCTTTGAAGACATCATCATCCACGGCGACGCTTGGTACGAAGGCCATGGCATCACGCTGCACCGCGGCGAGAAGGTCACCGGCATCGACCGCGAGGCGCGCATCGTAACCGGCGCGAGCGGCATCACCGCCGCCTACGACAAGCTGGTGATCGCCACGGGCTCGTCGCCCTTCATCATCCCGGTGCCCGGCCACAAGCTGCCCGGCGTGCTGGCGTACCGCGATCTCGACGACGTGGATGGAATGCTGCGGGCGGCCGATAGGGGCGGCCGGGCCGTGGTGATCGGCGGCGGCCTTCTTGGTCTCGAGGCCGCCGCCGGTCTGAAATCGCGCGGCATGGATGTGACCGTGCTGCACCTCATGCCGACCCTGATGGAGCGCCAACTCGATCCCGCCGCGGGCTACCTGCTGCAAAAAGAACTGGAGAGCCGCGGCATCGAAGTGCGCTGCGGTGCCAACACCAAGGCGATCCTCGGCGAGCGCGAGGTCGAAGGCGTCGAACTGGAAGACGGCACGATCATCGATGCCTCGCTGGTGGTTATGGCGGTGGGCATCCGGCCTGCGGTCGATCTGGCCCGCGAGGCGGGGCTTGAGGTGGGGCGCGGCATCCAGACGGATTTCGCCATGCGCACCTCGGACCCGGACATCTTCAGCGTCGGGGAATGCGCCGAGGTGGATGGCCGCGTCTACGGTCTGGTCGCGCCGCTCTACCAGATGGCAAAGGTCGCCGCCGAGCACCTCTCCGGCGTCTCCGAGGCCGCGTTCACCCATGCCGAGACACCCACCAAGCTCAAGGTCACCGGCATCAACCTTTATTCGGTCGGGGATTTCGGCGACGGGCCGGACCGCGAGGACGTGGTGCTGCGTGACGCCGCCCGTGGCAGCTACCGCCGGGTGATCTTGCAGGACAATCGCGTGATCGGAGCCGTGCTCTACGGCGATGTGGCCGATGGCATGTGGTACAACGAGCTGCTGAAGTCCGGCGAGGATGTGTCAAAGATGCGCGACACGCTGATCTTCGGACAGGCGCATCAGGGTGGCGGCGTCGCAGCCGACCCGCTGGCCGCCGTCGCCAATCTTTCGGACGACGCGGAAATCTGCGGCTGCAACGGCATCTGCAAAGGCAAGATCGTACAGGCAATCAATGAAAAGGGGCTGACGTCGCTCGGAGAAGTGCGCGCCCACACCAAGGCCAGCGCCTCCTGCGGCACCTGCACGGGGCTCGTGGAGGCGGTCATGGCGCTGACCCTTGGCGACACATTCGCCAAGAAGGCCGAGGGCATGTGCGGGTGCACCGATCTCGGCCATGGCGAGGTGCGCCGCCTGATCAAGGCGCAGGGGCTCAAGAGCATCCCCGCCGTGATGCAGGAACTGGAGTGGAAGAGCTCGCACGGCTGCGCCAAATGCCGCCCTGCGCTGAACTACTACCTGCTCAGCGACTGGCCGGGCGAGTATAAAGACGATCAGCAGAGCCGCTTCATCAACGAGCGCGTGCACGCCAATATCCAGAAGGACGGCACCTATTCCGTCGTGCCGCGCATGTGGGGCGGGATGACCTCTTCGGATGAGCTGCGCGCCATCGCGGATGTGGTCGACAAGTTCGCCATCCCCGACGTGAAGGTGACCGGCGGCCAGCGCATCGACCTGCTGGGGGTGAAGAAGGCAGACCTTCCCGCGGTCTGGGCCGATCTCAACGCTGCCGGGCTGGTCTCGGGCCACGCCTATGCCAAGGGGCTGCGCACGGTAAAGACCTGCGTCGGCAGCACGTGGTGCCGCTTTGGCACGCAGGACAGCACCGGGCTCGGCATCAAGCTCGAAAAGTTCCTCTGGGGCTCGTGGACGCCCGCCAAGGTGAAGCTGGCCGTGACTGGCTGTCCGCGCAACTGCGCCGAGGCGACCTGCAAGGACATCGGCGTGATCTGTGTCGAGAGCGGCTACGAGATCGTCTACGGCGGCGCTGCGGGCCTGCACATCCAAGGCACGACCAAGCTTGGCACCGTGGCTACCGAGGAGGAGGTGATCGAGATCGCCGCCGCCATGACCCAGATGTACCGCGAGCAGGGTTTTTACCTCGAGCGGATTTACAAATGGGCGGATCGCGTCGGCTACGACACTGTGAAGGCCGCGATCCTCGACGATCTGGAGAGCCGCCGCGCCTATTACGAGCGCTTCGTGCTGAGCCAGAAATTCTCGCAGTCCGACCCGTGGTCCGAGCGCGTCTCGGGCGTCGACAAGCATGAATTCAAGCCGCTCGCCGTCTTCGGTGAGGACCTCGCCCCCGCAACCGCCAAAGTGGAGCCTGCAGAATGAACGCCCTCACGCGCGACACCAACGCATGGCGCCTGATCGGCTCCATCGACGACATCCCCAGCCAAGGCGCGCGCTGCGTCAAAAACGGGGAGACCACGATTGCCGTCTTCCGCACCGCGGATGACCGCGTCTTCGCTCTCGAAGACAAATGCCCGCACAAGAACGGGCCGCTCAGTCAGGGGATCGTGCATGACGGCTGCGTCACATGTCCCCTGCACAACTGGGTGATCTCGCTGGAGACCGGTGCCGCCACAGGCGCCGACGAAGGCCGCACCGCCTCCTTCCCCGTCCGTCTGGATGGGCGGGACATCTACCTGAACCTCGAACCGAACCTCGAAATGGGCGCCTGACTTCCGGCCCCGAACCCTTCTCAGCAAAGGACACAGAAAATGTCGTATATCGCTCCCAAGGAATTCGCGGCCAAGATGGTCGACGCCGGCGAATCCAAGATCTTCATGTCCACCAAGGACACGCTCATCCGCGCCTATATGGCCGGTGCCATCCTCGCGCTGGCCGCCGCCTTTGCGGTGACCATCGCGGTCAACACCGGCAACTTCCTCGTTGCCTCGCTGCTCTTCCCGGTCGGCTTCTGCATGCTCTACCTGATGGGCTTCGACCTGCTGACCGGCGTTTTCACGCTCGCGCCGCTGGCGGTGATCGCCAAGCGTCCGGGCTGCACCTGGAAAGGTGTTTTCCGCAACTGGGGTCTGGTGTTCTGCGGCAACTTCGCGGGCGCTATGACCACCGCGATCCTGATGGCCATCGTCTTCACCACCGGCTTCTCGACCGAGCCCAACGCCGTGGGCCAGAAGATCGGCTCGATCGGTGAGGCCCGGACGCTTGGCTATGCCGCAGCTGGCGGCGCAGGCTTGCTGACCGTCTTCACCCGCGCCGTGCTGTGCAACTGGATGGTCTCGACCGGCGTGGTCGCGGCGATGATGTCCTCCTCCACGGGCGGCAAGATCATGGCCATGTGGATGCCGATCCTCGTGTTCTTCTACCTCGGCTTCGAGCATTCGATCGTCAACATGTTCCTCTTCCCCTCGGGCATCATGCTGGGCGGCCAGTTCACCTGGTTCGACTACCTCGCCTACAACGAGATTCCGGTGGTGCTGGGCAACCTCGTCGGCGGTCTGACCTTCGTGGGCGGCATGATCTACGCAACCCACTTCCGTGAATCGCCGAAGCGCAACGCGGGCCGCAACGACGACACCGCAGGCGTTCCCGCCGAATAAGATTGACCTCCCCCTTGGGCCCCGCTTGCGTGCGGGGCCTCTTTTTCATTTGTCCCTGTGACCGGACATCCGCCATGCCCCGAGACACCGCCGACGCCATGACCGCCGCCACCGGATTGCGCCTCTCGCTTGGCCAGCACGCCGCACAAGGCGCGAAGCCGCAGATGCAGGACTTTCACGGCGCGCTGCTGCCGGAGGGGATGCAACTGGCGCTCAAAGGCGCGGTGGTGGCTCTGGCTGACGGTATTTCCAGCAGTCGCTTTTCCCGCGCGGCCGCCGAGATGGCGGTGGGCGCGATGCTGACCGATTACTACGACACGCCCGAAAGCTGGACGGTGCAGACCTCTGCCAGCCGGGTGATCTCTGCGACGAACGCATGGCTGCACGGCCAGTCGCGCGCCGTGGCACCGGGCGATCCCGACCGGGGCTATGTGTGCACCTTCTCGGCGATGGTGCTGAAGGGCCGCAGCGCCCATCTCTTTCACATCGGCGACAGCCACATTGCGCGCCTCTCCGGCGACAGCCTAGAGCCGCTCACCGAAGACCACCGCAGCGGCGGGATGCTGGCGCGGGCCATGGGCGTCAGCCCAGAGCTGCGCATCGACCACCGCCGGGTGCCGCTCCAGGTGGGGGATGTCTTCGTGCTGACCACCGACGGTGTGCATGAGCATGTCACCGGGCGCGACCTGCGCGCGGTGCTGGACCGGACCGAGGATCTCGACGCGGTGGCCGAGGAGTTGGTGGCCCATGCGCTGCGCCGGGGCAGCGCTGACAATCTCACCGCGCAGATCCTGCGTGTCGACGCGTTGCCCGAGCCCGGCAGCGCCGCGCTGGGCGACGAGGCGGCGCGCCTGCCGGTGCCGCCGCTGCCGAAGCCGGGGCAGGAGATCGACGGGTTTCGCATCCTGCGCGCGCTCCACCATTCTGCGCGCAGCCATGTGTTCCTCGCTGCCGCACCAGACGGCACGCGGGTGGCGCTGAAAATTCCCGCCTCCGAGATCGCCGAAGACCCAGAGGCGCGGCGGCGCTTCCTGCTGGAGGACTGGGTGGCGCGCCGCATCCACAGCCCGCATGTGCTGCGCGCTGCGCCATTGCCGGGGCCGCGCAGCGCGCTTTACGGGGTCACCGACTATGTCGAGGGCGTCACCCTGCGCCAATGGATGACCGACCACCCGAAGCCATCGCTCGACGAGGTGCGCAGCATCTTGCAGCAGGTGGCGGACGGGCTGCGCACGATGCACCGCCGCGAGATGATCCATCAGGATATCCGGCCCGAGAACCTGCTGATCGACGGTGACGGCACGCTGCGGATCATCGATTTCGGCTCGGTCGCCGTGGCCGGTGTGGAAGAGGCGACGCCGGGCCTCATGGGCGAGATGCCCGGAACCTACCAATACACCGCGCCCGAGTATCTTTCGGGGGATGTGGTGAGCTGGCGGTCCGACATGTATGCGCTGGCGGTGATCGGCTACGAGATGCTGACCGGGCTTTTGCCCTATGGCTCTCAGGTGGCCCGCATCGCCTCGCGCCGGGACCAGATGCGCCTCGTCTACCGCTCGGCCTGCGACGAGACGAGCGGCGTGCCCGGCTGGGTGGATGCCGCGCTGGAACGCGCTTTGCATCCCGACCCGCTCCGCCGTCCCGACGCGCTTTCGGAATTCCTTGCCGATCTGCGCCGTCCCGCGCCGGGCTGGCAGGCCGCGCATCGTCGCCCGCTTGCAGCGCGCAATCCCGTCCGTTTCTGGCAGGCCGTCTCCGCGATCCTTGCGGCGCTCTGCCTTATCCTCGCCGCCCAACTGGGCGGCTGACCCTCACCCTCGAAAGGAGCAATGCCATGAAAGACGCACTCATCCCGCAGGATCTGACCAAGGACGATGTCGCCGCGCTGATCCTCGCCGCCAAGAAACGTGCCGGCCTGAGCTGGGAGGGGATCGCCAAGGAAATCGGCATGTCGCCGGTTTGGACCCATTCGGCCTGTGTCGGCATGAACGCGATGCCGCCCGCGAAGGCCAAAGCGTTGGTGGCGCTGCTTGACCTGCCCGCCGAAGCCGAAGAGGCGCTGATCGAAAGCCCGACCAAGGTCTGGAGCCAGACCGTGCCGACCGATCCCTGCATCTACCGGCTCTATGAGATCGTCGGCGTCTATGGCCCGACCATCAAGGCGCTGATCCACGAAGAGTTCGGCGACGGCATCATGTCGGCCATCGACTTCGACATGGAGGTGACGCGCGTGCCGCATGAAAAGGGCGACCGGGTGAAGATCGAGATGTCCGGAAAATACCTCGGCTACAACGCTTGGTAAGCGCGGGCCTCCGCCTGTCTGCCAGTATTGATGGGGACCGGAGCGCGGGGCGCTGCCGGTCCCTTTCTCATCGCGCGTCCTTTCGGACTGCCTGAAAATCGCAAAGGCATGCGCCCTATCTTTCGATTTTCGTGAAGAGTTCCTTCGAGCGCCGACGGATTGTGCGGCTTTCCCCTGCGGCATATTGCTGCATTGCGCCGCGCCTCCACCGGGCCGGACGGGGATCTTCTTTGTTTCCCAGAGGTTTCTCTGATGCTGCCCGGTGTGCGCCCGCATTCCAGTAAGGGAGTATCACCATGCCGAACCTGTTTCCCCCGCGCAGTCCGAGCGGAGGGCGCACCCCCCATCGCGGAAGCGCCTCCAGCGTGCCGAGTGGACACAGACTTCGCAGGCGTGAGTTCCTCCTGACATCGGCGCTGGCCGGTCTGGCGGCGGCCTCGGGCGCGACCTTCGGTGCGGGGCGCGTGCTGGCCGCAAGCAGCGGCGCCGAGGGCTTCGGCGCGATCAGTGCCTTCGTCACCCGTCAGGACAGCCTGAACCCGGCGCTGGTCGAGCGGGCCTATGCGCAGCTGACAGAGCTTGACCCGGACTTCGGCGCGAAGCTCGAGGCGCTGGACACCGCCCTGACCGAAAGCGGCAGCGAGACGGTGGACGCATTCCTCGCCACCGGGCCCGCGCAGGACCTGCGTGATACAATGACCACGATCACCGCGGTCTGGTATCTTGGCTACACCGGCACACCGGACCCGTCGCAGGAAAGCGACGACGCGCGCTTCGTCACCTATCGCGATGCGCTGATGTGGGGGCCGACCTCCGACGCGACGCCGATCCCCACCTATTCACAGCACAAGATGAACTATTGGGCCGAGCCTCCGGCGAGTGTCGCCGACGACTGACGCGGGCGGTTTGCCCGGTCTCCTCCGCCCCTTTTTCACCGAACTGGATTCCCAGATATGGCACAAGACTACGACGCCGATGTCATCGTCATCGGCTCCGGCACCGTCGGCAGCAACGCCGCCTACGAGCTGGCAAAGCAAGGCAAATCCGTCATCATCCTTGAGGCCGGCGTGCGCATCCCGCGCTGGAAGCTGATCGAGAGCTTTCGCAAATCGCCGCGCCGTCAGGACTATAACGGCCCGTACCCCGATCAGCCTTGGGCGCATACGTCCTCGTCGCATGGTTACGTCGAGAACGACGGCGACTACGAAATGGTCGCTAACTTCCTCAAACTGGTGGGCGGCTCGACATGGCATTGGGGCGGGGCGACATGGCGCTTCATTCCCAGCGATTTCAAGATGAAGTCGCTCTACGGCGTCTCGCGCGACTGGCCGATCGAATACGAAGACCTCGAGCCGTGGTACGACAAGGCCGAATATGAGATCGGCGTCGCGGGCAATCTGCAGGAAGATCAGTCGGGCATCCGCCCCGGTGAGACATGGCCGCCGCGCTCGCGCGAGTTTCCGATGCCGGCGCAAAAGAACAGCTACATGCTCGACACCTTTGCCGCGGCCATCGCGCCCAAGGGCTACGAGATCGTCGCCGAGCCCTCGGCGATGATGAGCGGCAACTACCGGGGCCGTCCGGGCTGTGTGGGCAACAACAACTGCGCGCCGGTCTGCCCGATCGGGGCCAACTATAGCGGCGTCTTCCATGCCGACTTGGCGGTCGAGGCGGGCTGCAAGCTGATCACCGACGCCACGGTCGACAAGATCGAGAAGGGGCCGGACGGCAAGATCGCCTCGGTGCACTACAAATCCTCGGACGGCTCGGAAGCGCGGCTGTCGGCCAAGGCCTTCGTTCTGGCGGCGCATGGCTATGAAAGCCCCAAGCTGATGATCATGTCGGACGTCGGCAATTCCAACGATATGGTCGGGCGTTACCTGATGCCGCACCTCGGGCTTGGCGTGGACTTCTTCTCGAAAGACGCGGTCTGGCCGGGGCGTGGGCCGATCCAGCAGGGCGCCATCTTCAGCCACCGCGATGGCGAGAGCCGCTCGCGCCACTCGGGGATGAAACACGCGGTGAACAACTTCGTGCCGAATGAGAACATCACCAAGCGGCTTCTGGGGCAGGGGGTTCTGGGCTCGGAGCTTGACGAGCGCATCCGCCACGACAGCGCGCGCTACATGAGCCTCTATTCGATGTTCGAGACGCTGCCCGACCCGGCCAACCGGGTGCAGCTGGGGGACAAGACGGATGCGCTTGGCAATCCCAATATCCGCCTGACCTTCAACGTCGACGACTACTGCCGCGGCGCGATCGATCCCTGCATCGCCGATTTCACCAACTTCGTCGAGGCGATGGACGGCGAGACGCTGAACATGTCGCGCGATCTGGCCAACCACGACCACATTATGGGGACGACGATCATGGGCGACGATCCCTCGGACTCGGTGGTCGACAAGGACTGCCGCAGCTGGGAGCACGAGAACCTCTTCGTCGTGGGCACCGGCAACCTGCCGTCCTCTTCGGTGGTGAACCCGACGCTGACCGCGGTGGCCTTGGGCATCCGCGCCGCAGACACCATCGCGCGGGAGGTGTGATCATGGGATATGTCAGAACCGCCGCTCTCGCCGCGTTCGCGCTGCCCGGTCTCTTTGCTTCCGGCGCCATGGCGGCGCAGGATGACACCGGCCAACTCTCGCGCGGGGCTTATCTGGCAACGGCAGCCGACTGCGCCGCCTGCCACACCAACCCCAACGGCGGCGCTCCCTTCGCGGGGGGCTATGCCATCGCCTCGCCCATGGGCAACATCGTCGCGACCAACATCACGCCCTCCAAGGAATATGGCATCGGCAGTTGGAGCGAGGAGGAATTCGCCCGTGCGATCCGCGAGGGGGTGACCCCGAACGGAACGCATCTCTACCCGGCGATGCCTTATCCTTCCTACGCCAAGCTGACCGATGAAGACGTCTCGGCGATCTACGACTACCTGATGACCGAGGTGGAGCCGGTGGATGCGGGTCTGACCGAGAAGACCGAGTTGCCTTTCCCCTTCAATGTGCGGGCGCTGATGGCGGGCTGGAACCTGCTGTTCACCGACGCGCCCGGCTGGACGCCGCCCGAAGGGCTTGATGCCAGTGAAGAGCGCGGCGCCTATCTGGTGCAGGCGTTGGAGCATTGCAGCACCTGCCACACGCCGCGCGGGCCGCTGATGAACTCGCAGCAGAGCGCCTTTCTTGGCGGTGCCTCGCTGGGCAGTTGGCGGGCACCGAACATCACGCCCGATGCGCAGACGGGCATCGGCGATTGGTCCAAGGACGAGATCGTGACTTATCTTCGCGACGGTCATGCGCCGGGGCGCGCATCGGCGGCCGGGCCGATGGCCGAAGCGGTGGAATACTCGCTGAGCCATCTCGAGGGAGACGACCTTGGTGCCATTGCCGCCTATCTGAAAACGGTGCCAGCGGTCAGCACGCCCGAGGACGGTGTGGCCCCGGATGCGCAGGTCCACGAGGTCGCGCTCACCAGCTACGAGACCACCGATTGGACCGGCAACCCCGATGATCTTGCTCGTCATGACACGACCGAGGGCGCGGCGCTCTACAACGGCGCCTGCGCGGCCTGTCACGGGGTGGACGGCAAAGGCGCCAGCGACGGCCATTTCCCCGATCTGACCACGGCGGCTTCGGTCACCGGGCAAGACCCGTCGAACCTCGTGATGACCATCGCCGAAGGCATCAGCCGCCATGACGCGAACGGCTATACGGTCATGCCGGCCTTTGCAGACGACCTCGATAACGCGCAGATCGCCGGGCTGACGAACTATGTCGCGGCCAATTTCGGCGGGCGCGAACCGGGGCTCGACGCGGATGGCGTGGCGCAAATTCGGGCCGGGGGCAGCGCGCCTTGGCTCATTCAGAATGCGGCGTGGCTGACATGGGTGGGCATCGCTGCGGCGCTGATCATCCTGCTTGCCGTTGTCGCGCTGATCTGGCGCCGCAAGGCCCAGCCCGCAGGCTGAGCGGGTCCTCGCGAGGGGAGGTACGGGCCGGCGTCCATCGACGTCGGCCCGTTGCGTTTTTCACGGCGCTGGCCGTGGGTTAGGCCGCTTCATGCGCGGCAGGCGCGGCCTCCAGCGCGGCGTAAGAGGGCAGGGCAACGTCCAGCAGCTTTCCGGCGCGCAGCAGCAGGCGGTCGGACTGCGGGCGGGCAATGACCTGATCCATGCTCCACGCCTCCAGCACCATCAGATCGGCAGGCTGCCCGACGCCGAGGCTGCCACCCTTAAGGCCAGTGATGCCCGCAGGGGCGGGTCCGGCCAGCGCGGCAGCGGCGCCGAGCGGGTGGTCGAGATGGCAGATCCGCACCGCCTCGCGCCATGTGTCGAGCATGTCGTGATCGCCATAGGCGTAGAATGGATCGCGGCAGTTGTCCCCGGCCACGGCCACCGGCACACCGGCCTCGCGCAGCTCGTGCAGCGGCATCACCCCGCGCCAGCGCGGCGTGCGGCCCGGCACCCGGTCCTGCAGGTACATGTTCACCGTCGGCAGGGTGATCAGCGACAGACCGGCCTCTTTCACCAGCGCAATCGCCGCATGCATCTCGTCCTCTGGCAGGCGCGCGAGCGAGCAGCAGTGGCCGCAGGTCACGCGCCCCTCGTAGCCATGACGGATCGCGGCGCGGGCGACATGCGACAGAGCCCCGCCCTCGGCGGCTTCGTCCACATGCAGGTCGATGTCCAGATCACGCTCGCGCGCCAGCGTGAACAGCCGGTCGAGCAGCGCGTCAATATCGCTCAGCGAGCCGTGAGTGCCGCCCGAGGCGCGGGTCACCCCACCGATGAGCCCACCATGGCGCGCGACGAGATCGGCAAGATGCGGCGCATACTCCGTGCCCCATGCGTCCAGCGGCACCAGCGCCACCGCCTGCAGCGCGATGCGGTCCTTCCACGCCTCGCGGGTCTCGGCAAAAGCGCCCCATGTGGTCTCGCCCTGTCCCTCGTGGCTGTCGAGATGGGTGCGGATCGCGGCGACGCCATGGGCCTCGGCGCAGGAGAGGCCGAAGTCCATGCGGCGGATCAGATCGTCATGACGCCAATGGGCGATCCGGTCCTGCGTGGTGGCCTCGCGGGCACCGGCATGGGTGCCGCCCGAGTCCGGCGCGCGGCCCAGAACGTGACCCTTGTCGAGATGGGTGTGCGCGTCGATCAGCATCGGCCAGACATGGCGCCCGCCAAGATCGACCGTGCGGGCGCTTGCCTCCAGCCGTCCGGGCGCTTCGAGGGCGGCGATCCGTCCGCCTTTTATCAGCATGTCCACACTGGCGGTTCCGCTCGCGTCCACGGGCGCGCCAGCGGGGGCGCCGCCCATGAGCAAAGCCTCGGGGCAGCGCAGGTTGCGCAGCAGCAGGTCGCCGCCGGACGCCAGCGCCTCGGTCAGCGGGCGGGGGGTGGTCTGGGTCATCTTGTCGGTTCCGTATGTCTGGGACGGCTCAGGCGTCGCCTTTGCCGAAATGGTCGTGGATCGCCTGCATGAAGCCATCGGCGGCGGGCGACAGCGCGCCGCGGCTGCGGTGCACGAGGCTGAGCCTCTGCCGTCCGGCGGCGGCCAGAAGCGGCAGAAAGGCGAGATCGCCGTCGCGCAGTTCCTGATCCACATCGACCCGGTTGAGGAAGGTCACATTGGGCGGCTGGCGCACCAGCCGTTTCATCATCTCGGTGGAGTTGGTCTCGACCGCCGGGCGCAGATCGGCGGTGGCCGGGGCGAGGTTTTCGATCAGCGGGCGCAGCGACAGCCGGTGCGAGGCGAGGATCAGCGGGTAGATCAGGCAATCGGCGACGCGGACGTTGGGCTTGGCGGTGAGCGGATGGCCGGGGGCGACCACCGCGCCGAGCCGGTGCTGGAACACCGCGACAAGCTGCATGCGATTGTCCTGCGGCAGGTTGTAGCCAAGGCCGATCTCGGCCTCGCCCGAGGCCACCATCTCCATCAAGCCCGCGCGGTCGCAGACCGTCACCTTCAGATCCACGCGCGGATGCCGCTCGCGGTAGTCGGCCACCACATCGGCGAGCCGTCCGGCGGCGAGCGTGGCCATTGTCGCCACCGTCACCGTGCCATGGCTCTGCCCCTTCAGCGCGTGGATGCGTGCCTGCAGGCGGTCATGGTCGCGCAGCGTCTCGCGGATATGGGCGATCAAAAGCTCGCCCGGTGCGGTCAGCTTCAGCCCCTTGGGCAGCCGCTCGAAGATCGGCACGCCAAAGTCGGCCTCAACCTCAAGCACCTGACGGTTCACCGCAGAGGCGGCGACGTTCAGCTCGCGCGCCGCCTTGCGGATAGAGCCCTGACGGGCGACCTCGTCGATGTAGCGCAATGCGCGGCCGTGCAGCATGGACCTTCCGAAGCTGGGTCTCGCAGGGATCGAGACCCCGCCCTTTTTCGTGATGTTGTCACCCGGAAGGCCCATGCTCAACGCCTTACTTCTTGGCGGCCTTGGCGGCGGCGAAGTTGGCGTTGATGCGCATGGTCAGATAGTCACCCGCGGTGATCGGCTCGTATTTGCCCAGCGGCCCCTGCATGACCGCGTCGCGGTTGGCCTGACAGAAGAACGGCAGCGACAGGCGGCGGCCTTTGTATTCGCCCTCGGTGGGCATGCGCACGCGGTGCAGGGTCGACTGCAGCTGATCGTCAGACCAGCGCATCAGCATGTCGCCGATGTTGCAGGTGATGTAGCCGCGGCGCGGCGGCACGTCGGTCCATGCGTTGGTGCCTGCGTCCTTGCCGGGGCAGACCTGCAGCCCGCCTTCACCTTCCTTCTGGTGCAGGATGGTGAGGCAGTCGAAATCGCTGTGCGCCCCGGCGCGCCATGCCTTGAAGTCCTCGGGCTTGGCGTCTTCCATCGACATGTAGTGAATGAGGCGCAGGGTCGACTGGTACTGGTCGGACTCGGGGTCATGGGCGTGGGTGAAGAAGTCCTCGGGGAAGCCCATCTTCAGCGCAAAGCACGACAGGATTCGCATGCCCAGTTCCCAGTTCTGGCGCTCGAACTTCAGCGCGCGCTCCTTGAAGCGGGGCAGTTCTTCCTCGGTCGGCCATTTGCCCTCCATCAGCGGACGGGTGACCTGATAGCTTTCCTTGTTGTCCGGCGTGCCGGTGGAGGGGCGCACCTGCGCCTTGAATTCCCACCCCGCGTTGGTGCCCTTGGGCATCGGGTATTGCGCCTTCACCTCGGTCGGCAGTTCGAAGAACTCCCATGCGGTGTCGAAGGCGGCGTCGATGTCGTCCTCGGGGATGCCGTGGTTGTAGACCTGAAAGAAGCCGATACCGGTCGAGGCCTCCCAGAGCGCGTCGGCGATCTCGTGCTTGCGGTTTTCGAAGTCCGACAGGTCGATGGCGGGCACGTCACGCTCGATGGTGCTGCCCATGCCGCCGATGGTGGTTTCCTTGTTCAGCTCGGCAAGGTCGTAGTTGGTGCTCATTGCAGTCTCCAAAGTAGGTCGCCGGAGGGTCCGGCAGGGTGGGGAGCAATGTCCGGGCCGGGGCCTGTCTGCTTCTACTCCGGGGGATGCACCGGGCGGCGGGCCGCCCGGCGCGGATAGGGTTAGCGCTTGCGTGGCAGGCTCCACGGGAAGAGCAGCTTCTGCGCCCAGCTCACCGCTTGGAACAGTGCCAGCGACATGGCGGCGAGGACAAAGAGCCCGGCCCAGGCCTGCGGCAGTTTGAACATCGAGGTCGAGAACTGGATGAAGTAGCCGACCCCTGCATCCGAAGCGCAGAACTCGGCCACCACCGCGCCGATCACCGCCAGCGTCACCGAGATTTTCAGCGCCGAGAAGATGTAGGGCACGGCAAAGGGCAGCCGGATCTGGGTGATCTCGCGGAAGGCCGGGGCGCGCAGGCTGCGCGACAGCTCGATGAGTTCCGGCGGTGTGGCGGCAAGGCCGGTGGCGGTGGAGACCACCAGCGGGAAGAAGCAGATCAGTGTGGTGATGACGATGCGCGGCGCGTCGCCGGCGCCCAGCACCACGATGATGATCGGCGCGATGGCCACGACCGGCGTCGACTGCACGATCACCAGCAGCGGATAGAGCGTACGGTTGAGCGCGGGCGAGCGCACCAGCGCGATGGCCAGCGGAATGGCGATGGCGATGGCCAGCGCAAAGCCCAGCAGCGCCACCCGCAGCGTTGCCCAGAGGTGACCAACCCAACGCTCTGCCCCGATGCTGGGGAAGGTCGAGAAGATCGCGCTCGGCGCGGGCAGCAGGTAGCTCGGGATATCGAGCGTGCGGGCGGCAAGCTCCCAGAGCGCGACGGTGCCAAGGATGGTGAGAACCGCGGCGACGCCGGGCGCGGCGAGCAGGCGGCGCAGGTCGGGGCGTTTGCTCTCGGGCTTGGTGTAATCTGGCATGGAGAGGGTCATCAGGCGGCGTCCCTTTGCAGCAGCAGGTCCCGCAGGTGGGCGGCAAGCTCGGTCACGGCGGGATCCTTGATCGTCTCGCGGCCGCGCGGGCGGGCGACGGGCACGGGCAGTTCGGTTAGCACCGAGCCGGGGCGGCCGGTCATCACCAGTACGCGGTCGGCGAGCAGCGCTGCCTCGCTGACGGAATGGGTGATGAAGACCACGGTCTTGGGCCGTTCGCCGAAGATGCGGAGAAGGTCGAACCCCATTTCCTCGCGGGTCAGCGCGTCGAGCGCCGAGAAGGGTTCATCCATCAGCAGAATGTCAGGGTCCATGTGCAGCGCGCGGGCGATGCCGACGCGTTGCTGCATGCCCCCCGAAAGCTCGTCCGGCAGGCGCTTGCCGAAGCCCTCGAGCCCGACCATGCGCAAAAGCTCCTGCGCGCGGTCGCGGTCGTGGCTGCCCACCCGTCCGCGCTTGTGGCGGACGGGGAACATGACGTTGTCTTGGATAGTGGCCCAAGGCAGCAGCGTCGGCTTTTGGAAGACGATGCCGATGTCCTCGCGCGGGGCGGTGACCCGCCGCCCGAACACCTCGACCGCGCCCGATGTGGGCTCCAGCAGTCCGGCGATCATGCGCAGCAAGGTGGACTTGCCGCAGCCCGAGGGGCCGAGCACGGCGAGAAACTCGTGCCGGGCGACCTCGAAGCTGACATTGCGCAGGGCCTCCACCCGGCCCGAGCCGGTCTCAAAGACCTGACCCAACCGGTCGAAGCGAATGGCGGCGGGCGTTTCCATCAGCCTTCCCCGCCGGGCTGGAAGCTGCGGGTGACGAAATCTTCGGCGCTATGCGCGCTCTCGTCCAGTCCCTGCGCCGCGGCGACGCGGGTCCATGTGGCGGCAAGGCGGCCCGGCTCGAAGACGCCGAGGCCGTCCTCTTCGGTGACATCGTTGAACACCAGCCCCAGCATGTCGTTCAGCGAGCCGAGCACGTCGCCATGCTCCAGTTCGGGCACCATGTTGACCACCGATTGCGCGGCCTCTTCGGGGTTGGTCTGGCAGAACTCGATGGATTTCTTGAAGGCGGCGACGAAGCGCGCGGCCACCTCGGGACGCTCGGCAAGGAAGGCGTCATTGGCGTTCAGCGCGGCGGAGTAAAGCTCGAGCCCGGCGGCAGACCACGGCAGCGCGATGATCTCTTTGCCCGCGCCCTTGCCCTGTCCGGTGTAGCGCGAGAGATCGGTCATCCATGCCACGATGCCGTCGACCTGACCTGTCATCAGCATCGGCCCGAGCGCGCCCGCGTCGGCCTTGGTCAGGTCAAGGTCGGTCTCGGTCAGCCCCACATCCTGCAGCACCAGCGGCAGGTAGACATTGGACGAGGTGAAGGGCGAGGTGGCGATTTTCTTGCCTTTCACGTCCGCCACGCTGTCAAAGCCGCTGTCCTTGACGGTGTAGAAGGCGTGCGGGCCCTTGTTGAACACCGACAGCACCGAGGTGACGCCGACGCCTTCCTGCGCCTTGGCGGCCATCAGCGCGCCGATGTCGGCCATACCGATGTCGGACGATCCGGCGGCGAGGCGCGAGATCGCATCCGACGAGCCGCGGCCCGAGGCGATGGTCACATCGAGACCTGCATCGGCGCAGAAGCCCTGATCGACGCAGACATAGATCGGTGCCTTGTCGCCGCCGGGCAGCCAGTCGAGCTGATAGGTGACGGGATCACCGGCGAGCGCGGTGGTGGCGCTGAGCGCGAAAGCCAATGCCGCGAGCGGGGTGGATTTGGACATCATGATGGGGGCCTCTCCCTAGTGTGCGATTTTGTTGGACAGTTGCAGTCGGTCGATCTCGGCGCGGCGGATGCCGTCAGACAGCATCCGGTCGCGGGCACAGCGCCGCCGTTCCGGATCTGCGCACATCAGGCAGGTCCGGCACTTATGCGCCGCAAGATCGGGGTTTTGTATTTTGTCGTTAATAAGCAGATGCTTGTTGGACATATTGGCCTCGTCAGTGTCGGAACGACTGGCGAGCAATGTCCAGGACCGGGTCCAGACCGCTTCTACTCGTGCCCTGATTTATGGAACGGCAATTGCAGTGCGATCAACGGGAAAACGTGAGTTTTCACGCTGCGTATATTTCGGGCAAAATCGGCGAGGCGGAGCGCAATTCGAGCAGGCTCAAGAATTGCTGCGGCGAAAATACAGGAATAATCGCCAATAAAACGAGGGAGAGGCGGCGTAGTCGGCGCGCGAAATGATTGAAATTTAGCCGTACTCATTTTGCGAACGGTTGAAGTGCAAAAATTCTTCCACGGCGCAGCGGGGTTTCAAAGGTGCGTGCGGAACGCGTGGGCTGGCTTTGCGTGACAAGAGGTACCCTCCGGCGCTCAGGCTGGCTATGGGTGGCAGGAGATTCCCGGTGACCCAGCGTCGCCTTGCCGTTGCCCATTCCGCCCAAGGACCGCCGATGCCCGCCTCTGACACTGCCTCCCACCGCGCCGGATCACCGCGCCCCCCCCATCCGCTGGAGATCGCTGCGGCGCTTTGCGCGGGCAGCCTGCTGACGCTCATGTTGCTGAGCAACGGCATGATGGCCGCGCATACGACGCCGGTCTTCGCCTCGCTCACCGCGCATGGCGTGGGCTCGGTGGTGGCGGCGCTGCTGCTTGGGCTGTTCTGGATGCGCCGCCCCTCGGCGCAGCGTGGCCAGCCGCGGCGGCGGGCGCCGCTCTGGGCCTATCTCGGCGGTGTTTCGGGGGCGTTGACGGTGGTGCTGTCGACGGTCGTCGTGAACTCCTCGCTGGCGCTGACCGGCACGCTGGCACTGGGATTGGCGGGGCAGGTGGTGCTGGCGCTGATCTTCGACATCACCGGGGCGCTGGGGCTGGAGAAGCGCATGCCGCGCCGCAATGACCTCTTGGCGCTGGCGGCGATCGTGGCGGGCACGCTGCTGATCATCTTCGCGCGGGGGAGCGGGCAATGATCTTTCTCATCTGTCTTGGTGTCGCGTCGGGGATGCTCGTCACGCTCTCGCGGCAACTCAACGGGCGGTTGGCGCTGACCACTTCGGCGATGCAGTCGTCTTTCTGGAACCATCTCGTTGGATTTGTGGTGCTGGTGCCCTGCGCGCTGATCGCCGGAAGCCTCTGGCCCGAGACGGCTGCGAGCGCGCCGATCTTCGCTTGGGCAGGCGGCGCGATCGGGGTGATCTTTGTGGCCAGCGGCAGCTGGCTGATCCCGCGGCTCGGCGCGGCGCTGACCGGCGGGCTGCTGGTGGCGGGGCAGATGCTGTCGAGCGTGTCGCTCGATCTGCTGCGCAGCGAGGGGGGCGTTTTGTGGATGCAGATCGCCGGTGTGGCGCTGATCCTGCTGGGGGTCTGGCTGAGCCGCCGCCGCTGAGCGCCGACGGCTGAGGCCGCCCCAGCCGTGCGGCGCTCTCAGTTCCGGCGAATTTGGCACAGCCGTTTCTGCGCGAATGCGCTTGCGGCTCTAAGCTGCCACCTTAGGGGGAACGCAACGCGGGCGTGCCGCGCTTGGCGTGGATCTCCGCCTCGGTGCGCGACCAATTTTCGATCATCCGCCGCCCCGAGCGGTAGGTGTGCTCGGCCTGAATGCGGTAGGCGCGGTCGGGCTGGCGGTTGCGCAGGGCGTCGAAAAGCTCCAGATGCTCGTCCTGCGACTGGCGCAGCAGATCGGCGTCGAACCAGCGCCAGCGGATCAGATCGAAGAGCGGCACCTCGTTGGTCTTGCGGATCATCTCGGCAAGGAAAGGGTTCTGCGCCGTCTCACGCACCAACATGTGCAGGCGGCGGTTGAGGGGCAGGAAGGTCTCGCGGATTTCGTCATCCCAGCGCGCGGCCTCGACCAGCCGTGCGGTCTGGTCGAGCAGGTCGCGCATTTCGGCCTCGCCGGTGGGGGAAAGCCCTTGCTCCGCGGCGAGCCGCGCCGCCAGTCCCTCAAGCTCGGTGCGGACCCGGAAGATGCGCGAGATGTCTTCTACGGTGAAGCGGCGCACGGTGTATCCGGCGTTCGGCGTGTAATCCAGCAGCCCCTCTGCCGCGAGCGCGCTGAGCGCGTTGCGCACGGGCGTGCGCGAGACGCCGAAACGCTCGGCGATCTCCACCTCGTTCATCCGGCTGCCGCCGGGAAAGCGCCCGTCGGCGATCCCGTCCCGGATATGGCGCACCACCTGCTGCCCGCGTGTCGACATGGCCTGCCCCGATCCCCGTACTCTGATCCTCGTGTCCCGTGCCGCGATCCTGCCCGGGAAAGAGCCGCCTGTCACCGCGCGGCATGTCAAATCGCATAATTGTATCCAACCTGACTTGCGAGTCGAAAATTCCGGGCGTAGGACTGCCTCAATAGATCGGAAAATTGGGAAATGAGGGGCGATAGATGCCGGTTGTGAAGTTGGTTGTATGCAATGCCCTCACCCATCGCCGCCCCCGCCCAAGCCGTGACAGCGCCACGCACACCCCGAGTACTCGGATTTGAGTGCCCTAGAGGGGCTGGCCAGCGGGCTGCGCGGGAGGATTGCGGGCCTGCCAGGAAACCTGCAGGGCGCGATCTGGGTGGCGATGGCGGGGCTGGTGATGACCATCATGACCGCGCTGATCAAAACCGTGGGCGAGGGGATCCCGGTGGTTCAGGTGCTCTTTATACGCCAGCTCGTGATGACCGCCGCGATGAGCCCGCGCATCCTGCGCGATCCGCGCGGCGCCTTCCGCACCGATGCGCCGCGCCTGCATGGCGCCCGTGTTGCGCTCTCGGCCTTGGCCATGGTCGCAGGCTTCACCGCCATGGTGCATTTGCCGCTCGCCGATGCGGTGTCGATCAGTTTCTCGCGCTCCTTCTTTGTCGCGATCTTCGCCATTCTGATCCTGCATGAGACCGTCTGGGCGCACCGCTGGGTGGCGATCGGGGCGGGCTTTGCCGGGGTGGTGGTGATCACCGACCCGCGTGGTGGCCAGATCGATCACTACACGCTTTTGGCGCTGCTTTCGGCCGGGGCGGTGGCGCTGGTCATGGTCATCGTGCGCAAGCTGGCGCAGCAAGAGAAACTGGGCACTGTCGTCACCTATCAGGCGGTGGGCGTGGGGGCGATCCTCGTCGTGCCCGCGGCCCTGTCGTGGGTGGCGCCCAGCCCCGCGCAATGGGCCATGCTGCTGTGCATCGGGCTTTTGTCGACCGTGGGTCAGAGCCTTAACTTCCTTGCTTTCCGCGTCGGAGAGGCCACGGCGCTGGCACCTTTCGACTACCTGCGGCTGGTCTATGCGGCGCTGATCGGCGCGGTGTTCTTTCTGGAATCCCCCACGCTCAGCACGCTTGCGGGGGCCGGGCTGATCGTCAGCGGCTCGCTCTGGGGGCTCTGGTGGGAGCGGCGGCCACGCCATGCCTGACGCGGCCCTAGCGCATCACCTTGTCGGCATCTCCCTCGCACGCCCGCGGGGGATCGCGTATCGCAGGCTTTAAGCCAGACACATCGCACGCAGCATAGGACCCAATAATGACCCAAGACGTCGCCCGGATCATCGCCTCGGAGCCGTTCAAACGCGCGCAGGAGGACCTGCGCCTCGGCCACGACCGCTTTGTCGAGGAGATCATCGAGCTGACCGAGATCCCCGCGCCGCCCTTCAAGGAGGACCGGCGGGCCGAGGCCTATGCGGCCAAGTTCCGCGAACTGGGGCTCGAAGATGTGGAGCGCGACGAGATCGGCAACGTGCTGGGGATCCGCCGTGGCCGGGGCAACGGGCAGATGATCGTGGTGGCGGCGCATCTCGACACGGTGTTTCCCGAAGGCACCGATGTGACCGTGCGGCGCGAGGGCACAAAGCTCTTTGCGCCGGGCGTGGGGGATGACACGCGCGGGCTGGCGGCGCTGCTGGCTTTCATCCGGGCGCTCGACGCGGCGGGCATCGAGACCGAGCAGGACCTGCTGTTCGTCGGCGACGTGGGCGAGGAGGGCAAGGGCGACCTGCGCGGCGTCCGCCACCTCTTCGAAGCGGGGCGCTATCGGGAAAAGATCGCGGGGTTCTTCACCATCGACGGGCTGGAGCTGGATCAGTTCACCACCGGCGCGGTCGGCTCGCTGCGCTATCGCGTGACCTTCCGTGGCCCCGGCGGGCACTCGCTGAACGCCTTTGGCACGGTGAACCCCTCTTATGCGCTAGGACATCTGATGGCGGGCATGGCCCGCATCGAGGTGCCCAAGACGCCGCGCACCACCTTCTGCGCCTCAATCATGGGCGGCGGCAGTTCGATCAACGCGATCCCCGAGGCTGTCTGGCTGGAGGTCGATCTGCGCTCTGTGGATGCGGGAGAACTGGCCAAGCTCGACAAAGCGTTCAAGGCGCTGGTCGACGCGGCGGTGCAGGGCGAGAACGCGCGCGGCGACACGGCCAATGGCGCGATCCGCGCCGAGCTGACCCGTATCGGCAACCGTCCGGCGGGCAGCACGGCGCATGACAGCACCATCGTGCGCGCTGCGCTGAGCGCGCTTCCGGCCTTCGGCTTCGAGCCGCGCACCGGCCAGAGCTCGACCGACGCGAACATCCCCATGAGCCTTGGCGTTCCGGCGATCTGCCTCGGCTCGGGCGGCACCGGCGGGCGGGCGCATTCGCTGGAGGAATGGATCGACGTCGCGCCGGAGCTGTCGCTGCGCGGGCTTTACGCGGGGCTGGCGACGATCCTCGGAACCGCGGGCATGGCCGGAACCGATTGAGGCGGAACCGGCTGAGGCGGCAAGGACCGGCTGAAACGGGCAGCGAGACGCCTGCGCGCCGGGCCGGGAAAAGCTCGCGCAAGGGGCATGGCGGCGCCGGAAAGGCGCTGCTATACCGGCGGTCCGTCAACCTGTTGCCCGTAGCTCATGAACGCCTGCACCGATCAGTTCGAGGTCTTCCCGTCGCGCCTGCGCCTGCTGCGCGTCGCGCCCAACCGGACCACGCGCTATTTTTACCGCCTGCATGTGGAGCGCGATCTCTTTGGCGGGGCCAGCCTCGTTCAGGAATGGGGACGGGTCGGGACACGTGGCCGCAGCCGGGCCGAGCGTTTTCCCGACGAGGGCCACGCGGTGACCGCGCTGATGCAGGTCGCGGCAACCCTCAAGCAGCGCGGATACGGGCCGGATTTCTCTCGCTAAGAGAGGCGGTTGCGCGACGGCAACCGATTGTAAGCGTGATCATCCGCATTGCTGCACCCGCTTTCGCGTGGCCGATCCATGGCGGGCCTAGGGCGCGCAGGCCAAATCCTTTGCCCAATACGCCGCGACGTGCCGCTTGCTCTTGCGCGTCTCTGGTACGATACCGGCCACGGACGGACGCGGGTCGCGCCGCCAGCCAGACCGAGACCGACAGGAGCCGAGACGTGACAGACTGCAGCCTTGCCCCCGCCATCGCCCCGACCGCCGCGTGGATGGGCGAGACCAATGAGGTCACGCGCACCTTCCTTGGCGCGGCGGGCATTCCGGGCATGATCAACTTGGGCGGCGGCCTGCCGGACCCGGCGACCTTCCCGACCGAAGAGCTTGCGGAACTGGCGCGCGCCGCCGTTGCGGATCATCCCGCCGAAAGCCTTGGTTACGCCCCGATCGAGGGTCTGCCCGACCTGCGCGCAGCGTTGGCGCGGCGCTATTCCACCGGGGCGCTGAAGCTGGGGCCGGAGAATGTGCTTATCACCACCGGCGGCATGCAGGCGCTCGATCTGGTCGGCAAGCTTTACGCCGACAAGGGCGATGTGATCGCCGCGCAGGCGCCGACCTATCTTGGTGCGCTCGATGCGTGGCGGCCGCGCTATCCGCGCTATCGCTCGATGCACCTTGAGACGCTCGCGAGCGGCGCCGCTGCCGCGCTCAGCGGCGCGTGCTTTGCCTATACGGTGCCGAATTTCTCCAACCCGACCGGCGCGTTGGTGGACTTTGCCGCGCGCCGCGCGCTGGTCGCCGCCGCCCGTGCCAGTGGCACGCCGCTGGTCGAAGATGACCCCTACGGCGCGCTTTATTACGACGACACGCCGCTGCCGCGGATGATCGAGATCGACGCCGAGGCGCATCCCGCCGCGCGCTATGACGGGCCGGTGATCTATCTTGGCACCGTCTCGAAGGAACTGGCGCCGGGGCTGCGGGTGGGCTGGGTGATCGCCGCGCCCAAGGTGATCGAGCAATTGACGGTGGTCAAACAGGGGTCGGATCTGGCCACCAGCAGTCTGTGCCAGCGCATGGTTTGCAGCGCGCTGGAAAACGGGCTGATGGACCGGGTGCGGGGCGCCACGCTGGACACGTATCGGCCGCGCCGCGACGTGCTCTGCGCCGCCGTTGAGGCGCATCTGTCCGAGCATTTCACCTTCACCCGGCCGGTGGGCGGGATGTTTGTCTGGATCACCGCAAAGGATTCGGCGCTCGACACCGATGCGCTGATGCGGGTCGGATTGGAGCATGGCGTCTGCATCTCGCCCAGCTCGGTCTTTGATCCCGAGGGGCGCGACCGCAGCAGCGCGCGGCTGAACTTCACCGCCAATCCGGCGGAGACACTGGAAGAGGGCGTGCGGCGTCTGGCGCGCGCGGTGGCTGCGCTGCGCTGACGCACAAAGCATTCAGTGCCTTTCGACGCCCGGCGCCCGCGCCGGGCGTTTTCTTTTGCCCGCCCGCTGCAACGGCGCCTTCGCAGGATCGCAGCCGTCCGCGGTACCGCAGGAGGGGAACCGGCTGCGCATTGGGGGCGTTCTGATCATGGGTGAGGGCTCGGCCCCTCCGCCTCCTCGATTGCGCGCGCTGCCCGGCCAGAGACGGACCTGAGAGCAGCAGATGACCATTTTGTGAGGGGGAAACCCTGCCGTTTTTGCCGCGCGACGTGGCTGTCGCGCATTGTCCGGCTACCTGAGCCGAAACCGCTCCTCCGACCCAGCCGCCGCCTCCCGGCGCCAGCCAGATACACAGGAAATGACCATGCCCCCAGATACAGACTTCAACCCGAGCCGCGACGGCGCTCTGTCCGGATCGGCATCCAAAGGCGCGGTCGGGCCTGCCACCAGCACCGTCAGCCTTAACGTCAATGGCACCACGCACCAGTTGACCGTCGACAACCGCACCACGCTGCTCGACGCGCTGCGCGAGCACCTGCAGCTTACCGGCACCAAGAAAGGCTGCGACCACGGCCAATGCGGCGCCTGCACCTGCAGCGTGAACGGGCAACGCATCAACTCCTGCCTGTCGCTTGCGGTCATGCATGATGGCGACGAGGTGGAAACCATCGAAGGGCTCGGCGCGCCCGAGGCGCTCGATCCGATGCAGGCGGCCTTTGTCGAGCATGACGGGTTCCAATGCGGCTATTGCACGCCGGGGCAGATCTGCTCGGCCAAATCGGTGCTCGAAGAGATCGCGGCGGGCATTCCCAGCCATGTCACGGCCGATCTGACCACCCGCATCGAAGCCACCGAGGCAGAGATCCGCGAGCGCATGTCCGGCAACATCTGCCGCTGCGGCGCCTATGCCAACATCCTCGCGGCCATCACGCAGGTTGCCGAAGAGCAGAGCGAAGGAGCACGCACATGAGGGAGTTCTCTTACGAGCGGGCCACCAGCCCCATCGAC
This sequence comes from Salipiger sp. CCB-MM3, assembly GCF_001687105.1. Taxonomy (NCBI): domain Bacteria; kingdom Pseudomonadati; phylum Pseudomonadota; class Alphaproteobacteria; order Rhodobacterales; family Roseobacteraceae; genus Salipiger; species Salipiger sp. CCB-MM3. The sequence continues at coordinate 1,181,824 of NZ_CP014596.1, forward strand.
GCCGCCGCACGCGCCGCCGAGGTCGAGGGTGCGAAGTTCATTGCGGGCGGCACCAATCTTCTCGACCTGATGAAGCTCGAGATCGAAACCCCGGTGCATCTGATCGACGTGAACGGGCTTGGCCTTGATGAGATCACCGAAACCGAAGAAGGCGGGCTGCGCATCGGCGCGCTGGTGCGCAACACCGCTTTGGCCGCAGATGAGCGCATTCGCCGGGACTATCCGGTGCTCACCCGCGCGCTGGTGGCGGGTGCCTCAGGCCAGTTGCGCAACAAGGCGACCACGGCGGGCAACCTGCTCCAGCGCACCCGCTGCCCGTATTTCTATGACACTGCCCAGCCGTGCAACAAACGCGCGCCCGGAACGGGCTGCGCGGCGCTGAGCGAGGGGGCGTTTTCGCGTCAGCTTGGCGTCATCGGCACATCAGATGCCTGTATCGCGACCCATCCGTCCGACATGGCGGTGGGGATGCGCGCGCTGGATGCGGTGGTCGAGACCATGAGCCCAAGCGGCGTCGCCCGCAGCATCCCGCTCGAAGACTTCCACCTTCTGCCCGGTGACACGCCGGAGCAGGAAACCGTGCTGCGACCCGGCGAGATGATCACTGCGGTGACCCTGCCCGCGCCGGTGGGCGGCGTGCACAAATACCATAAGGTCCGCGACCGGGCGTCTTATGCCTTTGCGCTGATCTCGGTGGCGCTGATCCGCCAGCCCGATGGCACCGGGCGGGTGGCGCTGGGGGGCGTCGCGCCCAAGCCGTGGCGCTCTGCCGAGGCGGATGCGGAACTGCCCAAAGGCGCAGAGGCCGTCATGGCGAAGCTGCTGGAGGGCGCACGCCCGACCGAGGAGAACGCCTTCAAGATCACCTTGGCGACGCGCACGCTTGCCGCCATGCTGGCAGAGGAGTGAGATCATGAAATTCGATCAACCCGCCGGAAAGAACATCTTTGACAATGCCCGCTACGTCGGACGCCCGGCCACGCGCATCGACGGCCCGCTGAAGGTTTCGGGGCGCGCGCCTTACGCCTACGAGCGCCACGATGTGGCCGAGGGGCAGCTTGTGGGCTACCCGGTGGTCTCGACCATCGCGCAGGGCCGCATCACCAAGATGGACACCGCCGCCGCCGAGGCCGCGCCGGGTGTTGTCGGCGTTGTCACCACGCTGGACGTCGGCGAGATGCCCACGCCTTCGGGCATGCACACCGCGCCGCTTTTTGGCGGTGCCGAGATCTGGCACTACCATCAGGCCATCGCCGTGGTGGTGGCGGAAAGCTTTGAGCAGGCGCGCGCCGCCGCCGCGCTGGTGAAGGTCGACTATGAGGTCACCAAGGGCAGCTTCGATCTCGAAGCGGTCTGGCAGCAGAAGAAGGGCGACAGTTCCGACCCGGTGTCCCGCGTCGGCGATTTCGAAGCCGCCTTTGAGGCCGCCGATGTGACGCTCGAGCAGGAATACCGCACCCCCAGTCACAGCCACGCGATGATGGAGCCCCACGCCAGCATCGCCGAATGGCAGGATGGCAAGCTGACGGTCTGGACCTCGAACCAGATGATCGAATGGGATCGCCAGTCGCTCGCCACCACGCTGGAAATGGATGCGGACGACATCCGTGTCGACAGCCCCTATATCGGCGGCGGCTTCGGGGCGAAGCTGTTCCTCCGCGCCGATGCGGTCATGGCGGTGCTGGCGGCCCGCAAGCTGCAAAAGCCGGTGAAGGTCATGCTGCCGCGGCCCATTGTGATGAACAACACCACGCACCGCGCCTCGACCATCCAGCGCATTCGCATCGGGGCGGAAGCAAGCGGCAAGATCACCGCCATCGCCCATGAGGCGATCTCGCACACGCTGCCCGGTGGCTCGGGCGAGGACGCGGTGGACCAGACCCGCAAGTTCTATGCCGGGGACAACCGGCTGATCGTCAAACATCTGGCCGAGATGCATCTGCCCGAGGCCAACGCGATGCGCGCACCGGGCGAGGCTTCGGGACTGATGGCGCTCGAGATCGCGATGGACGAGATGGCCGAGAAGCTGGGCATGGACCCGGTGGAGTTCCGCGCCATGAACGACACGCAGGTGGACCCCGAAGATCCGGAGAAGAGCTTTTCCGACCGGCATTTCGTCGAATGTCTGCGCGAGGGGGCCAAGGCTTTTGACTGGGACCAGCGCAACACCGCGCCGGGCGCGACGCGGGATGGGCAATGGCTCATCGGGCATGGCGTGGCAGGGGCCTACCGCGGCGGGCCGGTGATGAAGTCCGGCGCGCGGCTGCGCTTGCAGGACACGGGCCGGATCATTGTCGAGACGGATATGACCGACATCGGCACCGGGTCTTACACGATCCTTGCGCAGACCGTGGCAGAGACCATGGGCGTCGATCTCGATGCGGTTGATGTCCGTCTCGGCGACAGTGCCTTTCCGGTCTCGGCAGGCTCGGGCGGGCAGTGGGGCGCGGCCAGCGCCACGGCGGGCGCCTATGCCGCCTGCCTTGCGCTGCGCGAGCAGATCGCTGGCAAGCTGAAGGTCAATGACGCCGACACGCTCAGCTTTGCGGGTGGCTCGGTCAGCACCGGAGAGACCGAGGTCACGCTCGCCTCGCTGGCATCGGATGGAGAGCTGGTCGCCGAGGACAGCATGGAGTTCGGCGGCACCCGCGACGAGCATGTGGTCTCGACCTTCGCGGCGCATTTCGTCGAACTGGGCGTGCATGTGGGCACCGGCGAGATCCGGCTGCGCCGGATGCTGGCAGCTTGTGACGCTGGGCGCATCCTCAACCCGATCACCGCGCGCAGTCAGGTGATCGGCGGCATGGTGATGGGCGTCGGCGCCGCGATGATGGAGGATATGGCGATCGACACCGGCCGTGGGTACTTCCCGGCGCATGACCTCGCCGGCTACGAGGTGCCCGTGCATATGGACATCCCCGCGCAGGAGGTGCTGTTCCTCGACACGCTCGACGAGATCGCCTCGCCGCTCAAGGCCAAGGGTGTCGGCGAGTTGGGGCTTTGCGGTGTCGCCGCCGCCGTGGCCAATGCGGTCTACAACGCCACCGGCGTGCGCGTGCGCGACTATCCGATGACGCTCGATAAGTATCTCGATCACCTGCCGGCGGTTTGATCTCCTCCGCCCTGATCGAGCGCCGCGCCGGCCCTTCGCTGGCGCGGCATTTTCATTCTGGGTGGGTTCATCCCGCGTAGGGATCGGCCGCCAACACGCCGCAGCGGACCCCGGCGAACAGAGCCGTTGATCGCGACATACTCTCGGACAATGCGGCCTCAGCCCGTGCGCTTCATCACCCGGCGGTGCTCTTTGAACAGCGAAGACTGGCGGTAGCGACTCTTGCCCGTGACCTCCGCGCCAAGCCAGCACGGACGCTCGAAGGGGGTCTCTTCGGTGGCAAGCTCCAGCTCTGCGACCACCAGCCCTTCATGCACCCCGTGATATTCATCGACGGTCCAGACGTCTGCGCCTTCGGGCACGAAATGGCGGGTCTTGCGCAGCACTTCGCCATCGCAATGCTGCTCCAGCAGCGTCAGCCCATCGCCATGCGGGATCTCATATTCGAATTCATCGCGGGTGAGGCCGGACTTCGGCCCCTTCACGCTGAGCGTGGCGCGATCATCGTAGAAACGCACCCGCACCTTGCGTCCGTCGCGGAACGCCAGCAGGCCATCGCGTATCTCAACCTTATGGGTCGCGGCGCGGCGCCAGTCACCCGAGGCGACGAGGAATTTACGCTCGATTTCCTTGGCCATGGCTGGTCCGCGGTGTCTGCTCCGAGGCGGCGAGTCGCGCGCAGTCTCCCAGCCTTGCCAAAGATTAACAAGGCCGGGATTGTCACAGCTGCGCGGATCGGCTGCCGTGCCAAGACGGCCCGGCTCAGGTGCATCGCTCAGGCGGCAGGTGCCGGTTTCTTCTGCACCACGTAGATGTGCTCGCAGGCCAGAACCACCTCATCGCGCTGGTTGAGCACCTGCACCGTCTCGAACAGCTTGCCCGACTGCGGGCGCTTTGGGTCGTCCTCTTTGCGCGCGGCGGTGACGCGGGTGCGGATGGTGTCGCCGATGAACACGGGCCGGACGAAGCGCAGCCGGTCATAGCCATAAGAGAACGAGAGCGGGTTGATCTCGGTCGCCGTCAGCCCGACCCCGATGGCAAAGATCATCGTGCCATGGGCGATGCGCCCGCCGAACTCGGACTTGGCCATGAACTCAGCGTCCATGTGATGCGGAAAGAAATCGCCGGTGTGCCCGGCGTGGACGACGAAATCGGTCTCGGTGATCGTGCGGCCATAGGTCTCGCGGATCTCGCCGATCTCGATCTCATCAAGGTAGCGGGGACGTTCCATCACGGGGTCTCCTGAATGGGGGTCAGCGGCGCGGCAGAGGCGGCATAGCAGGCCTCGACCAGCGCCATGGTGCGCCAGCCGTCCGCGACAGGGGCGATCAGCGCCTCTTCTCCGGCGGCGGCGCGCTGCAGGTTGTGCATGCGGGCGGTGAAGCTTTCGGTGAACCACGAGCCGGTGAGCGGGATCGCTTGCCAGCCGCTGCCGTCGTTGATCTCCAGCACGTCGGGCTCGCCCTTGGGATAGTCGAGGTTCACGCCGAGCTTCATATAGGCCGCGCCCTTGGTGCCCGCGACGCGCAGCTCGCAGGCCTGATGCGGGCGCCCGAAGTCCCAGTCGTGGTTGACCGAGAGCAGGCAGCGCAACTCGGGGCCGTAGTCGAGGATCGCCGCAGTGCGCGTCTGCGCGACGGCGTGGCTCGGATGACCGAGCGTGCGGGCCGAGACGCCCTTGGGGTCGCCCACGAGGTGGCGGATGAGGTCGAGGTAGTGGATCGAATGCATGGCGATCTCGATCCGCGGCAGCCCCTCGAGAAAGGTCCAGAGGCCCCACGGCGTCGCCAGCACGCCATGCATCTCGATATCGACCACCTGACCCAGCTGGCCCTTGTCGATGGCGTCCTTCAACGCCACCGCCATAGGGGCAAAGCGCAGCTGGAAGTTCATCGCCGCCAGCAGATCGCGCTCGCGGCAGATGCGCAGCACCTCTGTCGCGCCGTCCAACGTGCTGCCCATGGGCTTTTGGATCAGCACCGGCGCGCCTTTCGGCAGTTGGGCAAGGATCCCGGCATGGGCATCGGGCGGCGTGGCAAGGTCAAAGAGCGCATCCGGCACCGCCAGCGCCTCTTCGGCAGAAAGCGCCCGTGTGCCATGTTCAGCGGCCAGCGCCTCGGCCTTGGCATGATCGGGATCGGTGATCCCGGCCACCTCATAGCCGCCTGCGGCCCATGCGGGCAGATGCGCGTCGCGCACGATCGAGCCCGCGCCAAAGATGACGATCGGGCGGCGGGTGCCGGGCGCGGTCCAGTCTTGTTTCAGCGTGTCCATCTTCACTCCTCAGCCGCGCAGGGTCAGCCCGGTCTCGGCGTCGAATAGATGGGCGCGCGACAGGTCGAGATGGAAGCGCAGCATCTCGCCGCGCTTCACGCTGCGTGGGTTCAGCATCCGCGCCGTCCAGCTTTGGCCGCCCAGTTCGGTGAACAGCAGCGTCTCATTGCCCAGCGGCTCGGACAGCATCACCGGCAGATCGCGGCTTTCCACCGCGTGGCCGCTTTCGCTGTGGATGCCATGCCCCTCGGGATAGACGTCGTCGGGGCGCAGCCCCAGCACCACACGCCGCCCCTCGGCGACGTTGAACGCGGGCGGCAGCGGCAGAGTGGTGCCATCGTCCATGCGCAGCGCGCCGCCGGTGACCACCGCTTCGGCCATGTTCATCGGCGGCGAGCCGATGAAGCTGGCGACAAAGCGCGAGGCGGGGCGGTTGAACACCTCGTCCGGGCTGCCAACCTGCTCGATCACACCGCCGCGCATGATGACGATGCGGTCGGCGAGGGTCATCGCCTCGATCTGGTCGTGGGTGACATAGACCACGGTGGAGCCGAGCCGCGCGTGCAACTGCTTGATCTCGGTGCGCATCTGGCCGCGCAGCTTGGCGTCGAGGTTCGACAGCGGCTCGTCGAACAGGAACACGTCCGGGTCGCGCACGATGGCCCGGCCCATGGCGACGCGCTGGCGCTGGCCGCCCGAAAGCTGCGCCGGGCGGCGCTCCAGCAGCGGCTCGATGTCGAGGATGCGCGCGGCCTCGTTCACGGCGGTGTCTATGGTGGCGGCATCTCGCCCGGCGATCTTCAGCGAGAAGCCCATGTTCTCGGCCACCGTCATATGCGGGTAGAGCGCGTAGGACTGGAACACCATCGAGATGTTGCGATCCCGCGGCGGCAGGTCGTTGACCACCCGCTCGCCGATGCGCAACTCACCGCCCGAGATGTCCTCGAGCCCGGCGATCATCCGCAGCGTGGTGGATTTGCCGCAGCCCGACGGGCCGACGAGCGCGACAAACTCGCCATCGGCGACGTCGAGGTCGATGCCCTTTACCGCGTGGAAGGCACCGTATTTCTTGTCGAGTGTGGATAGAGTGAGCGTGGCCATGTCTTATCCCTTGATCGCGCCCGAGGTCAGGCCCGAGACGAGGTGCTTTTGCACCGCATAGGTCAGAAGAAGCGCCGGAATGATCATCACCACGGCGAGCGCGCACATGCCGCGCCAGTCGATGGTGAATTCGGCGGTGTAATCCAGCAGGCCCACGGGAAGGGTCTTGCTGTCGGTGGAGCGGGTGAGCTGGCTGGCCAGCGCAAACTCGTTCCACGAGGTGAGGAAGGCGAAGATGCCAGCGCTGGCGATGCCGGGGCGGGCGAGCGGGAACTCGACCTGCCAGAAGGCCTGCCAGCGGGTGCAGCCGTCGATCTGCGCCGCCTCGGCCAGATCGCGCGGGACCTGCCGGAAGAAGCCGTCGATCAGCCAGATGGTGAAGGGCACGTTGAGCGCCACATAGGCGATGATCATGCCTGCGTGCGTGTCGATCAGCCCGGTCTTGGCGTAGAGAAAGAACAGCGGCAGCGACAGCGCGATGCCGGGCACCGTGCGGGTCAGCATCAGGCCGAGAAACCACGCCGACTTGCCCTTGAAGCGGTAGCGCGCGAAGGCGTAGCCGCCGGACATGCCGATCGCCAGCGAGATCACCGTCGAGGTGACGGCGATGATCACCGAGTTGCGGAAGTACTCGATCACCGGGATGCCGCCCTGACCGACGCCAGAAAACATGTCGACATAGGCATCGAACGACAGCTCGCGCGGGATCCAGACCGGCGGCTTGGCCATGATCTCGACCGTCGGGCGCAGTGAGTTCAGCACAATCCACAGACCCGGCAGGCAGATGATCATCATCGAGATGAACAGCGCGATGTTCAGAGCCCAGCCAGAGCTGCGTTTTTTCAGTCTTGCAGAAGTGTTCTCGTCCATCACCAGTCCGCCGCGACTTGCGCCCGGGCCTTGCCGAGCTTGGAGAAGAAATAGGCCGTGAAGGCGACCGAGAGCAGGATCGCCACATAAGCCATGGCGTTGGCCATCCCCATGCGCGCGTCCGAATAGGCGGTGCGGGCGATCAGCGTCCACAGCACCTCGGTCCGGCCCGCCGGGCCGCCGTCGGTCATGATCTTGATGATGTCATAGGCCCGCGCCACATCGAGGCTGCGGATGGTCATCGCGATGAAGGCGAATGGCATCAGGAAGGGCCATGTGACATAGCGGAAGGTTTGCCACGGCGTACAGCCGTCGACCCGTGCGGCCTCTTGCGGCTCGCGCGGCATGGCCATCAACCCGGCAAGAATGAAAATCGCGAAAACGGCGGTGGAGGACCAGATCTCGGCCACGGTGATGGCGATGAAGGCCAGCTTGCCGTCGATCAGCCACGGGATCGCCTGATCGGTCAGCCCCAGCGATTGCAGCGCGTTGTTCACCAGACCGACGTTGTCGTTGAACATGAACTTGAACTGAAAGCCGACGAGGATCGGCGAGAACATCATCGGGAACATCAGGATGGTGCGCAGCACGCGCTGGCCACGGGTCTGACGGTCCACCAGCAGCGCAAGGCCGAGGCCGATCAGCATCTCGAGGTTCAGCGCCACGGTCAGCAGCAGCACGGTGCGCCCGAAGGCGATCCAGAAATCCATGTCGCCAAAGATGCGCTGGTAGTTCCGAAAGCCGATAAAGCTGTAGACGGACTCGGGTCTGGTCAGGCGGAAAGGGGTAAAGCTCGACCACAGCGACAGCGCCAGCGGCAGCACGACCACCGCGGCCAGTACGATCACCGCCGGCAGCAGCAGCACAATATGAGGGGGGAGGCGCGAGGCCTTCATCGTTGTCTCCTGTCAGGGGAAGCGGGCCGCGCGGACGCGGCCCGTGGCAGGGATTACGCCGGGCGGCTCAAAGCTCGCCCGCGTCTTCGAGCACGTAGGTCGCCTCTTCGGCGGCCGTGTCGAGCGCGTCTTGCGCGCTCTTGTCGCCAAGGATCGCGGCCTGCAGCTCGGGGTAGAGCACGTTGGTGATCTCGATCCAGCTGGGCGTTTTCGGCACCGCAAAAGCGGTCTCGGCACCGGTCTGGAAGGCCTGCAGCACTTCAGTGCGATAGGCGTCGCCTTCGGCTTCGGCGATCACATGCTCCCAGACCGACGTGCGCGAGGGCAGGGGCCCAGCGGCGCTTTCCAGCTTCTGGCTGTCTTCGTTGGTCAGGAACCAGACCAGCGACGCGGCGGCCTCGGGGCTCTCGCAGTCTTGCGTCACCGAGAAGCCGTGGAAGCCCGACCATCCCGAGCGAATGCCCGCCGAGCCCTTGGGCGGCGGTGCGACGCCAACGTTGCCCGCCACTTTCGAGGCTTCGGGATCGTTGAAGAACCCGGCCCAGCCCGGCCAATCGAGGTTCAGCGCGACGGTGCCCGAGGCAAAGCCCTGACCCAGATCGTCCCACAGGTAGTTCGGCACGCCCGCAGGCACGGCCTTGGCTGCATAGAGGTCGATGAACCAGTTCAGCGCTTCGACGCCCGCCTCAGAGTTGAACGCAGGCGCGCCATCGGCGTCGAGGAATTCGCCGCCATTGGCCACGAGGATCTCGTAGAAGCGCCCGGCGATGGCCTCTTCCTTGCCCGCATATTGAGTGCCGTAGAAATTCGGCGCGTCAGCAAAGAATTTCGCCTGATCGGCGACCTGCTCCCAGGTCTCCGGCACCGCGAGCGGATAGCCGTATTCCGCCTCGAAGGCCTCGGCCTTGGCGGTGTCTTCGTAAAGGCTCTTTTGGTAATAAAGCGCCGAGACGTCGAACTGCGCGCGCGGCAGCATCACCAGCTTGCCGTCCAGCGTGGCGGCCTCGATGTTGCCCGCCACGAAATCGGCCAGCGCTTCGTCGGGCAGATACTCGCGCAGGTCGACATAGATGCCGGGGTATTGCGGGGCAAAGGACGAATGGTTCGAGCCGACGCACCAGCCCAGCTGGCCGGTGGCGATGTCGGATTTGATCTCCCGATCAAGCTCGAAGTGGTTCTTCTTCGAGATCACCTCGACCTTGGCGCCCGTTGCCTGCTCCCATTCGGCGATGCGCGCATAAAGCGGCTCATACTGCTGGCCGCCGATCAGCTTGGCCTCGATGGTGACGCCCTCAAAACTGCCGGGCAGATCCTGCGCGGCGGCCGCGCTGGCAAGCGCCAGCACCGCCGCGGAGGCGGTGGTCAGATATTTCATGGTTCTCCTCCCTGAAAATCCGCGAGACAAAATTTGCTCACTTATGGATAATCTATTTATATGCAAATACCGACCGTGCCCGCCTGTCAAGGTTTTCCGCTGGATGTGCAGAGGGTATTCTTATATGAATGACGAAATTCACAGAGAGCAGAATGACCGACACCGCTGACCGTTACCGCGCGCCGGCCCTCGACAAGGGGCTCGATATTCTCGAGTTGCTGGCGGGGATCGAAGGCGGGCTCACCCAGTCCGAGATCGCCAAGGCGCTCGGACGGTCCCCCAATGAATTCTACCGCATGCTCGAACGCCTCGCGCGGCGCGGCTATGTCGCGCGGGTCGAGGGGGACCGCTATGCGCTGACGCTGAAGATGTTCGGCATGGCGCAGTTTCATGCCCCGACGCGTCGGCTGGCCTCGCTGGCCACGCCGCTGCTGCGCGATCTGTCCGAGCGTACCCGGCAGGCGAACCAACTGGTTGTCTTCGACCGGGGCAATGCCGTGGTCATCGCCCAGCAGGAGGCGCCGGGCTACTGGGGCATCTCGATCCGCGTCGGCAGCCACATCAACCTGTTCGACACCGGCTCGGGCAACGTGCTGCTGGCCTTCGCCAGTCCCGAGCGGCGGCAGATGATGGTGGCCGAAAACCGTGACACCGGCGCCCCGGCGCGCGACATCCCGCCCGAGCTCGAGTCGCGCTTCGAGATGGTGCGCGCGCGCGGCTATGAGGTGAAACCCTCGGCGCAGACCGTCGGGGTGACCAACCTGTCCGCGCCCGTGCTTGCGCCGGGCGGCGAGGCGATTGCTGCCGTGACCATCCCCTATCTGCCGCTGGTGGATAGCGAAGGCGCGCCCAGCCCGGAAGAGGCGACCGAGGCGTTGCTGGAAACCACCGCCGCGCTTTCGCGCTTCGCTGGCAATGGGGCTGAGGGGGAGACATTCGCATCTGAATGATTCATTCTTGAGTGAATGCATCACTCAGGGAGGACTTCATGTCGGACGATGCGATCCTGGACAGCCATCTGCATCTCGTGAACCGAGCGCGGCTGGAGTACCCGTGGTTGTCGGGCGCTCCGCCGCTCGACCGAGACTGGCCGCTCGAGACCTATGCGCAGGAGGCGCGGCGCCTCGGCATCACCGGCGCGCTGCACATGGAGGTGGATGTCGCCGACGCGCAGATCGAGGCCGAGACGCAGTGGCTCGAGGAGGTGGCGCAGGAGGGGGTCTTTCCGCTCAAGGGGGTGATCGCCGCCTGCCGCCCCGAGGCAGAGGATTTTCCGGAGTTCCTCGACCGCGCGGCGTCCCGGTCGCTGGTGGTGGGGTTCCGCCGTCCGCTGCATGTGGTGCCTGACGCGCTGTCGCAGACCGAGACCTTCCGCGCGAACCTGCGCCTGCTGGCAGACAAGGACCTTCCGTTCGATCTCTGCGTCTTGGCACGTCAGTTGCCGCTCGCCATCGACCTGGTGGACGCCGCGCCGAATGTGCGCTTCGTGCTCGACCATTGCGGCGTTCCGGATATCGCCGGGGGTGGCTGGGAGCCATGGGCGGAGGCGCTCGCCGATCTCGCGCGGCGTCCGAACGTCAGCGCCAAGATCTCGGGCGTGATCGCCTATGGCGGCGAGGACTGGACGCTGGACGAGTTGCGCCGCTGGGTCGACCACACCGCCCAGAGCTTTGGGCCGGAGCGCATCTGCTGGGGCGGGGACTGGCCGGTCTGCACCTTGGGCGGCGGGCTCTCCACTTGGGTGGCGGCCACTAGGGCGATCGTCTCCGGGTGGAGCGGGGATGAACGCGCCGCGCTCTACAAGGGCAACGCGGCGCGCATCTGGAAGCTCTGAACGGGCTCAGAAGGTCTCGGCGAAAAGCTGGTCGAGGTCGTCCATGGCGGCCTCGAATGCCCCGTCCTTCAGCGCCGCGTTGAGGCGCTCGGAGGCCGCCTGCTGGAACGGCATGTAGCCGTCGTGGCGGGGCCGCATCCACGCCGCATCCAGCGTTGCCAGCGTGCCCGAGTAGAAACTGCCCGCGCCCGCATCAACCTCGGCCGAAGTCCATGCGTCGCGGTGCCCGGCTTGACCGCCCGCGCTGGCCCAAAGCCCCGCCTGCGCCTCGGGTCCCGCGGCATGGCGTGCGAAAGCAATGGCCGCCTCGGGGTGCTGGCCAAAGGCTGAGACGGCCAGCCCGGTGCCGCCGAGCGCGCTGCCCTTGGGTCCGGCGCCGGGCGCGGCCTCGGGGATGTCGTGGAAAGTTACACGGTGCGGCTTGGCGCCCGGCAGCGCGTAGCTGATGTAGCCGTAGATCAGCGGCGCGCAGGCGATGCGGTCGCTTTGCGCCATATGCGCCAGCACTTCGATCGGGTCCATCTCATAGCAGGCCGGATCCACCCGCTGCGCCAGATCCCGCAGCAGCGCCAGCGCGTCCCGCCCTCCGGCGCGATCCACGAAAGGCGCGTCCCGCGTGACGCGGCACGGATGCCCGAGGTTGGCGCAGAGCGTATAGAAACTCATCAGCACATGCGGCGGGCGCAGCGGGATCATCACGCGGCCCTCGGCGGCGAGCCGCATCACCGCGTCCCAATCCGCCACCGGCGCGCAAAGATCGGGCCGCACCGCCTGCACCTGCGCAGCGGCATCCACCGGCCACGCCCATTGCTGCCCGTCCCATGTGTAGCTCTCGAACGAATGGCCCAGCGAGCCCGCGGCAATTTCGGGGGCCTCCGGCAGCGGCACGAGGCAGCCTTCCTGAGTGATCTGCCCGACATGCGGATGGTCAATGATGATCAGGTCATAGGCCTTGGCCAGATCCAGCACCGGGTAACTCTCGAAATCCTGCAACGAGCGGCGGTCCCACGTGATGCGCACGCCCCGCGCGGCTTCCCACTCCTGTGACAGCGCGGCAAGCGGGTCATAGCCGCGCGGGTGATCCCAGGTCATGCCCTTGAGGGTGATCATAGTCCGAATTCCTCCCGGATGAGGCGTGAGTGTTCGCCGACCCGCGGCGCCGCCTGCGCCGTTTGCGGTCGGCAGCCGTTGATGGTGAGCGGGGCGCGGGTGGTGTCGATGCGCACGCCGTCGTCGCGGGTGACGGTCTGCAGCAGGTCGAGCCGCTTGAACGCCTCGGCCTCCATCAGTCCCGACCAGTCGAGCACCTCCGAGCACCAGATGTCGGCGGGCTGCAGGATCGCCAGCCACTCGGCGACGGTCTTTTCGGCCACCCGCTCGGCGATAAGGGTCTTGATGGCGTCGCGGGCAGAGAAAGCGTCGCGCGGCGGGCGCCCGGCCAGTTCCGGCAGCTCCATAAGATCCGCGAGCCGGTCCAGCGGGGTCATCGCCAGCGCCAGATGACCGTCCTTCGCGGCATAGACGCCGTAAGGCGCGCCCAGATAGGCATGCGCGCCGTTGATCTCCGAGCGCTGCGGCATGCGCCGCCCGTCGTTGAGCCATGTGGTCAGCACTTCGAACTGCAGATCGACCAGCGCCTCCAGCAGGCTGGTCTCCACATGCCGCCCGATGCCGTCGATGCCGCGCCGCACCAGCGCCGCCAGAATGCCCTGCGACAGCGCCACGCCGGCGAACATGTCGCCCACCGCCAGCCCCATGGGCACGGGCCCCTGCGCGGCGTCGCCGGTGAGCCACATCAGCCCTGAACGCGCCTGCGCCAGCAGGTCCTGTCCGGGGAATTTCACCCAAGGCCCATCGTCGCCATAGCCCGAGATCGAGCCATAGACGAGCCGAGGGTTGAGCGCATGCATCTCCTCCCAGCCGACCCCGATGCGCGCCGCCACGCCGGGGCGGAAGTTCTGGATCATCACGTCGGCTTTGCTCACCAGTTTGCGCAGCGCGGCAAGGTCGGCGGGGTCCTTGAGGTCGAGCGCGAGGCTCTCTTTGCCGCGGTTGATAGCGTGAAAGATCGTCGAGTCGCCGCCGATCTCCGTGTCCGACAGATAGAGGTGCCGCGACAGATCCCCGGCGCCCGCGCGCTCGATCTTGATCACCCGCGCGCCGAGGTCCGCCAGCCGCAGCGAGCAATAGGGCCCAGAAAGAAACTGGCTCAGATCGACCACCAGCAGCCCGTCCAGCGGGCGCTCCGGCGCCACCTGCGCGGGGCTCGATGTCTCTGTGGGCGGGGGCGTGGCGGTCATGGCGCTCTCATTCTTCTGTGAAAGATATCTCCACATATGAATGACCGCTGCGAGGTGCTCCCGTCAAGCCCATTGCGCCGCGCGGCGCTTGCCCCGCTCAAGCGGCATGCTATGACGGCCCCCATGCGCTACGACACACCGCTCATCCCCGCCCGCCTGCTGCGCCGCTACAAACGCTTTCTGGCCGATTGCGCGCTGCCCGACGGGCGTGAAATCACCGCCCATGTGGCCAATCCCGGGAGCATGCTGGGGCTTGCCGATCCGGGCGCGAAGGTCTGGCTGGAGCCGAACGACGATCCCAAGCGCAAGCTCAAATTCGCGTGGCGGCTCCTGGAGCATGAGAGCGGCGCCTTCGCCGGTGCCTTCACGGGCGTCGACACGGGCGCGGCCAACCGGGTGCTGCGCGCCGGGCTCGAGGCGGGGCAGGTGCCGGGGCTCGAGGGCTATGAGACCGTCCGGCCCGAGGTGAAATACGGCGAAAAGAGCCGGATCGATTTCCTGCTCTCAGGCGCTGGCCGCCCGGATTGCTATGTCGAGGTGAAATCGGTGACTCTGTCACGCCAGCCGGGTCTTGCCGAGTTTCCCGACAGCGTCACGGCGCGCGGCACAAAGCATCTGGGCGAGTTGCGCCAGATGGTGGCGCAGGGGCATCGCGCGGTGATGCTTTATCTGGTGCAGCGCACCGATGCGCGCGAGGTGACGCTGGCCGCAGACATCGACCCGGCTTACGCGCGCGCCTTCGCTGCGGCGCATACGGCGGGCGTCGAGGTGCTGACCATGGGCTGCGACATCAGCCCCGAGGGGATCCGTCTCGCCGCACCTCTGCCGTTCCGCGCGCCCTGAGCAGGACAATGGGCTTCGTCTAGATCAAAATATCCCGGGGGAGGCCGCGCGCAGGCGCGGACGGGGGCAGCGCCCCCATCCACTGGTTCGGGCTCAGACGAGCTGTGACTTGGGCATTTCACCGCCCTGATTTTCGCGCTTCTCGCCTGCGTCCTCGCTCTCATCCTTGGAGATATGCAGCGTGCGGGTCGGGAAGGGGATGTCGACGCCATTGGCATCCAGCGCCTCTTTGACCTTGCGCTTCATATCGGCCTGATACTGGAAGTAATCGCCGCTCGCGACCCAGACGCGCACCAGAAAATCGACCGAGCTGTCGTTGAGGTTGTTGACCTGAATGAAGGGCGCGGGCTCGTTCATCGAGCGGGCGTCGCCCATGATCGTGTCGCGGATCACCTGCTCGGCCTGCGCGAGATTGGCACCATAGCCGACGCCAAAGGTCCACTCGGCGCGGCGGGTGTCGTAGACCGAGTAGTTCTCGATCACATTCCCCCAGACCTCGGAGTTCGGGATGATGATCTGCGAGTTGCCGATGCTGGCCAGTTCGGTGGTGTTGAGCGTGATGTCCTTCACCGTGCCCGACTGCCCGGCAACCGAAATGAAATCCCCCAGCTTGATCGGGCGGAAGATGATGATCATCACCCCGGCGGCGACATTCGACAGCGTGCCCTGCAGCGCAAGCCCGATGGCAAGGCCCGCAGCACCCAGCGCGGCGATGATCGAGGTGGTCTGCACGCCGAAGGTGTTGAGCACGATCAGCACCGTGAAGATCAGCACCGTATAGCGCGCGATATTGCCAAGGAAGTTGAACAGCGTGTCGTCGAGTTTTGGGCTGCGCGCCGCCATGGCGGTGATCCGGCCCTTGACCCAGCGGCCAATAAAGAGGCCGATCAGCAGCAGCACGATCGCCGCCACCACATTGCCCAGCATCTGCGCCAGATAATCCAAGGTGAACACGTCCGACAGCGACGTGCCGTTGTAGATCTCGGTGTTGAGTACTTCGTTGATGCTGTCCATCGTCCCTCGTTATCCCTTTTCTCGCGTCTGTGCGCGTCTTATCATCACGTTATGCCGTGCCAGTGGGCGCAGCGGCGGGGCGCCGTGCATAACGCGCCCGCGCGGCATTGCGTTCCCCTGCCATCCTCTGGCAATGCAGCACAACACGCATTAAGTATTGAAGGGAAGAGACCCATGGAGCGCCCCGTCTTGCGAAATGACACGAGCGGCCGTCTCACCCGCGACGGCATCCGCATTCACGAAACCGGCGATTTTGCTGGCATGCATAAGGCCGGCGAGCTTGCCGCGCGCATTCTCGACGACCTCGCGCCGCTGGTCTATCCGGGCCAGACGACCGGGGCGATCGACGATTTCATCCGCACTGCGGTGGAAGAGGCGGGCGCGACCTCGGCGACGATTGGCTACAAGGGCTATCAGCACGCCAGCTGCATCTCGATCAACCACGTGGTCTGCCACGGCATTCCGGGCGAGAAGAAGCTGAAGGACGGCGATATTCTCAACGTCGACGTGACGGTCATTGTCGATGGCTGGTACGGCGACACCAGCCGGATGTATGTGGCCGGAAAGCTCTCGCGCAAGGCCGAGCGGCTGATTCAGGTGACCCACGACTCGCTGATGCTGGGCATCGAAGCGGTGAAGCCGGGCAACACGTTCGGCGACATCGGCCACGCCATCCAGAGCTACGTCGAGGCGCAGCGCATGTCGGTGGTGCGCGATTTCTGCGGCCATGGTCTGGGCCGGGTGTTCCACGCCGCGCCCAACGTGCTGCACTATGGCCGCGCGGGCTCGGGTCCGGTGCTCGAAGAAGGCATGTTCTTCACCATCGAGCCGATGGTGAACCTCGGCCGCCCCGAGACCAAAGTGCTGGCCGACGATTGGACAGCGGTGACCCGCGATAAATCGCTCTCGGCGCAGTTCGAGCATTCGGTCGGCGTGACCGCCGATGGAGTCGATATCTTCACCCTCTCGCCGGGCGGCAAGTTCCACCCGACCTGGGGCTGATAGAACGCGCCTTTTCTCAACTCGCCCGGAATCAAGGCGAAGCCGCCGGGCGAGCGCTGGCCCGTCCCGGCGGGCTGGCGCTTGTCATTCTTGCGCTGCGGATTGAAGGCATTCGGACTTGGCCGGGATAAAGCGCAGATCTCGAAAGTTGCAGCGCCATCCCACGGGCCAGCGCTCGCCCGGCTCTCGTCTCACCGCATCACGAAGGGGTTCGCCATGGGCTCTGCCGAGGTGTTGATCCATGTGGTGCGGGTGCGCGTGTAGTCCTTGATGGCCTCCATCCCCGCCTCGCGCCCGTAGCCGGAATCGCCAAACCCGCCGAAGGGCGCGATGGGCGAGATCGCCCGGTAGGTGTTCACCCAGCAGATGCCAGCCCGCAACCGGCCCGAGACCCGATGGGCGCGTGCGAGGTTCTGCGTGAACACCCCCGAGCCCAGCCCGTAGAGGCTGTCGTTGGCCAGCGCGATGGCCTCTTCCTCGATGTCGAAAGGCAGCAGCGACATGACCGGGCCGAACATCTCGGTGGTCAGCGTCGCGGTCTCGGGCGAGGCGCATTCCACCAGCGTCGGCGCCATGTAGTTGCCCGCGCGCTCCAGTGCCGCGCCGCCGAAGCGGAGGATGGCGCCCTGCGCCTGTGCCTCGCTCAGCGTCTTCGCGATCAGATCCACCTGCGCCCGGGTGCAGAGCGGCCCCATGTGGCTGCTCGTGTCCAGAGGATCGCCGACGATGATGCCCTGCGCCTTCTCGGTGATCTTGGTCACCAGCGCCTCAAAGATGCTCCGCTGCACCAGACCGCGCGAGCCCGCCACGCAGCTTTGCCCCGAGGCCCCGAAATTGCCCGCGATCAGCGCATTGGCCGCGCCATCGAGGTCGGCATCCTCGAAGACGAGGATCGGGGACTTGCCGCCCAGTTCCAGCGTGGTGACCGCGAAATTCTCGGCCGAGTTGCGGATCACATGGCGCGCGGTGTCCGGTCCGCCGGTGAAGGCGATGCGGTCCACGTCGGGATGGCTGGTGAGCGGGATGGCGCAGCCCTTGGCATCGCCGGTGATCACCGAGACCACGCCCGGCGGGAAGCCCGCCTCGTGGATCAGCCGGGCAAACTCCAGCATCGGCACGGGCGCAACTTCTGACGCCTTCAGCACCACCGTGCAGCCTGCCGCCAGCGCCGGACCGAGCTTTGTGGCGGTGAGGAACATCTGCGCGTTCCACGGCACCACGGCGGCAACCACGCCGATCGGCAGGGGCCGCGTGAAGACATGCATGTCGGGCTTGTCGATGGGCAGCACCGCGCCCTCGATCTTATCGGCGAGCCCCGCGTAATAGCGGTAATAGTCGGCAACATAGGCGGTCTGGCTGGCGGTCTCGGCCAGCAGCTTGCCGCTGTCGGTGGTCTCCAGCCGCCCGAGCACCTGCGCATTGGCCTCGACCAGATCGGCGAGCCGGTAGAGCAGTTTGCCGCGCGCGGTCTGGCTGAGGTCGCGCCATTCGGGCGCATCAAGCGCCCGCCGCGCGGCGCAGACGGCGCGGTCCACATCGCGCGGCGCGGCGCAGGCAAAGCTGGCCCAGTCTTCGCCGCTGGCAGGGTTCTGTGAGCGCATCACCTGCGCGGCGGAGCCCTCGCAGAAGGCGCCGTCGATGTAGAGCGGATAGTGGGGAAGGTCGGTCATGGGAGGTCCTCAGGCAAAGGCGGGCAGAACGTCGTCGAGAAAACGGGCGAGGGAGTCGCGCTTGCGCTGATGGGTCATGCCGGTGTCGATCCAGAAGGAGAACTCGTCATAGCCCATGTCCTCGTAGCGCCGCAGGCGGTCGATCACCTCCTGCTTGGTGCCGATGGTCAGGTCGCGCAGCAGGTTCTCGGGCGCCATCATGTTGTTGCCCGCGATCTCTTCGTCGCTGAGCGCCTCGATCAGACCATTGCGGACGGGACGCTTGTTCTGGAACCACGCGCCGAAATAGCAGTAATAGCGCGAGATTTCCTTTGCCGCCTGCGCCACATCCGCGTCGTCGCGGCCCACATAAGTGTGGTGCAGCAGCATGATCTTCGGGGTCTTGCCGGGGCTCCGCGCGCGGGCATCGTCAAAGCGCTGCTTGAGCGTGGTGATCGCCTCCATGCCCTGCCACAGCGGCGTGACCTGAATGTTGAAGCCGTTCTCGACGCCGAAGCTGTGGCTGGCTTCCTCGCGCGCGGCGATCCAGATCGGCGGGCCGCCCGCCTGCGCGGCTTTGGGCACGGCGGTGGTGCTGGGAAAGCTGTAATATGCCCCCTCATGCGCGCAGTCGCCGGACCAGAGCGGGCGCAACAGCGGCGCGCTCTCGCGCATCCGCGCGCCTGCCTGTGCCGCGTCGAGCCCGGGCATCATCCGCTCATACTCATAGCTATAGGCGCCGCGGGCGATGCCAAGCTCCAGTCGCCCGCCGGTGATCATGTCGGTGGCCGCCGCCTCTCCGGCGAGCCGGATCGGATGCCAGAAAGGGGCGATCACCGTGCCGGTGCCGAGGCGCACGTTTTTGGTGTGATGCGCCAGATCGACGATCGACAGAAACGGGTTGGGGGCAATCGTGAATTCCATGCCGTGATGCTCGCCGGTCCAGATCGCCCGCATCCCGCCCTCGTCGGCCATCTTGCACAGCGAAATGAACTCCTCGTGCAGCACCTCATGCGGCTGGTCCGGGGTCAGGCGTTCCATATGGGCAAAGAGGGAAAACTCCATTGCTCGGCTCCTCGCGTTCGGGGTTTGGGAGATGGCCCGCGCCGAATTGGCGCGGGCGGCATTGGCTCAGCCCTGCGCCGGGATCAGGCGCAGCAGCTCGGCGGTGACCGCATCGGCATGGGTCATCGGCATCATGTGGGCGGCGTCCGGCAGGACCACGGCGCGGCCCTGCGGCACCAGCGCCGCCATCATCTGCGACATCGCCGGGGTCGAGTTGGGCTCGCGCCCGCCGGTCATGAAGAGCGCCGGGCAGGTGAGGCCGCGCAGCGTGTCATCGCGTGGTCCGTCCTCGGCGGCGAACACCCGGTAGGCGGCGCGATAGCCTTTGGGGTCGGCACTGGTCAGCCAGTCGCGGCAGGCGGCGCGGGCGGGGGTCTCGGCATCTTCGAACCAGCGGCTGAGCGTCGGCTCGGGGTCGGCGATGCTGAGCCCATCCAGCTGCGCGGCACGCGCCGCGACGGCCTGTTTCGCCTGATCCGAGCGCCGGTAAATGGCGTTGAGGCAGGCGAGGGCGCTGACCCTCTCCGGCGCCTGCCGGGCGATCTCGGCGGCGATCATTGCCCCCATCGAATGCCCGGCAATCAGCGTAGGCCCGTCCAGCGGTTCCGCGATCCGCGTAGCGTAGTCCACCAGCGCGCTTTCTCCGGCCAGAGTGCTTTCGCCATGGCCCGGCATGTCCACCGCCGTGACGCGGCAGTGCTGCGCAAGCGCCTCCAGCTGCGCGCTCCATGCCTCGGCCCGCAGGCCGACGCCGTGGATCAGCAGCACGCGCGGGCCCGAAGACCCCGCCTCGATCCCCGCCAGACCGCCGCCGAGGTCAGACCGCCGCCGGGTTGTCCAGATCATGGCCGAGGTCCTTCAGATCCTGATAGCGATCGCCGATGCGGTGATGCGGACGCCCGCCGGTGGCCGCGCCGAGCACCACGACGATCTCGTCGTCGCGCGGCGCGTCGGGGATGGCGAACTGGATAGTCAGATAATGCGAGCGCCGCCCGGCATCGTTCTTGTCCATCAGCGGCACCATGATCGGCGCATTGGCCCCGCCGCGGGTGTTGGTGAAGGCGAGGTAGCTCTTGGCCTCCACCGCCTGCCGGTAGTGATTGCCAAAGCGCAGCGTGTGAATGAGGCCCGAGGCGTGCTCGATCTCGCCATTCAACCCGACGACCGCCGCCTTGCCATAGGCCTCGATCACCGCGCCGCCGCCTGCAAGGTCGATCATCCGCTGGGTCATCATCTCGCCCAGCACCGGGCCGTAGGCGTGGATCTCGGGCTTGAGGTCTTCGACGTAGCGCCCGGCCCAAGGATTGCGTACCACGGCAGCCACGGCGAACATGCGCCACGGCGTGTCGGCGGGGCGAAACCCTTCGATCAGCACCTCTTCGTCATAAGTCACGATTTTCCGAATTTCCGGCTGCATTCACTCACTCCTGTTCGCTCATACAGTGATGCGTGGCCAAGGTGCCGTTTGACAAACGCGGAAATTCGGGGCTTATCCATTAGTTATGCTAATGGAGTGATGCATGCCCCGCGCCTTGCCCCCGGTCGGCTGGTTCCGCGCCTTCGAGGCGTCGGCCCGGCACCTCAGTTTCACCGCCGCCGCCGAGGAAATCGGCATGACGCAATCGGCTGTGAGCCAGCAGATCAAAGCGCTCGAGACCCGCCTCGGCGCGCCGCTCTTCACCCGCAAGCCGCGCGGGCTGGCGCTTACCGACGCCGGGCGCAAGCTGATGCCGCAGGTGGGCTCGGCGCTCGAGATGCTGCAAACCGCGACGCTGGCCTTCGACGTGGCTCCCGAGGAAGAGCTGCTGACCGTCGCCAGTTCGGTGAGCATGGCGCATTGGGTGATCGCGCCGCATCTGGCCGACTTCCAGCGCCGCCATCCGACCATCCGCATCCGCTTTGTCAGCGCCATCTGGCCCGATGATTTCCAAAGCGCCATGGCGGATGTGGAGATCCGTTTCGGCTCGCAGCGGCAGGTCGGGCAAAGCGCGCTGCCGCTGGAGCCGAGCGAGTTGATGGCGCTGAAGTCGCCGGCGCTGACAGGCCCTCTGGAGGCGCTGCCGCTGATCGAGTCGGTCGGCACCTCGGTGGGCTGGGACGCGTTCGGCGCGGCGCATGGGCTGAGCGATCTGCGCCCCAGTCATTACGTCGATTCCTATGGCATGGCGCTGCAGCTTGCGGTGGGCGGGGCCGGGGTGGCGCTGGTCAGCGCGCTCTTGGGGCGCGACGCGCTCAGCTCGGGGCAATTGGTGCCCGCGCACGCCGGGACGATCGCCGCACGCGAGGGCTATTTCATCGCGGTGCGCGAACAGGTGCCCGCAGCGCGGACCTTCGGTGCATGGCTGAAGGCGCGGATGGCAGAGGGCTGAGCATTCCGTCTGCGCCGTTCAGACACAGCCGCCTCGCTGGGCCTCGGCGTGTGCACGAAGGCACCGCCGGGTGTTCTTCTCAGGGCAACACGGCGGAGGCAATTCTGCTCTTGTGCGCAGCACCCTCCTCGGGGCAGCTTTGCGCCAGCCACCGAGACCCGCGCGAGGCCCCATGACCGCAAATCCCCTGCAGACCTCCCTTCTGCCCGAAACCCGAAACCTGCTTGCCGCCGAGCCGGGCCTGTCGGTGCTGCTGGGGATCGAGGCGGGAGAGGTGACCGATCTGCCCGAACTGATGGCCGCCGCGCTTGCAGCCTGCTTGCCCGAGGGCATGGCGCGGGCATGGCTGCGCGGGCTGGCGGTGGAGCTGTTTCGCCATGACGCAGAGCTGTTGGAGACCGCGCTTGACGATCTGCTGGTCACCACCGCGCGTGACGCTCAGCCCGGCGGCGCGCCGCGGGTGCTGCTCTTTGCCAATGGCTATCACGCGCTGCTGTCCTACCGGGTGAGCCGGGCGCTCTGGCTGGCCGGGCGCGAGGAGCTGGCGCTGGCGGTGAAAGGTCAGTTCACCCGCGCGCTCTCGGTCGAGATCTGGCCGCAGGCCGACATCGGGCGCGGCGTGTGGTTCGATCACGGCATCGGGCTGGTGATCGGCCAGACGGCGGTGATCGAAGAGGACGTGAGTCTCTGGCACGGGGTCACGCTGGGCTCGAATTTTGTCGACATGGGCGAGGGGCGACACCCCAAGCTGCGCCGCGGCGCGGTGGTCGGGGCGGGTGCGCTGATCCTCGGGCCGGTCGAGGTAGGGGCCGGGGCGACCGTGGCCGCCGGGGCAA
The DNA here is from genome assembly GCF_001687105.1 of Salipiger sp. CCB-MM3. NCBI lineage: Bacteria > Pseudomonadati > Pseudomonadota > Alphaproteobacteria > Rhodobacterales > Roseobacteraceae > Salipiger > Salipiger sp. CCB-MM3. The sequence continues at coordinate 1,204,364 of NZ_CP014596.1, forward strand.
TCGTGACCAAGGATGTGCCGCCCGGCCATGTGGTCACCGGCCCGCGCGGCACCGACCGCGGCGCCGGGCGTTTCGCGGGGTTCGTGCCGCTGGCACAGCTGAAAGGGGATGCGGAATGAGCTCTCTGGGGATCGACCACCCGCTGGTCTGCGTGCGCGATCTGGCCAAGACCCGCGAGACTTACCTGTCGCTCGGTTTCCTGATGAAGCCGCCGGGGATGCACCCTTGGGGGACGTCGACGGCGCTGGTGATCTTCCGCAACCAGTTGCTGGAACTGGTGGGGATCGGTGACGAGAGTCTGCTGGACGGCTACTCGGCCGGAGAGTTCCGCTTTGGCCGCCACGTGCAGCAGGGGCTGGGCGAACGCGAGGGCGTGCCGCTCTCGGCGCTCAACTCAAGCGATGCGGCGGCGGATGAGGCGGCGGTGGTGGCGCGCGGCGGGACATGCGCGGGCACCATCGAGTTCGGGCGCGACGTGGTGCGCGACGATGGCACGCCCGACCGCACAGCGACCACGCTGAAGATCTTCACCCGGTCCGGCCTGCCGCGCCTGACGATGTTTGCCTGTCAGCAGCACCGCCGCGATCTCATCGAGTTTCCCAAGTGGATGGACCACCCCAACGGCGCGCATGGGTTCGTCTCGGCCACCATCCTCGCCGCGCCAGCGGATCAGCCCGCGGTGCGCGACTGGCTGACCACGCTGCACGGCCCCGAGGCGCTGCGCGACACCGGCTGGGGGTTCGAGGTGGCCACCGGCAAGGGCCTTTGGCGCGTGGTCAGCCGCGATGCCGCGCGGGTGCTCTTTGGCCCGCTGCCCGAGGCGCTGGCACCGGATGGCGCGCCCTCGGTGATCTCGCTCGACCTCGGCTGTTCTTCACTGGACCGCGTCCGCCCCTACCTCGACCGTGGCGATTTCGCCTATCGCGAGGTTGCGGGCGCGCTTGTCCTGACCGACGTCGCCCGGCTGGGCGGCATCCTTCTCACATTTCAGGAGGCGCCCGAGGCGCCCTAAGGAGACCGCATGTTCGACACCGACCATATCGAAGAGGCCATCGGCTGGCGTCACGATCTGCACCGCCACCCCGAGCTTGGCTTCGAAGAGCACCGCACCTCCGAGATGATCGCCGGGCTGCTGACCGGCTGGGGCTGGCGGGTGCATCGCGGGCTCGCAGGCACCGGCGTGGTCGCGCAAATGGGGCAGGGCGCGCCGGTGATCGGCCTGCGCGCCGATATCGACGCACTACCCATCGAGGAAGCGACCGGCGCGGCCTATGCCTCGACCGTGCCCGGCAAGATGCACGCCTGCGGCCACGACGGTCACACCGCGATGCTGCTGCTCGCCGCGCGCAAGATCGCCGAAGAGGGCGTGGAGCAGGGCACCGTGACGCTGATCTTTCAGCCCGCCGAGGAAAGCGAAGGCGGCGCGCGGGTGATGATCGAGGACGGGCTGCTCAAGCAGTTCCCGCTCGACAAGGTGTTCGGCATTCACAATTGGCCGGGGCTGGCGCCGGGGCGCTTCGTGGCGCGTGACGACAAGATGATGGCGGCGTTTTCGGTCTTCGACATCGAGATCCGTGGCAAGGGCGGCCATGGCGCCATGCCAGAGCAATCCGACGGGGTGATCGCCGCCGCCGGGCGCACCGCCGCCGCGCTGCAGGAGATCCCGGCCCGCGCGCTCTCGCCGCTGGAGCCGGGGGTGGTGTCGGTGACGCAGATCCACAGCGGCTCGGCCTACAACGTCTGCCCCGACCGCGCGGTGTTGAGCGGCACCTGCCGCTGGTTCGGTGCCGAAGCGGGTGACATCATCGAAGAGCGGCTGCGCCGCATCGCGGACTCCGAGGCGGCGGCGCAGGGCTGCACCGCCAATGTCGACTACCAGCGCCGCTACCCGGCCACGCTCAACAGCGCGCCCGAAGCCACGCTGGCGCGCGAGGTTGCGGCTGAGATGGGGCTCGACACCACCATGGTCGGCCCGAGCATGGCCTCCGAAGATTTCGCCTTCATGCTGAACGAGGTGCCGGGCGCCTACCTCTGGCTCGGTGCTGCGCGCGAGGGTGAGAACCCCGGCCTGCATTCGGCCAAGTTCGACTTCAACGACGCGGTGCTGCCCGCCGGGGCGGAATACTGGGTGCGGCTCGCCCGCCGCGCCACCGCCGGGTAAGGCCGCGCCGATGGACGCCTTCGACAGCCGCTTCCTGCGCGAGTTCCTCGCGGTCGCGCAGGAGGGGTCGATCCGCCGCGCGGCGGAGCGGCTGAACGTCGTGCCCTCGGCGATCTCGCGCAAGATCGCCGACGCCGAGACGCGGCTGGGGGTGAGCCTCTTCGAGCGCAGTTCGAAAGGCGTCACGGTGACCGAGGCTGGCGAGCTCCTGCGTGAACACGCGCTGCACCTGCAGGACGAGCAGACCTTTCTGCTCGACCAGATCGGGCGCTACCGCGACGGGCGCAGCCAGACCGTGCGGATCGCGCTTGGCGAGGGGTTCACCGCCGATCTCATGGAGAACGGCCTGTCGGACCTCAGCCGCCTGCAGCCGCAGATCCGCTTCAGCATCGACCACGCGGGCACCGATGAGTTGCAACGTCGGGTGATCGAGGGCGAGGCGGACATCGGCATTGCCTACAACCCGCTGGTGACCGAGGCGACGCGCTCTGTCGCCGTCGGGCGGCAGCCGCTCTGCGCGGTGGTGCCCAGAAATTCACCATTGGCCGCGCGCAAGAGCGTCTCGCTTGCCGAGGTGCTGGAGCAGCCGGTGGCCATGCTCGACGCCCGCCACGCCATTCGCCACCTCGTCGGGCAGGTGGCCGCCGACCGGGGGCTGGCGCTGCGGGTGCATGTGGAAACCGCCTCGATCGCGCTGTTGATCCGCTACGTCAGTGCAGGCATGGGCGTGACCTTTCTGCCCCGGTTTTCCGCGTCGATTCAGGCGGATCGCGGCGATTTGGCGGTGATCGACCTCGACGAGCCATCGCTGCATCAGGTCAGCACGCATCTTCTGGTGCGCGCCCGGCGGCGCTTGCCGAAATCGGTGGAACTGGTGGCGAGCTTCCTGTCTGACCGGATGGTGGCCTTCCGCGCCTGAGCCCTCGCGTTGCTCTCAGGGCAACGCGATGTGCTTGATCCAAGTCTTCCAGAGAACGCTTTCGCTCCTGATAGTTTTCCGAAGCACCGGCCCAAAGGGGCTGGCAACGGACAACGACAGGAGATCACATGGCAGCACAGACAGGCAAACAAGCCGGGGTGATCGGCCTAGGGGCGATGGGCTTTGGCATGGCGTCGAGCCTCGTGCGGGCAGGCTTTGACGTTTCGGGCTATGACCCCGCTCCGGCGGCTCAGGAGCGCGCCCGCGAGGCGGGCATCGCGCCCAAGGCCAGCCCCGAAGAGGTTTTTGCGACGGCGGATGTGGTCGTGCTCTCGCTGCCTACGGCGGCGCATGTCGAGGCAGTGATCGCGGCTGCAGGCGGCGCGGGACTGCTCGAAAAGGGCGCGGCCCCCAAGGTGATCATCGACACCTCGACCTCCGAGGCGGAGGTCAGCCGCAAGCTCGCGGCGATGCTGGCGCCCGAGGGGCACGGCTTTCTTGACGCGCCGGTCAGCGGCGGGCCTGCGGGCGCGGCGGCGGGGCAGCTTTCGGTGATGCTCGGCGGCGACGAGGTCTGGGTGGCCGAAGCGATGCCCGCGCTCGAGGCGATGGCGGGCAAGATCCTCCATGTCGGCCCCAGCGGCGCGGGCAATGTCGCCAAGCTGGTCAACAACATGCTGGTCGCGAGCCACATGGTCACCACGCTCGAGGCGCTGCGGCTGGCCGAGGCGGCGGGCGTTGGCGCAGAGGACGCGCTGCGGGTGATCAACTCGGCCACCGGGCGCAGCGCGCTGTCGGAGATTCATTTCCCCAACTGGGTGCTGCCGCGCAGCTTCGACAGCGGCTTCAGCACCGGGCTGATGCGCAAGGACGTGCGGCTGGCCCGCGAACTGGCCGAGCGCAGCGGGGTCGCCATGCCGGTCGCCGATCTGGTGGCGGACCTTTGGGCCGAGGAGAACTCGGGGCTGACCGACGGCGATGATTTCATGCATATGGGCGATCCCGCGGTGGACCGCCTGACCCAGAAGGAGAAGATGTGATGGCCAAAGACATGGTCGATACCGCGGCCCGCGTGGCCGAGCTGCTGAAGGGTCTCACCGGCTCGTCCGAAGTGCAATCTTATGTGGGCGGCGCGCTGGTGCCGGGCACCGGGCACGCGCTTGAGCTGACCGACCCTGCGACCGGCGAAGTCTTCGCCCGTTATAAGGACGCCGGGGCGGATGTGGTGGCGCAGGCCGCCGAGGCCGCGACGCGCGCGCAGAAGGAATGGTTCGCCAAGACTGCGTCTGAGCGCGGGCGCATCATGTTCGAGATCGGTCGTCAATTGCGCGCCAATGCCGCCGCGCTGTCGGAGCTTGAGGCGCTGTCCTCGGGCCGTCCGATCCGCGACACCACCGGCGAGCCCGCGCGTATGGCCGAGATGTTCGAATATTACGCGGGCTGGTGCGACAAGATCACCGGCGACGTGATCCCGGTGCCGTCGACCCATCTCAACTACACCCGGCACGAGCCGCTCGGGGTGGTCAGCCAGATCACGCCGTGGAACGCGCCGCTCTTCACCTGCTGCTGGCAGGTCGCCCCGGCGATCTGCGCGGGCAACGGCGTGATGATCAAACCTTCGGAACTGACGCCGCTGTCGTCCATCGTGGTCGGCATCCTGTGCGAGAAGGCGGGCGCGCCCAAAGGCCTCGTCAATGTCATCGCAGGCGACGGGCCGGGCTCGGGGCAGGCGATGATCGAGAACGAGGCGACGGCGCTGGTGGTCTTTGTCGGATCCGCCGAGGCGGGCTCCAAGATCGCAGGCGCGGCGGCCAAGCGGCTGGTGCCCTCGGTGCTGGAACTGGGCGGCAAATCGGCCAACATCGTCTTTGGCGATGCAGACATCGACCGTGCCGTGGTAGGCGCTCAGGCGGCGATCTTTGCCTCCTGCGGTCAAAGCTGCGTGGCGGGCTCGCGCTTGCTAGTGCACCGGTCCGTGCACGCGCAAATGGTTGAAAAGCTGAGCGTTGCGGCTGGCAATATTCCCGTCGGCGCGCCGATGGATCCGGCGACGCAGATCGGCCCGGTGAACAACCAGCGGCAATGGTCGAAGATCGACGAGATGGTGCGCGAGGCGGCGGCGCAGGGTGCCGAGATCACCAGCGGCGGTGCCAAGCCCGCGGCGCTGGCGGCCAGCGGCGGTTACTTCTTTGCGCCGACCGTCGTCGATCAGGTGACCCCGCAGATGACCATCGCCAACGAGGAAGTCTTTGGCCCGGTGGTTTCTGTGCTGCCCTTTGACACCGAGGAAGAGGCCATCGCTCTGGCCAATGCCACGCCTTATGGCCTTGCCGGTGCTGTCTGGACGCAGGACGTGGGCCGGGCGCATCGCATGGCGGCGCAGGTCCGGGCGGGCACCTTCTGGGTCAACAGCTACAAGACGATCAACGTCATGTCGCCCTTTGGCGGTTTCGGGCGCTCGGGCTATGGCCGCTCGTCGGGCCGCGAGGCGCTGGCCGCCTACACGCAGACCAAATCCGTTTGGGTCGAGACCGCTGAAAACCCCGCGCAGGGCTTTGGCTACGCGCCGGGCTGAACCCGAGCGTTTGCCCTTCAACTTTTGCCGCGGACCGGGTAGGCGCCCGGTCCCGGCCAATGCGTCACCCCGAATGGGGGGCGTCAACAGAGAGGTCCCCTCATGCCAATCAAAGACATTCTTCTGGACTGGCGGCTGCATGTCAGCGTGCTGGTCATCACCGTGATCGCCGAGTTGATTGGGGTCATCGCCGTGCCCATCGGCATCGGCTCGATCCTGCTTCTGCCGCTGCTTTACGCCTTTGTGCTGGGGCTGCTGATCAACCCCAACGTCATTTCGGGCGCGCGGGCGCTGATCCGCGACCGGCAGGTGCATGCCGCCTCGCCGCTGATCGTCATCGCGATCATGCCCTTCATCGCCAAGTTCGGCACGATCATCGGCCCGTCGATGGACAAGATCATCGCCGCCGGTCCCGCGCTCGTGCTGCAGGAATTGGGCAACCTCGGCACCATCGTGCTGGCCTTCCCGGTTGCGGTGCTGGTGCTGCGCATGGGCCGCGAGGCGATCGGTGCCTGCTTCTCGGTGGCGCGCGAGCCCAACATCGCGATCATCGCCGACAAATACGGGCTCAAGAGCCAAGAGGGCGCGGGCGTGATGGGCGTCTATGTGATCGGCACGCTTTTCGGCACCTTCATCTTTGCCATTCTCGCCTCGATCCTCGCCACCTCGGGGGCGTTCTCGATCGAAGCGCTGGCCATGGCCTGCGGCATCGGCTCGGGCAGCATGATGGCGGCCTGCTCGGGCGCGCTGGTGCATGCGGTGCCGGATATGGAAGAGCAGATCCTCGCGCTCGCTGGTGCGTCGAACGTGCTGACCTATGCCACCGGTCTTTACCTCTGCGTCTTCGTGGCGCTGCCGCTGACCGAGAAACTCTATGACCTGCTGGGCCGCAAAGAGCCCACCAAAGCCGGAGCCTGAGCCATGAGCGATATCCGTACCGACGACATCGACCTGACCGAAGAGCCGAAGCTCGGCCTCGGGGCCCATGCCGCGGCGCTGGCGGTGGTCTGCGTGATCGCGCTGGTGGGCAACACCGTTGCGACCGAGAACACCGTGCCGCAGGGGCTGGTTGGCCTGATCATCCTGTGGGTGATGTGCATGATCGGCATGGTGCTGACCAAATTCGTGCCGTTCAAGCTGCCCTCGGTGGCGTGGATCTCTGCCGTGGGCATCCTTGCCACCATGCCGTGGACGCCGGGCAGCGCGTGGATCCTCGACAAGGTGAGCCACGTGAACTTCCTGACGCTGGCCACGCCCTGCCTCGCCTATGCGGGCATCGCGATTGCCAAGCGTGAGATCGAGATCGCCAAGACCTCGGGTTGGAAGATCGCCGTGGTCGCCGTGCTGGTGATGACCGGCACCTATGTGGGCTCTGCCATGGTGGCGCAGGCCTTCCTCTGATCGCTCCCTGATCCCCACCACGGGCCGCGCATCCCCGGCCCGTGGAACCTGCCCCCTCTCCGGCGACGGTGAGGGGGCTTTGTTTTGCCCCGGTTGGTTATCCGGCGGCTTTGCGCAGGGGCGGGCGGGCTTAGCCCCGCAGCAGGATCTTGCCCGTGCGCGCCGGGGTCTGCGCCGCCTTCATCGCCTCGGTGATCTCTTCGAGATCAAAGATGCCGCCTACGTCCAGCGTCAGCTTGCCCTGAGCCGCCAGCGTGACCAGTTCGGTCAGCAGACGAACCTGCGTCTCGCCGCTCATTTCCTTGAACACGCGTGCGGCCCAGAAGCCGCGCACCGCGAGGTGTTTGGTGATCATCTCGCCGCTCGGCAGTTGCAGCGGCGCACCGGTGGCGGTGCCGAAGACCACATATTCGCCGTCCTGTCCCAGCAGCGCGGCCAGATTCATGCCCAGTTCCGCGCCGACGGAGTCGATCGCCGAGACCGCGCCAGCCTCGCCCAGAAGCGCCTTGGCCTGCTCCAGCCAGCCCGCCTCCGCGGTGCAGAGCACATGCTCGGCGCCAAGCGCTTTGAGTTCATCCACCGCCTCGGCGCGGCGCACGAGGTTGAGCAGCTTGAGGCCGCGGGCCTTGGCGAGGCTGACCATGATCTTGCCAACCGCCCCATTGGCGGCGGTCTGCACCAGCCATTCGCCTTCGCCGACTTTCAGCGAGTCCAGCAGGGCGATGGCGCTGAAGGGCATGGCGATGAGCTGCGCCGCCGCTTCGTCCGCGATCTCGGCGGGCAGGGGCAACAGAGTGGCGGCGGGCGCGACGAAATACTCGGCCCAGCTGCCGTGCACGCCGCCGACCGAAATGCGCTGACCGATGAGCGCGTCGTCCACGCCCTCGCCAACGGCCACGACTTTGCCCACCGCTTCGGATCCGCCGATCTCGCCGGGCAGTTCGGGGACATAGCCGTATTGGCCGCGGATGGTCCACAGATCGTGGTTGTGAACCGGGGAGAGGATCGTCTTGACGAGCACCTGTCCGGCGCCGGGTTCGGGGGTGTCGGCTTCGCCGAACAGCATCACTTCGGCCGGGTCGCCGAAGACGTCATGATAGGCAGCTCGCATGGGAGTGCTCCTTGGTCTGTGTATGAGTGTCAGGGTGTCAGGGTGTCTGGGGGTCGAGCCGAAGCGCCGTATCCGCCCGGGCCTGCCGCAGCGGCGCTTCGCTGCGCGCCAGTTTCGACAGGATCGCCGCGCCAAGCCATTGGGCGTAGAGCCCGCCTGCCGTCGCCATGGGGTCTGGCTGCGGGCGCAGGGTTCCATCCTCGGCGCCCTCGCGCAGCAGCGTGGCGATGCGCGCCACCAATTGCTCCACACCCGCATCGAGAATACGCCGCATATCTTCCGAAAGATCGGCGATCTCGGCGGCGAGCTTCACCACGAGGCAGCGGCTGGCAAGCCCTTCCTGGGCGCTTTCGTCCAGCCAGACGTCCCAATAGGCGTCGAGCCTGTCTCCGGCGGTGCCGGGCGCTTCGGCGAGGGCGTCGAACTTCAGAAGGTATTCGCCCACATACTCGTGCAGCAGGGCGCAGCCGAAGGCCTCCTTCGACGGGAAGTAGTGGTAAAACGATCCTTTCGGAACGCCGCTCTCGCGCAGGATTTGCGACAGGCCCACACCGGTGAAGCCACCATGCAGCACAAGTGCGCGGCCGGTGGCGAGGATTTTGCGGCGGGTGGTGTCTGATTTCTTCGGCTCTGTCATAGGGCGTAGATAATCAAAATAGACCGGTCGTCTAGTGCCGAACGGGATGACTGCGCGGAAAGCCGCCAGACGACAACTGCCGAACCCCGTGATACGCTCGGCCCTCAGTCGTATGGGAGGACCGGTAATGATTGACCTGAAACCGCCGTATCGCATCGCAACACCCGAGGATGCTCAGGAACTTGCGGAGCTGGTGAATTTTGCCGGGGAGGGGCTGCCGTACTTTCTGTGGCAGGATCTGGCTGAGCCGGGGATGGACCCATGGGAAGTGGGCCGTCGGCGGCAGGCCGAGAAGGCCGGCGAAGAGCAGGTCGTCGTGGTGGACTTTGGCGCTGGGGCGGTTGCCGCGCTGACCGGCTACGCCATCGACCAGAGCCCCGATCCGGTGCCCGACGATCTGCCCGCCATCTACCGCCCGCTGCAGGAGCTTGAGAATTCCGCTCCGGGCAGTTGGTATGTCAACGTACTGGCCTGCTATCCGGATCACCGCGGCATGGGGTTGGGCACCGGCCTGCTGAAACTGGCTGAAGAGATTGCGCGCGCCGAGGGGCTCTCGCGGATGAGCATCATCGTCGCCGGGCACAACGAGGGCGCGCGGCGGCTCTACGAGCGGCAGGGCTATGTGGTCGAAGCCTCGCGACCCTGCAGTTTCGATGGCTGGGAGACGAAGACCCGCGAATGGGTGCTGCTGGTCAAAACGCTCTGAGCGGGGTCAGTCGAACTTGCGCGACGGCGCCAGCACCTTGGCCTCGCCGACCAGCACCGGTTTGCCGTCGACGGTGCATTTGCAGTCGAGCATGACGCGGCGCTTGGCGAAATCAATGTCGGTCACGGTGACCTCGGCCAGAACCGTGTCGCCGGGGCGCACCGGGCCGACGAATTTCAGCGTCTGCCCGAGGTAGACCGTGCCGTGGCCGGGCAGTTGCTCGCCGATGACCGCCGAGATCAGCCCGGCGGTGAGCATGCCATGGGCGATCCGCCCTTCAAAGATCGTATCCTGCGCATAGGCGTCGTCGAGATGGACCGGGTTGTGATCGGTGGAGACCTCGGCAAAGAGCTCGATGTCGCGGTCGGTGACCTGCTTGCGCAGGTGGCGCGACATGCCCATCTCGATGTCTTCGATGCAGATCGTCCCGCGGGGCAGGTTGTCGAGCATCTTCTCCTCCATCATCGGTGGTCCGGCAATAAATTGGCTGCCATGATTGGCTTTGGGTAATTTTATTACTTCGCGGGCGCAGAAAATCAAGGTGTAAAATTCACCTTCGGCGCGGGATCGCGGCGGGTCCGGGGCGGCTCCAACGCCCGAAACGACACCGCCGCCCGGCGGTGCGGGCGGCGGTTTGATCTTGGGAAACCGGTGGTTGGCGGTCAGCGGCTCAGCGCAGGAAGCCGATCGAATAGGTCGGCTCGAGGCTTTCCTTCTCGAGATAGGCGGCAAGCGCCTCTGCCTCGGGCTGGGTTTCGGTCTTGGTTTCCTTGGCGGCGAGCCCGCCGGTGATGAAGAGCGAATCCAGATCCTCGCCAATCGCCCCGAGGATGTCAGTGCGGATGCCATCGCCGACGCAGAGGATCGCGCTGTCGGGCACGTCGCGGTCGATCTCGGCAAGGCGGCGGCGGGCCAGATCGTAGACCGGCGGATGCGGTTTGCCGAAGTAGAGGCTTTCGCCGCCCATCTCGGTATAAAGCTTGGCCACCGCACCGGCGCACCACTCGCGCTCTTCGCCGCGGTCGACCACGATGTCGGGGTTGGCGCAGAGCAGCTTCAGGCCCTTCTGCTTTGCATAGAGCAACTGCGGGCGCAGCGTGTCGGGATGGGCATGGGCGTCGAACGGGCCACAGCAAACGATGCCCTCGGCCTCTTCAAGCTCCACGCGCTCGATCTCAAGCGGCTCGTCCAGTAGCTTGATCGGCTCGAAGAACGGCAGATCGAAATCGACCCCCATGAACCAGACCTTCTGGCCCACCTCACCGCGGAACATGGCCACGCGGGCGCTGTCGCCGGAGGTGGCGATATTGTCCCACGCATCCTCGGGCACGCCGAATTTCTCGATCTGCTTGACCACTTCGTGACGCGAGCGCGGCGCGTTGGTCAGCAGCACCACGATGCCGCCGCGGGCGCGATAAGCGCGCAGGGCCTCGATGGCTTCGGGAAGCGCTTTCACGCCGTCATGCACGCAGCCCCAGAGGTCGACGAACATCGCCTCGTAGTTCTGCGAGACCTCGGAAAGCGACTGGATGATACGGGACATGGGAAGCCTTTGTCTGACGCCGGATTTCTTGGGTTCGCCCTTTGATAGGGCAGGCCGCACGGAGTGACCAGCGCTCACATGCGCGGCGTGACGGTATAGCCAAAGCGCGCGCTGTCGCCGGGGGCGAGGCTGCGCGCGCCGGGGCGTTCGGACAATTCCGCCGACGCGCCGACGCGGGCGTGCATCCCGTGCCACGGCTCGACACAGAGAAACGGCGCGCCGGGTTTCTGCCAGAGCGCCACGATGGGCAGGTTTTCAAAGGTGAACTGCAGGCGCGGGCCATCGAAGACGCCATAGGTCAGCGCATCACCCGCACCCTCGGGAAAGATCATCGCGTCGGATTCGAACTGTTCCGGTTCCAGCAGCAGCCGCCCGGCGGCGAAGGGCGAGGGGTGGCGGCCGTCGGGCAGGCGCCCGCCCTTGATGCGCGCCAGTTTGGGCTCACCGGCGTTGGCCAGCATCACCTCATGCGGTGCGTCCCCGGTGCCCGGCAGCGGCCATGCGAAGGCGGGATGGAAGCCAAGGCAGAAGGGCATCGCGACATCGCCGGTGTTGATCACCTCGGCGCTCACCTCAAGGCGGCCCCGATGCAGCCGGTGGGTCACCTCAAGGCGAAAGGCGAAGGGGTATTGCGCGCGGGTCTCCGCGTCGTCGCTGAGCGCGTGGCGGCACATGGTCTTGCCTGCTTCGAGCAGGGTGAACGCGCGGCGGCGGGCGAAACCATGCTGGCCCATTTCGGCCTCATGGCTGCCGATGCGGATGCGCCCCTCGGGCGCGGGGCCCACGATGGGGAAGAGGATTGGGGCGCGGCCCGACCAATACTCGGGGTTGCCCTGCCAGAGCAGTTCGGCCCCGGCCTTGCGAAAGCTCTGCATCTCGGCACCAAGCGCCGCGACGGTGAGCGTGAGGTCAGCTTGGGACAGCGACACGTCTGGCTGGGAACTGGCGGGCTGGGTCATGGGGCATTCGCTTTGCTGTAAGAGCACCTCAGAACTATGGCGCGCGGGCAGGCGAAGTCCAATAGGGCGAAACGGGCGCTTTTGCGGGGACAGGCACGAAAAGGGCACCCCGCAGGGTGCCCTCGATGCTTCGCGCTGTTTGACGCTCAGACCTTCAGGTTCGGAATGATCTGCTTTTTGCGGCTCATCACGCCCGGCAGCACCACGGTGTCACCCTCGACCGTCGCGCCAAAGCTTTTCTCGGCGACGCCCTTCACCAGATCGTTGGGGATCAGCAGCGTGGCTTCTTCCTTGAGGATGTCGACGATGAACAGCAGCACCTCGTCAACGCCATCCTCGGCGGCGACAGTCTTGAAGCTGGCCATCAGGCTGTCTTTGCGGCCGAGCGGGATCTCGGGCGCGGTGGTTTCCAGCACGGAGACGCGGAACTTGGTGCCGTCGACTTCATATTCCTTGCTGTCCATGCGGATCAGCTCGGCGTCGGAAAACTCGGAGACATCCGATTTGGCGGCGAACATCTCGACCGCGAAGTCGGCCAGATCGACGCCCAGATCGGCGGCCAGCGTTTCGGCCACGGCCTTGTCGTGCGAGGTGGTGGTGGGCGAGCGGAAGGCCAGCGTGTCCGACAGGATGCAGGTCAGCGCGGCGCCTTTGATCGCCTCGGGCATGTTCGCGACGTCACGGCCGATGAGGTCGATCATGATGGTCGCAGTGCAGGCCAGCGGGCGCACGGTGATGTCGATCGGAGCCTTCGTCTCCAGCCCGCCGACCAGCTTGTGGTGGTCGATGATGGCGCGGATGTCGGCGCTGTTGATCGAGGCCGGAAGCTCGGCGGGGTTGTTGGTGTCGACGATGACCACGGGCGCGCCTTCGGCCACATCGCCGATGATCTCGGGCTTCTCGAGGCCCCAGTGCTCGAGCATGAAGGCAGCCTCGGTGTTGGGCTCGCCCAGCAGCGCGGGCTTGGCTGCCTCTCCCTTCACCTCGTTCAGGTACCACGACCAGATGATCGGGCTGCCGGTGGAGTCGGTGTCGGGGGATTTATGGCCGAAAACCAGGGTGGTCATGCGGGAAACTCCTTGGGTGCATCTTGCAGGCAAATGTGCAGTCGCGGGGTTTATAGGCACGCGCGCGAGGCTTGTCACGCAGCCAATGCTGCGCCTGCACGGCTGTGAGCGCAAACCGGCAAAGGTCATGGAACAAAGCCGTTTCCGCTCGCGTTGGGGCGTCCATAAGGAGATGATACATGAGCCAGATGATGAGCCACATGACCGTCGACGCCGCAATGGATGTGCCGCCCGACCCGCGCGAGCCGATGACCGACGTACAGGAAGTGCGCCTGCGCGAATTGTCCGAAGCGGTGGGCGAGGATTTCGATGCCGAGCTGACCCTGCGCGAGGCCGACCGCCGCATCGAAGAGCTTGAGGATTTCGCAGGCAAGAAAGCGCCGGCCAGCTGAGCGCAACGCTTGATTTAAGCGCTGCGCAGCGGCCCGCGCGGCTGCGCATGACCGGGGCGTGAACATGCCCCGGCGCGTTTTTCGTTTACCGGATGACGAAATCCTGATACCCGGCCCCCGAGCCCGTATGGGCAGATTGTTCAACGTTGAACCATCTTCGTTGGGAGGCCTACGACATGACCGATACCGCTCAGGAGAGCCTGCGCCAGGCCGCGCTCTTCTACCATGAAAACCCCAAGCCCGGGAAACTCGAGATCCGCGCGACCAAGCCATTGGCGAACGGTCGCGATCTCAGCCGTGCCTATTCCCCCGGCGTTGCCGAGGCCTGCCTCGAGATCAAGGCGGACCCCGTCAACGCCGCGCGCTACACCTCGCGCGGCAACCTCGTCGCGGTGGTGTCGAATGGCACCGCGGTGCTTGGGCTAGGCAATATCGGCCCGCTGGCCTCGAAGCCGGTGATGGAGGGCAAGGCTGTCCTCTTCAAGAAATTCGCCAATATCGACTGTTTCGATATCGAGCTTGACCAGCCCGATCCAGAGAAGCTGGCCGAGATCGTCTGCGCGCTGGAGCCGACCTTCGGCGCGATCAACCTTGAAGACATCAAGGCGCCCGACTGTTTCATCGTCGAGAAAATCTGCCGCGAGCGGATGAACATCCCGGTCTTCCATGACGACCAGCACGGCACCGCCATCGTGGTCGGTGCCGCCGCGACCAACGCGCTGCATGTGGCCGGCAAATCCTTCGAAGACATCAAGATCGTCTCGACCGGCGGCGGCGCTGCGGGCATCGCCTGTCTCAACATGCTGCTGAAGCTTGGCGTGAAGCGCGAGAACATCTGGCTCTGCGATATCCACGGACTGGTCTATGAGGGCCGCGAAGAGGATATGAACCCGCATAAGGCGGCCTTTGCCCAGAAGAGCGACAAGCGCACGCTGGACGAGGTGATCGACGGTGCCGACCTGTTCCTTGGCCTGTCCGGTCCGGGGGTGCTCCAGCCCGAGCACGTGAAGAAAATGTCCTCGCGCCCGATCATCTTTGCGCTGGCCAATCCGACGCCCGAGATCATGCCCGATCTCGCCCGCGAAGTGGCGCCCGATGCGATCATCGCCACGGGCCGCAGCGACTTCCCGAACCAGGTCAACAACGTCCTGTGTTTCCCCTTCATCTTCCGCGGCGCGCTGGACGTCGGCGCGACCGAGATCAACGACGAGATGCAGGTGGCTTGCGTCGAGGGGATCGCGGCGCTGGCCCGCGCGACCACCTCGGCGGAAGCGGCTGCCGCCTATCATGGCGAGCAACTGACCTTCGGGGCGGATTACCTGATCCCCAAGCCCTTCGATCCGCGCCTGTCGGGTGTCGTGTCGTCGGCGGTGGCCAAAGCGGCAATGGAAACCGGCGTGGCTGAGCGCCCGGTCGAGGACCTTAAGGCCTATAAGGACAGCCTCAACGCGTCGGTGTTCAAATCGGCGCTGCTGATGCGCCCGGTCTTCGAGGCGGCGGCCACCGCGGCGCGCAAGATCGTCTTTGCCGAGGGCGAGGACGAGCGGGTGCTGCGCGCGGCGCAGGCGATCCTCGAGGAAACCACCGAGACGCCGATCCTCATCGGCCGTCCCGAGGTTCTGGAGATGCGCTGCGAGCGGCTTGGCCTGACGGTGCGTCCGGGCAAGGACTTCCACGTGGTGAACCCCGAGAACGATCCGCGTTACCGGGACTACTGGGAAACCTACCACGGCATCATGGCGCGGCGCGGCGTGACGCCGGATCTGGCGCGCGCGGTGATGCGCACCAACCTGACCGCCATCGGCGCGGTCATGGTGCATCGTGGCGAGGCCGACAGCATGATCTGCGGCACTTTCGGTGAATACCGCTGGCACCTGAACTACGTGACGCAAGTGCTTGGCAGCCAGCGCGCGCAGCCGCATGGCGCTCTGTCGATGATGATCCTCGAGGATGGGCCGCTTTTCATCTCGGACACGCAGATCTGGATCGAGCCGACGCCCGAACAGATCGCGCTCACCGCCATTGGCGCGGCGCGTCACGTGCGGCGCTTCGGGCTCGAGCCCAAGGTTGCCCTCTGCTCGCGCTCGCAGTTCGGCAACCATGCCGACGGGTCCGGCCCGCGCATCCGCAAGGCGCTCGAGATCCTCGACAGCGCGCCGCGTGATTTCGTCTATGAGGGCGAGATGCACGTGGACAGCGCGCTCGATCCGGAGCTGCGCGAGCGTCTGCTGCCCAATGGCCGGATGAAGGGCGCTGCCAACGTGCTGGTCTTTGCCGAGGCCGACGCCGCCTCGGGCGTGCGCAACATCCTCAAGGTCAAGGCGGGCGGTCTGGAAGTGGGGCCGATTCTCATGGGCATGGGCAACCGCGCCCATATCGTGACCCCGTCGATCACCTCGCGCGGGCTGCTGAACATGGCGGCGATTGCCGGTACGCCGGTGGCGCACTACGGCTAAAGCGCTCTTGAAGTAAAACGCTGCGGCGGCGCGGGGAGTGGACCCGCGCCGCCACAGGCCGGCTCAGCGTATCCCCTGACTGGCCATCAGACGGGCTTCGAAACCGCGCAGCACAGGTGCCGCGGGTGGCCCGTCTCCCTTGTCCTTCATCTCTGCCAGATCAAATTCTCCGAACGCCGCGCGTCCGGCACCCTCGCGCGCGACCTGACCGGGGTGCAGGCTCTCGGCGGCCATGCCGTTCGCGCGCAGTACCGCATGGCGCTCGCAGAGCACGTGGTAATAGGTGATCGTCTCGACGCTGGCATCAATGCTGATGCGATCCCCGTCGGCGAGGCGCACGACCGGCGCGAGGCAGGAATTTTCGCCGAAATACAATTCGTTGAGCGCGGATTTCACCAGCACCCGATGCTGCTGCGACAGCCATGTGTCGCGGTAGGGATGATTGCGCCCGAAGGCATGCGCGGCCACCCTGACAGGCCGCCATTTGCGATAGGCGGGGCGGTTCGGGATGCGCAGTTCCAGTCGCCCGATCCACTTTATTTCATGGAGTTTCCCGTCAATATCCTTGGCCATATCTCCACGCCTTAAGGTCTCTATTCTCCGGTCCCCAAAGGAGGTCAGAATATGTGTGCCTTGGGCGAAGCAAAGCGGGGTAAAAACCTGGTATGGTGAGGTGTCGATATCAACGACCACCGCGACCGCGCTGAGCAGGTTTGGCCCCCCGGCGGGGTAGTGAAAATAGATTTGCCCAGCAGCTTCGAAGGCGACGACATCGACGGATGTGCCAAGCGGCACCGTGACCCCACCGACGTCAACACCTGGCGTTGCCGTTCCGCTGCCAATGTAGGTTACAGGATCGCCATTAAACAACGCTGTACCGTCGTCAGTTGATCCTAAAAGCCCATCATCGTCGATGAGCGTGCCGCTCGTCTCCGACCCGAAATCGCCCAGAACGATGGTCTGTTGCGATGCCAGAAGCTGCGTTGTCAGCAAAGCCCCATCATACGGGGTTACCGTTATATCACTCGATGCCATGACGTTTACTCGATATATTTATTTAATTTTTATCGTCGTCTTGGGCAATTGTTCGACACGTGAGCAAAAGTAATGCTCGCGATAGAATCTGCCTCCTCTTATTAAAAATGCTGGGCTCAATATTAATTTATGTAAATAGATTCTGAAAAATAAACTTCCGAAATGTATGATATATGTGCTTACCCCTATCCAATCGGGTAGGCGATATGTCACAAGACATTACCTATCCAAATTGGTATGGTAGTTAGCTGATTTGCAAGAATCGCGATGTTTCGCAGGACTCATTTGCAGAGTTCGCAATTTGCAAAGTATTCTGGGGCTGATTTCGCAAAAATCCGCAAATTCTTGCGATATACTGTCCCTGTGCGCGGTAACAGGCTTGCCGGGGCGCAGGGCGGGGCCGTATCAGAATCGGCATCGACGTGAGGAGGAGCACGATGGGCTACAAGGACGTGTACGACAGCTGGATGCAGGACCCCGAGCAGTTCTGGATGCAGGCAGCCGAGGCGATCGACTGGGACAAGGCCCCGTCGAAGGCGCTCTTCGATAAAGGAGAGGGCCTCTTTGAATGGTTCGCCGACGGGATGACCAACACCTGTTGGAATGCCGTGGACCGTCACGTCGAGAATGGACGCGGCGAGCAGGTGGCCGTCATCTGGGACAGCCCGATCACCCACACCAAGCGCGAGATCACCTATGTGGAGCTGCGCAACCGCGTGGCCACGCTGGCAGGCGCGCTGCGCGCCAAAGGCGTCGAGAAGGGCGATCGGGTGATCCTCTATATGCCGATGATCCCCGAAGCGCTGGAGGCGATGCTCGCCTGCGCCCGCCTTGGCGCGATCCATTCGGTGGTCTTTGGGGGCTTTGCCGCCCATGAACTGGCGGTGCGCATCGACGACGCCAAGCCCAAATGCATCATCGCCGCCTCCTGCGGGCTCGAGCCGGGCCGCACCGTGCACTACAAGCCGCTGCTCGACGGGGCGATTGATCAGGCGACCCACAAGCCGGACTTCTGCGTCATCTTCCAGCGCGAGCAGGAAGTGGCGACGCTGATCGAAGGGCGGGATGTGAACTGGCACGGCTTCCAATACGGAGTGGAGCCCGCCGAATGTGTGCCGGTCGAGGGCAACCACCCGGCCTATATCCTCTACACCTCCGGCACCACCGGCCAGCCCAAGGGCGTGGTGCGCCACACCGGCGGCCATCTGGTGGCGCTGAACTGGACGATGAAGAACATCTACAACGTCGAGCCGGGGGACCGTTTCTGGGCCGCGTCGGACGTGGGGTGGGTCGTTGGCCACAGCTACATCTGCTATGGCCCGCTGATCCACGGCAACACCACCATCGTCTTTGAGGGCAAACCCATCGGCACCCCCGACGCGGGCACATTCTGGCGGGTCATCTCTGAGCATAAGGTGAAAAGCTTCTTCACCGCGCCCACCGCTTTCCGCGCTGTGAAGCGAGAGGATCCCAAGGGCGAATTCGTCAAGAAATATGATCTCAGCTGCCTGCAGGCGGTCTACCTCGCCGGAGAGCGCGCCGATCCCGACACGATCAAATGGGCGCAGGATCAGCTGAAAGTCCCGGTGATCGACCATTGGTGGCAGACAGAAACCGGCTTTGCCATCGCGGCCAACCCGCTGGGGATCGAGGAGATGCCGGTGAAGCTTGGCTCGCCTTCAGTGCCGATGCCGGGCTACGACGTGCGTATTCTCGACGAGGGCGGCCACGAGGTGAAGGACGGCGAGCTTGGCGCCATCGCCATCAAGCTGCCGCTGCCGCCGGGCACGCTGCCGACGCTGTGGAATGCCGAGGCGCGGTTCAAGTCCGCCTATCTCACCCATTTCCCCGGCTATTACGAGACCGGCGACGCGGGCATGAAGGATGAGGACGGCTATCTCTACATCATGTCGCGCACCGATGACGTGATCAACGTCGCGGGGCACCGCCTGTCGACCGGCGCGATGGAGGAGGTGCTGGCCAGCCACCCGGATGTGGCCGAATGCGCGGTGATCGGGGTGAGCGATCCGCTCAAGGGTCAGCTGCCCATGGGCTTTTTGTGCCTCAACGCTGGCTGTGATCGGGCGCATGACGAGGTGGTCAAGGAAGCGGTGAAGCTGGTGCGCGATCAGATCGGGCCGGTCGCGGCATTCAAGCTCTGCACCGTGGTGGATCGCCTGCCCAAGACCCGCTCGGGCAAGATACTGCGTGCGACAATGGTCAAGATCGCCGATGGGGATGACTTCAAGACGCCCGCGACGATCGACGATCCGGCGATCCTTGGCGAGATCCGCGACGCGGTGACGCCCATGGGATACGCCAAAGAACCCGCCTGAGACGTTTCGCACTCTCGGCGGACGGCGCGCCCGGCTTGGGAGGGCTGGGCGCGCCGTTTTAAGTCCGTATTAAGTCTGCGGGCCGGTCAGCCGTGGCTCATCGCGTGCTCATGACCGTGGCTGTGCGCGTCTTCATGGTCGTGACCATGGCCGTGATCGGTCATTCGCGGATCCATCATCCCCTCTTTTACGCCGACTTTCAGCAGCAGCAGGTTCACCGGATAGGCGGCGAAGAGGCCGCAGCTCAGCGAGACGATGATCGACGACCAGAAGATCACATCGCCCATCCCGGCACTGCCGGCGAGCGCGAGGTCGACGCCGATCGCGACAATCTCCATCACCGCGATCGAGGGGGTTTCGGCGATGAAGGTGTCCTTCAGCGCCTTGGGCACCGGCATGCCGTCCTGAACCAGCGGGCCGAAGGTCAGCAGGAAGCCGATGACATAGGCAAAGAGAAAGGTGATCGCGGCGGTGCCGTAATTGCCGAGGCTCAGCAGCCCGACGGCAATCGTCACGCCGATGATCTCGCCCAAACCACACCCGGAATAGCAATGCGCCACCGAGCGAAAGCCCCGGCGCCAGATGCTGTCACGGGCGATCTCTTTGCGGCCGCAGGTCCAATAGACCGCAAGCCCGATGGGGCCGGAGTAGAGCACGGTCAGAACCCAGACGAGTTTCATCAGGCTCATCAGGTGGCTGTTGTTGCGCGCGAGGTCGCGGATCAAGACGATCTGCGCGGGGATCATGAGGGCAGCCCAAGCGGCGAGGAACCAGGGCGACGAGAATATGTCGGTCAGCATGAGAGGTCTCCTTGCTGGTCCAACACGCTGCGCCGCGGCAATGTTCCGCGTCGCGTGCGGGTTCCCGCCCAGTCTTCCGCTCAGTCCGGACCCGGCAAAAGTACGCCGACCGCCATCTGATCCTCGGCCCCGCCGCTTTGTGCCTTGCGGTATTCGGCGGGGGTCACGCCGCGCTCGGCCTTCAGCGTGCGCGACAGATGCGGCCCGTCGCAGAACCCGCAGGCCAGCGCCACCTCGGTCACCGAGGCGTCGGTGGTGCGCAACCGGTTCAGCGCCCGTTCCAGCCGCAACTCGAGATAGGCCTTCAGCGGCGTTTGCTTGAGGTCCGCGAGAAAGCGCCGCTCGAGCGTGCGGCGCCCCACGCCCAGATCCCGCGCCAGTTCGTCGATGGATTTCGGCATTTCGAGGTGCTGCTGCATCCGCAGCACCGCGCGTTTGACCAACTCGTCACTGGCGCGGCGGGTGAGGGCTTGGCCCGGCTGCGCCTTCTCGCCGCTCATCGCGTCGTCGATCATCATGATGTTGAGGCTTTTGATCGCCGCCGACTGGCCGATGTGGCGCTGCACCAGAAAGGCCGCCAGATGCGCCGCGCCATGGCCGCCCGAGCAGGTCAGCCGGTCGCGGTCGACGACGAAGATCTGGTCCGACACAGGTGTCTCGGCTTCGAAACGGTCGATGAAATCCTGATGGTGGAACCAGCTGACGCAGCAGCGGTAACCGTCGAGCAGATGCAATTGGTGCAGGATGAAGACCCCGGTGCACAGACCCACGATCGGGACACCGGCAGCCGCCTGTCGCCGCAGGAAGGCCAGTTCGGCGGGGTTGAGCGCGGCCTCATCGCTGATCAGCCCGCCGACCACCACAAGGTAATCATAGCTCTCGGCGCTGCGCAGGCGGGTCTCGGGCTGTACCCGGACACCACAGCTTGAGCGGATCGGCTCGAGCGTGTCCGACAGCACCGTCCAGTCGCAGAGGATGGGCCGCGAATGATCCGCCTCGTCGGCGGCGAGGCGCAGCACATCGACGAAATTGGCAAAGGCCGACAGGGTGAACTTGTCGGCAAGGAGGAATGCGACACGCAGGCGTTTCTGTGAGCGGCTCGGGGCAGGAGGCATGGCGGGAATCTTCACGGTTTGGCGGAATCTTACATGAGTGTGAAGCGGTGGGGAAGAGGGTGACGCACTGCTCCGCCCGGAATCAAGGCGAAGCCGCCGGGCGAGCGATCGTTCATCGTGGCGCTATCGGTCCAAGCGCGATGGACAACGCCGTCCCGGCGGGCTGGCGCTTTGGCATGGTTCCGCGAGGCAAAGAGTTCACTCGGACGTGGCGCGGATAAAGCTCTCGGATCAATCGTTGCGGCGCCACCCCACGGGCCGGCGCTCGCCCGGCTACCTTGGACTCATCAGAAAATTCACGCCTGACGCTCCAGTTCATTTCTGCTGGCGCAATTCTTCACGTGTAGGCCGGAATGATCCTCTAGCACTTTTGCCAGCACACTCACTCCAGCGGGGGCCGCCCATGACTCGCTTCAACGCCTTCACCCTCCTCAAGAATGCCGTCACCGGTCACAAGGACTGGACCGAGCAATGGCCCGACAGCCAGCCGAAAGCCGAATATGACGTGGTCATCGTCGGCGCGGGCGGTCACGGTCTCGGCGCGGCCTATTACCTTGCCACCCAGCATGGCATCACCAATATCGCGGTGATCGACAAGGGCTGGCTCGGCGGCGGCAACACCGGGCGCAACACCACGATCATCCGCTCGAACTACCTCTACGACGAGAGCGCGCGGCTTTTCGATCACTCGGTGGACCTGTGGCAGAACCTTTCGCAGGAACTGAACTACAACGTCATGTACTCCAACCGTGGCTGCCTGATGCTGGCGCACAACGTGCACGACGTGCAGAGCTTCAAGCGCCACGTCCACGCCAACCGTCTCAATGGCGTCGACAACCGCTGGCTCACCCCCGAAGAGTGCAAGGAATACTGCCCGCCGATCAACATCTCCAAGGACGCCCGCTATCCCGTCATGGGCGGCGCGCTGCAGGAGCGCGCGGGCACCGCGCGGCACGATGCGGTGGCTTGGGGCTATGCCCGCGGCGCGGCGGCGCGCGGCGTCGACATCATCCAGAACTGCGCGGTGACGGCCATCCGCCGCAATGCCGATGGCTCCGTCGCGGGGGTTGAGACGGCGAAGGGCTTCATCAAGGCGGGGAAGGTCGCCGTCTCGGCCTCGGGGCACAACACGCAGGTCATGGCGACCGCCGATGTGCGCCTGCCGCTGGAGAGCATGCCGCTGCAGGCGTTGGTTTCCGAGCCGGTGAAGCCGATCTTCCCCTGCGTGGTCATGTCCAATGCCGTGCACGCCTATTGCAGCCAGTCCGACAAGGGCGAGCTGGTGATCGGCTCGGGCACCGACCAATATGTCAGCTATAGCCAGCGCGGCGGGCTGCCGCTGATCGAGCATACCATCGCGGCGATCTCCGAGGTCTTCCCGATCTTCAACCGCATGCGGATGCTGCGCAAATGGGCGGGGATCACCGACAACACCCCGGACCGCTCGCCGATCATCGGCAAGACCCCGGTGAAGAACCTCTACGTCAACTGCGGCTGGGGCACCGGCGGTTTCAAAGCCACGCCGGGCTCGGCCCATGTCTTTGCCTGGACCATCGCCAAGGACGAGCCGCATCCGATCAACGCGCCGTTCTCGCTCGACCGCTTCCGCACCGGGCGCCTGATCGACGAAGCCGCCGCCGCGGCAGTAGCTCACTAAGGACGACGACCATGCTTCTGATCCATTGCCCCTATTGCGACGAGACGCTGCCCGAGGTCGAGTTCACCTATGCCGGTGAGGCCCATATCGCACGCCCGGAAAACCCCTCGGAGATGAGCGACGACGACTGGCAGCAGTTCCTCTTCATGCGTGACAACGTGAAGGGCGACCATTTCGAACGCTGGCGCCACATGCATGGCTGCGGGCGCTTCTTCAACGCAGTGCGCAACACCATCACCGACAAATTCCTCACCACCTATGAGGCGGGCGCGCCCCGTCCCAATCTCGCCGCGCTGAAGGAGGGCCAGAAATGAGCAGCTACCGCGTTTCCGGCAAGGGCCGCATCAACGCGGCGCGTCCGGTGAATTTCACCTTCGACGGCAAGACCTATCAGGGCTTTGAGGGCGACACCGTCGCCTCGGCGCTGCTCGCCAACGGCGTGCATTTGATGGGCCGCTCGTTCAAATACCACCGCCCGCGCGGTCCGGTTGCGGCCGGGTCTGAAGAGCCCAACGCCCTCATCGGCACCCGCCGCGGGCCGGGCCGGTATGAGCCCAACACCCGCGCCACGGTGCAGGAGATCTGGGGCGGGCTTGAGACCACTTCGCAGAACAAATACCCCAGCCTGAAGTTCGACGTGGGCGCGGTGAACGATGCCGCCTACATGCTGTTCTCGGCGGGTTTCTACTACAAGACCTTCATGTGGCCGCGCAGCTTCTGGGACAAGGTCTACGAGCCCTTCATCCGCGCCGCCGCCGGTCTCGGCGTCAGTCCGACCGAGGAAGACCCCGACAGCTACGCCTCGCGCAACCTGCATTGTGACGTGCTGATCGTCGGCGCCGGTCCCTCAGGCCTCGCCGCCGCGCGCGTCGCTGCGAATGCCGGCCTGAAGGTCGTGCTGGTCGACGAGAACGCGGAAGTGGGCGGCACGCTGCTGTCCGAGCCGCAGGCGCAGATCGACGGCGCCGCGGCGTGGGATTGGATCGCCTCGGAACTGGCCGCGCTGAAAGCGGCGGGCGTCAAGGTGATGACCCGCACCACCGCCATCGGCTACTACCATCAGAACCTCATCGGCCTGTGCGAGCGTCTCACCGACCACCTTGCACAGCAGCCCGCCGACACCCCGCGCGAGCGGCTGTGGCGGGTGCGCGCAAAGCAGGTGGTTCTGGCGCAGGGCGCGCTGGAAAAGCCGCTGGTGTTCCACGGGAACGACCGCCCCGGCGTGATGCTGGCGGGCTCGGCGCAGACCTACCTCAACCGCTACGGCGTGCTGGTGGGGCAGCGCCCCGTGGTGCTGACCTCGCATGACAGCGCATGGTACGCTGCCTTCGATCTCGCCGACGCAGGCGCCAAGGTGCAGGCGATTGCCGACACCCGCGACAGTGTCTCCGAGGCGCTGCTGGCGGGGGCCCGCGCGCGCGGCATTCCGATCAAGCTGGGCCGCACCGCCACCGCCACCAAGGGCCGCCTGCGGGTGACCTCGATCCGCATCAACCCGGTCTCCGGCGGCGCTGTCGGCTCGGGCGAGAATATCGCTTGCGACGCGGTGCTGATGTCGGGCGGCTGGACCCCCTCGCTGCATCTTTTCTCGCACACCAAGGGCACGCTGGCCTGGGACGACGACCGCACCACCTTCCTGCCCGAGCGCACCCCCGAGGATTGCGTCATCGCGGGCGCGAGCCGTGGTCTCTGGGGCATCGAAGCGGTGCTGAACGACGGCGCCGAGAAAGGCCGGGAGGTCGTGGCGGCGCTCGGCAAATCCGGCGACACCCGCGCCTATGCCGTCGCCGAGGATCGCCCCGGCACCGGCGTATCGCATAAGGAACTGCCGACCGATCGCAGCCCCGGCAAGGCCAAGGCCTTTGTCGACTACCAGAACGACGTGACCGCCAAGGACCTGCGCCTTGCGGTGCGCGAGGGAATGCGCTCGATCGAGCACGTCAAGCGCTACACCACCAATGGCATGGCCACCGATCAGGGCAAGATGTCCAACATCAACGGCCTGAACATCGCCTCGGATGCGCTTGGAAAGAAACAGCCTCAGGTCGGTCTGACCACCTTCCGCCCGCCCTATACGCCGACCAGCTTCGGCGCCTTCGCGGGCTATCATCGTGGCAGCCATTTTGAGGTGACCCGCAAGACCCAGATCGACCTCTGGGCCGAAGAGAACGGCGCGGTCTTCGAGCCGGTCGGCCAATGGCGCCGCGCGTGGTACTTCCCCAAAGCGGGCGAGGACATGGAGGCTGCGGTCTCGCGCGAGTGCCGCGCCACCCGCGCCAGCGTCGGCATCTTCGATGCTTCGACGCTGGGCAAGATCGAGGTCGTGGGCCCCGATGCCGTCGAATTCATGAACCGCATGTACACCAACCCGTGGACCAAGCTCGCACCGGGCCGCTGCCGCTATGGCCTGCTCTGCGGTGACGATGGGTTCATCCGCGACGACGGCGTCATCGGCCGTATGACTGACGACAAGTTCCACGTCACCACCACCACCGGCGGTGCCGCGCGGGTGCTGAACATGATGGAAGACTACCTTCAAACCGAGTGGCCCGACCTAAATGTCTGGCTGACCTCGACCACCGAGCAATGGTCCACCATCGCGCTCAACGGTCCGAACGCCGCCAAACTGCTCGCGCCCTTCGTCGAAGGTGTGGAACTCACCGAAGAGGCCTTCCCGCATATGTCCTGCGTGGAGTGCACCGTGGCGGGCATGCCCGCGCGTCTCTTCCGGGTCAGCTTCACCGGCGAGATCGGTTTCGAGGTCAACGTGCCAGCCCCCATGGGCCGCAAGCTTTGGGAGACCCTCTGGGACGCGGGCCAGCAGTACGACATCTGCGCCTATGGCACAGAGACGATGCACGTGCTGCGCGCCGAGAAGGGCTACATCATCGTGGGTCAGGACACTGACGGCACCGTCACGCCCTATGACGCGGGCATGGGCTGGGCCGTGGGCAAGAAAAAGCCCGACTTCGTCGGCATGCGCGGCCTCGCGCGGCCCGACCTCGTGTCCAAGGACCGCAAGCAGTTGGTCGGTCTGCTGACCGAGGACAACAGCAAGCTCGAAGAGGGCGCGCAGATCGTCTTCGACCCCAAGCAGGCGATCCCGATGACCATGGTCGGCCATGTGACGTCTTCGTATCACTCCGACGCGGCGGGCCGTCCCATCGCGCTGGCGCTGGTGCAGGGCGGGCACGACCGGATGGGCGAGACCGTGCACATCCCGATGCCCGACCGCACCATCGCCGCCAAGATCACCTCGACGATCTTCGTCGATCCCGAAAACGCCCGTCTGAAGATCTGAGGAGGCCCTGATGAACGCTCCGCTTTCCGCCTTCCCGCCCGCCACGCAGGTCGAAACCTCGGCTGCCAAGGTAAGCTCGGTTCTGCCCAAGGTGCGCTTCTCGCTGCGGGCCCGCGGCGATCTGGCGCCGCTCGAACAGGCCCTCGGGGTCGCGCTGCCGCGCAAGATCGGCGAGACCGTGAAGGGTGCCGTCGAGGTGGCCTGCCTTGGTCCCGATGAATGGCTGCTGCTGGCCGCCGAGGCCGCGCCCGTGACCGAGGCCTGCACCGGGGTCTACGCGACCCTGCCGCACAGTCTGGTGGAGATCTCGGCCCGCGAGGTGACCTTTGTCATCGAGGGGCCGCGCGCCGCCGAACTGATGACCATTGGCTGCGCCCGCGATATCGACGGGATCACGGTGGGCTCTGCGCGCCGGACGCTCTTTGATGGTGCCACCGTCACGCTCTGGCGCGACGCCGACGACCGCTTCCGCATGGACGTCTGGAACAGCTTCGCTCCGCACCTGCTGCACCTGCTGCAGGTCGGCGTACGTGAACTTGCTGCCGAAACCCTCTGACCTGAAGGGATAATTCAATGTTCGACCGCCTGCCCAAAGGCGGCATCTCCGATGCCGTCATCGCGACCGCTGTGTCTGCCGAACTGGAGCGCCAGCAAAGCCAGATCGAGCTTATCGCCTCGGAAAACATCGTCTCGGCCAGCGTCATGGCGGCGCAGGGGTCGGTGCTGACCAACAAATATGCCGAAGGCTATCCGGGCAAACGCTACTATGGCGGCTGCGAGCATGTGGATACCGTCGAGCAGGTGGCCATCGACCGGCTCAAGCAGCTGTTCGGCGCGGAATATGCCAATGTGCAGCCGCATTCCGGCGCGCAGGCCAATCAGGCGGTGTTCCTCGCGCTGCTGCAGCCGGGGGACCGGATCATGGGCATGTCGCTGGCGCACGGCGGGCACCTGACCCACGGCTCGCCGGTCACCATGTCGGGCAAATGGTTCGATGTCGTGTCCTATGAGGTCGACGCCGACAGCCACCTGATCGACATGGAGAAGGTGCGGGAAAAGGCGCTCGAGACCAAGCCCAAGCTGATCGTGGCGGGCGCTTCGGCCTATCCGCGCCAGATCGACTTTGTAGGGTTCCGCAAGATCGCCGACGAGGTGGGCGCATACCTCATGGTCGACATGGCGCATTACGCGGGCCTCATCGCGGGTGGCAAATACCCGAACCCGGTGCCGCATGCCCATGTTGTCACCTCGACCACCCATAAGACCCTGCGCGGCCCGCGCGGCGGCGTCATCCTCACCAACGACGAGGCGCTTGCGAAAAAGTTCAATTCGGCGGTCTTTCCGGGCAATCAGGGTGGCCCGCTGATGCATGTGATCGCCGCCAAGGCGGTGGCCTTCGGCGAAGCGCTGCAACCCGAGTTCGCCGATTACGCCGGGCAGGTGATCGAGAACGCCAAGGCGCTGGCAGATGTGCTGATGGTTGGCGGGCTGGGCATCGTGTCGGGCGGCACCGACAGCCACATGGTGCTGGTCGATCTGCAGCCCAAAGGCGTGACCGGCAAGGTGGCCGAAATCGCGCTCGAACGGGCGGGGCTGACCTGCAACAAGAACGCCATCCCCAACGATCCGCAGAAGCCTTTCGTCACCTCGGGCATCCGTCTGGGCACTTCGGCGGGCACCACGCGCGGCTTCCGCGAGGCCGAGTTCGAACTCATTGGCAGTCTGATCCTGCGGGTCATCGACGCGCTCTCGCACAGCCCCGAGGGCGATGCCGAGGTCGAGGCCAAGGTGCGCGCCGAGGTCCGGGCGCTCTGCGACGATTTCCCGATCTATTCCGCCGACCTCTGAGCCGAGACGAAAGACGCCCATGACCCAGATCATCCTGACCGTTTCCTGCCCCGTCCGCACCGGCATCGTGGCGGCGATTTCCACCTATCTCGCCGAGCAGGGCTGCAACATCCACGACAGCGCGCAGTTCTCGGACCTTGGCAACGACCGCTTCTTCATGCGCCTCAGCTTCAGTTCCGAGGCGGGCCACAGCCGCGAGGCGCTGGCCGAGGGGTTTGCCGCGATCGCGGCGGTTCTGGACATGGAGTTCGCCTTCCACGACCCGCGCCGGAAGATGAAGGTCGCGATCATGGTCAGCCGTTTCGGCCACTGCCTGAACGATCTGCTCTATCGCTCGCGGATCGGCGCGCTGCCGGTGGAGATCGTGGCGGTGATCTCCAACCACCTCGATTACCAAAAGGTCGTGGTGAACCACGACATCCCCTACTACTGCGTCAAGGTCACCAAAGAAAACAAGCGCGAGGCCGAGGCCGAGCAGATGCGCATCCTGCGCGAGAGCGGCGCGGAACTGGTCGTGCTGGCGCGCTACATGCAGGTGCTGAGCGACGAGATGTGCACCGAGATGTCGGGGCGGATCATCAACATCCACCACTCGTTCCTGCCCAGCTTCAAAGGGGCCAACCCCTACAAGCAGGCCTTCGAGCGCGGGGTGATGCTGATCGGGGCGACGGCGCATTACGTCACTGCCGATCTCGACGAGGGGCCGATCATCGAACAGGACGTGATCCGCGTGACCCATGCGCAAAGCGCCTCGGACTACGTCTCGCTGGGCCGCGACGTGGAAAGTCAGGTGCTGGCGCGGGCCATTCACGCGCATATCCACCGCCGGGTTTTCCTCAATGGCAACAAGACCATCGTCTTCCCGGCCAGCCCCGGCGAATACGCCTCGGAACGGATGGGCTGAGGCGCATAGGGCGAAACGAAATCTGCCTCAAGAACGGGCGGCAAGTCACCGGAACGCAACAGGTTTGCGGGATTGGCGTGCCGCCCGGTGATGCCGCGGCTCGACAGCGCCGCCAGCGGCGCGCAGGCTGGCGATGGGGCGGGCAATCCGTGCCCGCCGAAGCTTTGCGGAGCCTGCGATGATCTTTCAGTCCCTCTGGGCCGCCACGGCCCCTGACGCGCCGAAACTGCCCGCCCTGACCGAGAGCCGCCGCACTGACGTGCTGGTGATCGGCGGCGGGCTGCAGGGGCTCTCGACCGCGCTGCATCTGGCTGAGGCGGGCGTTGGCGTGGTGGTGCTCGAGGCGGGTGAGCCCGGCTTTGGCGCCTCTGGCCGCAACGGCGGGCAGGTGATCCCGGGGCTGAAGGACGATCCCGAGACGCTTGACCGGATCTGGGGACCGCAGGCGACGGAGTTCGCCGGGGCGACCGCTGATGTGCTCTTTGCGCTGGTGGATCGGCTCGGCCTCGACTGCGACGCGCAGCGGGCGGGCTGGATACAGGCGGGCAACAAGCAGGTGCATCTGCCCGGCCTGCGCGCGCGCATGGCACAGTGGCAGGCGCGCGGCGCTCCGGTGGACTGGCTGGATGGTCCGGCAATGGCGCAGGCCACCGGCGCGCATGGGTTTCTGGGCGGCTGGATCGACCGCCGCGCCGGCAAGGTCCATCCGCTGAAGCTGGTCCACGGGCTGATCGGCGCGGCCCGTGCGGCGGGGGCGGAGATCTTCGCCAAGACGCCGGTGACGACGCTGGAGCGGGTCGGCACTGGATGGCGCGCCCGGCTGGAGAATGGCGCCTTGGTTGAGGCGGATCGCGTCGTGCTCGCCAGCAATGTCTACACGCCGCCGCGGCTGGAGCCCCGGCTGGCGCGGGCCACGGTGCCCGCCAACAGCTTTCAGATCGCCACCGCGCCGCTGAGTGCGGAGCAGCTGCAGCGCATTCTGCCGAGCGGCGCGGTCTGCTCTGAAATCCGGCGCGTCGGCACCTATTTCCGCGTCGGCCCGGAGAACCGGCTGATGATCGGCGGGCGGGGCAGCTTCGCCGACCCGCGCAGGGAGGCCAATTTCGCTGAACTGGAAGCAGAACTTGCCGCGCTCTTCGGTCCGGGCTTCACCATCGCGCATCGTTGGTTTGGCCGCTTCGGCATGACACCCGATCATCGCGTGCGCATCTGCGCGCCCGCGCCCGGCCTGCTGGCGGCGACGGGCTTCAACGGCCGCGGCGTGGCGCTGTCGGTGGCGATCGGCAAGGCGTTTGCCGCGCATCTGGCGCAAGGCGCGCCGCTGCCGATCCCGCCCTTGCCGACCATCCCCGCGCTGCCGCTGCATGGGCTGCACCGGGTCTATGGCGGCATCGGCATTCACTACTACCGGCTGCGCGACCGGCTCGACCGCTGACCGTGCGGCAAAGAAAAAGGCGGGCCCGAAAGCCCGCCTTTCCAATGCCATGCGGCGCGATGCTTACCAGGAGGTCAGCACGGTGCCGTGGTATTTC
The DNA here is from genome assembly GCF_001687105.1 of Salipiger sp. CCB-MM3. Taxonomy (NCBI): domain Bacteria; kingdom Pseudomonadati; phylum Pseudomonadota; class Alphaproteobacteria; order Rhodobacterales; family Roseobacteraceae; genus Salipiger; species Salipiger sp. CCB-MM3. Next base: position 1,234,819 of record NZ_CP014596.1, read on the forward strand.
TCTTCGATGAAGGCCTTCACTTCGGGGCTGTGATAGGCGTCGATCAGCGGCTTCACCCAGGGCTGCTCTTCGTCGCCCTGACGCACGACGATGATGTTCACATAGGGGTTGTCGGCGCTTTCCATGGCGATCGAGTCCTCCTTGGGCGAGAGGCCCGAGGCGATCGCGTAGTTGGTGTTGATCAGCGCGGCATCGAGGTCGGCCAGCGAACGCGGCAGCTGCGCGGCGTCGAGCTCTTGGAAGCGCATGTCCTTGGGGTTCTCGACCACGTCCAGAACGGTCGGCACGAGGCCGGTGCCCTCGGCCAGCTTGATCAGGCCAAGCTGCTGCAGCACCAGCAGCGCGCGGCCGCCGTTGGTGGGGTCGTTCGGGATGCCCATGGTACCACCCTCGGGAAAGTCCTCGAGTGCGGTGATCTTGTCCGAGTAGACGCCCATCGGGGTGGTGATGGTGGTCGCGATCGGCGCCAGCTCAAAGCCGCGGTCCTTCATCTGGTTGTCCAGATAGGGCTCGTGCTGGAACGAGTTGGCTTCGATGTCGCCATCGGCCAGCGCCTGGTTCGGCACCACATAGTCGGAAAACTCGACCACATCGATGTTGAGGCCCATGGGCTCGGCGATCTTGGCGACTTCTTCCATGATCTCGGCGTGCTCACCGGGCGAGACACCAACCTTGATGTCTTCGGCCATCGCGGTGCCGGCAATCAGGGCCAGCGCGGAGACGAGGGGGATCATACGCTTCATGGGAATTCTCCTTCCATCTGCGTTCTTATTGTTGGTTCAGCGGCCGCGGTTGCGCGGCGCGCGCTTGTCGACCAGTCTGGCCAGCCCCTCGCCGAGGGACTGCACGAGCTGGACCAGCACGATCAGAATGACGACCACCGCCAGCATCACTTCGGGCATGAAGCGCTGGTAGCCGTAGCGAATGCCGAGATCGCCAAGGCCCTCGCCGCCCACGGCACCGACCATAGCCGAGTAGCCAATGAGGCTGACCAGCGCGAGCGTGAGGCCAAGGGTGATGCCGGGCAGCGCCTCGGGGATCAGCACCTTGCGGATGATCTGCAGCGGCGTGGCGCCCATGGCGCGGGCGGCTTCGATGAGGCCGCTGTCGACCTCGCGGATGGCGTTCTCCACCAGACGCGCGATGAAGGGCACGGCAGCAATGGTCAGCGGCACGATGGCGGCGCTGGTGCCAATCGAGGTGCCCGCAATCAGCCGGGTGAAGGGGATGATCGCCACCACGAGGATGATGAAGGGCACCGAGCGCGTCGCGTTGACGATCAGTCCAAGCACCTTGTTCACCCAAGGCGAGGACAGCAGTTCGCCGCGTTGCGACACGGCAAGGTAGACGCCGATGGGCAGGCCGAAAAGCGTGCCGAGCGCGCCCGAGATGGCCACCATATAGAGGGTCTGAAGCGTGGCTTCGATCAGCAGGTTGATGAGGTTAGCCGACATAGCCCAGCACCTCCGTGAGCAGCTCGTGACGTTCAAGATAGGCGCGGGCTTCGGCGCCGCGGGTGGCCTCAACCGAGACCAGCAGGTTGCCGAAGGGATGTGGGCCGATCTCTTCGATCGCGCCCGCCAGAATGTTGACCGGAATCCCGAGCTCGGAAGTGAGCTTGGCCAGCATTGGATCGGTGGCATGGGTCCCGGCGAAGGCGATGCGGATTACCTCTTGGCTGTCGCCCTGCGGGCGCTCGGCCTGCAGTTTGCCGGCGACGAAGCTCGGCAGGGTGATGCCGGTGATGCCCGACAGGAAAGAGCGCGTGGTCGGATGCTTGGGGTCGGCAAAGACCTCATAGGTCGAGCCCGCCTCGACGATCTTGCCGCCGTCGATCACCGCCACATGGCTGGCGATGTCGCGGACCACGGCCATCTCGTGGGTGATCAGCAGGATGGTCAGCCCGAGGTCGCGGTTGATGTCGGCCAGCAGCTTCAGCACGGTCTGCGTGGTCTCGGGGTCGAGCGCCGAGGTGGCCTCATCCGAGAGCAGCACCTTGGGCTGGGTGGCGAGCGCGCGGGCGATGCCGACGCGCTGCTTCTGCCCGCCCGAAAGCTCTGCCGGGTAGCGGTTGCTGAACTGCTCGAGCCCGACGCGCCCGATGAGGTCGTTGACCCGCCGCTTGATCTCGGCACCGGGCACGCCTGCGATCTCGAGCGGCAGGGCGACGTTGCCGTAAACCGTGCGCGAGCTCAGCAGGTTGAAGTGCTGGAAGATCATCCCAACCTCGCGGCGGATCCGCCGCAGGTCCGCGGCACCGGCGCGACCGACGTCATGTCCGGCGACGGTGACCGTGCCCGAGGTCGGCTGCTCGAGCCCGTTGACCATGCGCAGCAGCGTCGATTTGCCCGCGCCGGAACGTCCGATGATCCCGGTGATCGTGCCGGGGGCGACGTCGAGGTTCACATCCTCGAGCGCCATGACGGTGCCGGAGCCCTTTTTGTCAAAGGACTTTCCCAGCTTGTCGAAGGTGATCGCGGCACCTGATGTCTGTACTTCGGCCATCCGAGTCTCTCGTTTTCGTCCGGCCTCCCCCTTGCGGCGCGGTAGACCGGATATGGGCCGGGGACGCAAGCCCTGCCGGGTGCCTGCGCGCGCGGGCCGCCTGTGCGCGAGAGTGTATCATGGCAGAGGGGCAGGAGGGTGTTCCGGCTTGTGGCGCCGGGCACGGGCGCTGTTCGCCGCGCGGCGTTGGGGGCCGGAGGATGTTCTTTTTGCGCGCTGAGGGCTGCGCCCGATCCTGGGTGGGCGCGGCGCAGGGCTGGTGCAATGCGCTTTATCTCACAAACCCTTACGCCCTGCGAACAGCCGCGCGGCGTTGCCAATGCGCCCTCTCATGGGGAGGTCGGGCGCGGCAAAGTGGCGGCAACGGCGCGGGGCCATCGCACGGGCAAGCGCGCGCTGCTCCGCCCGGAGCAAAGGCCGAAGACCGCCGGGCCAGTGCCTGCCCGTCCCGGCGGGCTGGCGCTTTGTCATCCTCGTGCAGCGATTGAGGTCGTCCGGATGTGGCTGGGATAAAGCAATGACCTCAGGGGGCGGCGCGCCAACCCACGGGTAGCCGCGCGCCCGGCTCTTGCTCCGCTATCCCTGACTGCGCGCCGCCAGCCAAGCCCGCCAGTTCGCTTCGTTCCCGGCAAAGGCGTTGAGGTCCACCGGCCCGCGCACCCCTGGCACCAGACCGGTGCCGGTGTACTGCCAGAAGCTCCAGCGCTCGTCGGGGTAGCGCTCGGACGGGTGCGCGGTGACCGAGCGCAGCCAGAACTCGGCCCCGCGCAGCGAGCCCAGATCGTTGCGGGCGTAGAAGTCGGGCGTGGTGTAGATCACCGGGGCGGTGCCGTAGTGGCGCTCGACGATGCGGGAGAACTCGCGGATGCTGGCGCGCACCTCATCCGCGGGCGGGCGGATGCGGCAGGTGGGCGAGAGGTGGTTCCACTCCATGTCGAGGATCGGCGGCAGATCTCCGCGCCGTTTCGGGACATTGGCGATGAACCACGCCGCCTGCTCACGCGCCGGGCGGCAGAAATAGTAGAAGTGATAGGCCCCCACCGGCACGCCTGCGGCCCGCGCCCCGGCGGCGTTCTGCGCAAAGGCCGGATCGATGTGATCCCCGCCCTCGGTCGCCTTGAGATAGCCGAAGCGAATGCCCGCGTCGCGGGCCTCGCGCCAGTCGATCGCACCCTGATAGCGCGCCGCATCGAGCCCATGCACCGGGTAGCGCGAGGGGCTGACCGAGTCCCACGCATGGGGATCGGTGTCGCCAAAGCGGCGGGGGATGCCGCTGGCACGGTTTTCGCGGATATAAAGCGCCTGCGTTTCGCTGGCGGAAAGGGTGGCGGTGCGTGGCGCCGAACTGCCGCAACCGCCAAGGGTCGCTGCGAGTGCGACGATCATCGCGCCCGCCCGGACCCATGGTCTGGGGGATGTCGTGATCATCTTCTTGTCCTGCTCTTGCCTGAGGCGAGCGTAACGCGAAAATCGATTCACGGCATCATGTAGTTGTGCAACACCGGGGGATGACCAAGCGTTGCGTCCACGCCGCCGCGCGGGCGGCGACGTGGGGCAGGGGTCAGCGCTGCGAGGTCTGCCAGTCCGGATGGATCCACGGCTGCCCGTTGTCGCGGGGCAGGGGCTGCTTGCCGAGGATATGGTCCGCCGCCTTCTCGCCGCTCATGATCGACGGCGCGTTGAGGTTGCCGTTGGTGATCTGCGGGAAGATCGAACTGTCGGCGACCCGCAGCCCCTCGACACCGATCACCCGGCATTCGGGATCGACCACCGCCATCGGATCGCTCGCCGGGCCCATCCGGCAGGTGCCGCAGGGGTGATAGGCGCTCTCGGCGTGCTCGCGGATGAAGTCGTCGAGTTGCTCATCGGTCTGCACCGCGTCACCCGGCTGGATCTCATGGCCGCGATAGGGGGCAAAGGCCTCCTGACCAAAGATCTCGCGGGTGAGGCGGATGCAGGTGCGGAAGTCGGCCCAGTCATCCTCATGCGACATGTAGTTGAAGAAGATGCTGGGCGCGTCCTTGGGATCGCCGGATTTCAGCGTCACCGCGCCGCGCGATTTCGAGCGCATCGGCCCGACGTGGGCTTGGAACCCGTGGCCTTCTGCCGCCGCCTTGCCATCGTAGCGCACCGCGATGGGCAGGAAGTGGTACTGGATATCGGGATATTCGACACCGGCTTTCGAGCGGATGAAGGCGGCGCTTTCGAACTGGTTCGAGGCGCCCGGTCCGCTGCGGGTGAACAGCCATTGTGCCCCCACCAGCGCCTTGCCGAAGAGGTTCCAGTATTTGAACAGCGACACCGGCTGGGTGGCCGCCTGCTGGATGTAGAGCTCGAGGTGGTCCTGGAGGTTCTGGCCGACACCGGCGCGGTCTGCGACCACCTCGATGCCATGCTCTTTCAGGTGCTCGGCCGGGCCGATGCCCGAGAGCATCAGCATCTTCGGCGAGTTGATCGAACTGGCAGAGAGGATCACCTCGGCCTCGGCCTTGATCACCTCGATCTTGCCCTTGCGCTCCAGCTCGACCCCGGTGGCGCGGCCGTTCTCGATCACCACCTTGCGGGCGAGCCCGCGCACCAATTCGACGTTGCCGCTGGCCATGGCGGGTTTGAGATAGGCCTTATAGGCCGACCAGCGCTCGCCTTTGTAGACGGTCGCGTCGAACGGGCCAAAGCCTTCCTGCTTTTGGCCGTTGTAATCGTCGGTGGCTTCATAGCCCGCCTGCACCCCGGCCTCGACAAAGGCGCGGGTGAGAGGGTTGTCGCGCTTGCCGCGCGAGACATGCAGCGGGCCGTCCTTGCCGCGCCAGTCGGGATCGCCGCCGTGGCCGCCCTCGTGCCATGTCTCCATGCGCTTGTAGTAGGGCAGCACGTCGGCATAGGCCCAGCCCTGCGCGCCCATCTCTTCCCATGTGTCGAAGTCGCGCGCGTGGCCGCGCACATAGACCATGCCGTTGATCGACGAGGAGCCGCCCAGCACCTTGCCGCGCGGGGTCGCCAGACGGCGACCACCCAGATGCGGCTCGGGCTCGGATTCATACCCCCAGTCGTAACGCTTCATGTTCATCGGGTAGGACAGCGCGCCGGGCATCTGGATGAAGGGCCCGGCATCGGTGCCGCCGTGTTCGATGACGATGACCTTCCGGCCCGCTTCCGCGAGCCGGTAGGCGATGGCGCAGCCCGCAGAGCCCGCGCCGACGATGACGTATTCCGCTTGCATTGAGGGCCTCCTCAGAACGGGGCCTCGGTCGGCGCCATGCCGACGTAGACCGATTTCAACTGGCTGTAGTGCTCGATCGCCGCCTTGGAGTTCTCGCGGCCCACACCCGAATTCTTGGACCCGCCAAAGGGGGCCTCGACCGGGGTGAGATTGTAGGCGTTGATATAGCAGGTGCCTGCCTCAAAGCCCGCCGCGACGCGATGCGCGCGGGTGAGGTCATTGGTGAAGACACCGGCGGCGAGGCCGAACTGCGTGTCATTGGCGCGGGTCAGCGCCTCTTCTTCGGTGGCGAACTTCAACACCGACATGACCGGGCCAAAGATTTCCTCGCGCGCGATGGTCATCTCGTCGGTGACATCGGCAAAGAGCGTCGGCTCGATGTAGAAGCCCGCGCCGTCGATCAGCTTGCCGCCCTTGACCAGACGCGCGCCCTCTTCGACGCCCTTCTTGATATAGCCGTCGACAATCTCGCGCTGGCGCGCCGAGACCATCGGGCCAATGGTGGTGGCCTCATCCATGGGATCGCCGATCACCGCGTTTTCCATGCGCTCGGCGACGCGGGCGACGAATGTCTCATAGAGCCCCTCTTGCACGAAGACACGGGTGCCGTTCGAGCAGATCTGGCCGGTCGAGTAGAAGTTGCCGTTGATCGCGGCGGAGACGGCGCTTTCAAGATCAGCATCGTCGAACACGACGATGGGGGATTTGCCGCCCAGTTCCATGGTCACATGGCGGATGCCCTCGGCGGCGGCGGCATAGACCTTGCGGCCCGTGGGCACCGAGCCGGTGAGCGACACCTTGTCGACGCGCGGGTCGGTGACCAGCGACGCGCCAACTTGGCCATAGCCCTGCACGACGTTGAAGATGCCCGCGGGCGCGCCCGCTTCGATCAGTAGCTCAGCCAGCTTCAGCGCGGTGAGCGGCGTCATCTCGGAGGGTTTGAAGACCATCGCGTTGCCGCAGGCCAGCGCCGGGGCGGCCTTCCAGCTGGCGATCTGGATCGGGTAGTTCCACGCGCCGATGCCGACGCAAACGCCCAGCGGCTCGCGCCGGGTGTAGACGAAATCGCCGCCCGCGACCGGGATATGCTCGCCGGTCAGCGTGCCAGCGAGGCCACCGAAATACTCCAGCGCCTCGGCGCCCGAGGCGGCGTCGGCGATCAGCGTTTCGGACATCGGCTTGCCGGTGTCATGGGTCTCCACCTCCGACAGCGCGCGGTTGTGCTCGCGCAGCAGATCGGCGGCTTTGCGCAGCACGCGGCCACGCTCGGTGCCCGACAGCGCGCCCCATGCCTTCTGGGCGGCTTCGGCGCTGGCGAGCGCTTCGTCGATGATCGCCGGGGTCGCGGCATGCAGGGTGGCGATCACCTCGCCGGTGTGCGGATAGATCACCTCGATCTTCTCGCCTGCGGTGTCTTCGACGTAGCGGCCGTTGATGAAGTGGCTGCCGGCGGGTTGATAGGATGTGGTCATGTTTACTCCTGGGGTCCTGCAAGGGGGGCCATGGGGTCGGGATCGGCCTCCGCCATGGAGATGTCGTCGTTTTCGTGGACTTCGGTGCATTCGGCGGCGATCGCCCGCAGCACATGTTCAGCGCCTTCTGTGCCGTCGACGTCGCCGAGGGCTTCCTCGGGGGGGCGCAGCATCTTGGTATCTAGCGCGTAGCGCAGATAGAGCCCGTCGATCAGGCCGCCGATTCGCCGCGCCACGTCGGGTGCGCGCTCGCGAATCTTCGGGCGCAGCGCATAGACGAGATTGCTGTGCAGACGGCGCTGATAGAGGTAGAGCAGCCGCCGCGCCTCTTCCGAGCGCAGCGCGAGTGCGTAAAAATTCACCCATGCCGAGATCGCCTCACGGCGGAAGCTGCCCATGCCGAAACTGGCCTGAACGATCGCGTTCACACGTTCGTCGGGCGTTTTGGCCCCGGCCAGAGCCTGCGTCACATCTGCCTTATATTCCGCGAGGATAGAGCGCATCGCTGCGAGGAACAGCGTGTCCTTGTCGTGGAAGTAATGGAACGCAAGCCCCGGCGAGACACCGGCGCTTTTGGCGATCTGGCTGGTGGTGACGTTGAGAGTCCCCGACGCGCCGATCTCGCGGATCGTCGCAGCGATCAGATCCCTGCGTCTTTCTTCCTCGGATTTGCGTGCCATTCGGGGCTCCCACAGATTTTTGGTTGCTTTTCTGGAATACCCCGTCATTAATTGACTCGTCAATCAATAACTCAGACTTCATCACGCTAACCTCCAAAGGGGACCCTATGAAACTCGTACTGACCACCTCCGCTCTCGCTCTTTGCGCAACCGCCGCCGCTGCAGATTGCTCCAAAGTCAGGTTCTCGGACGTGGGCTGGACGGACATCACAGCAACCACCGCCGCCACCTCTACCGTGTTGAAAGCGCTGGGGTATGACACCGAGACCCGCGTTCTGTCGGTGCCGGTGACCTATGTGTCGCTGGAAGAGGGCGACATGGACATCTTCCTCGGCAACTGGATGCCCACGATGGAGGGTGACATCGCGCCCTACCGTGAGGCCGGAACGGTCGACACCGTCCGGGCGAATCTCGAAGGCGCGAAGTACACGCTGGCCACCAATGCCGCCGGTGCCGCGCTTGGGATCAAGGATTTCGCCGACATCGCCGCCCATGCCGATGAGCTCGACGAGACCATCTACGGCATCGAGCCGGGCAACGACGGCAACCGCCTGATCATGGATATGATCGAAGCCAACGCCTTCGATCTCGAAGAGTTCGACGTCAAGGAAAGCTCCGAGCAGGGGATGCTCAGCCAAGTTTCGCGCCTGTCGAAGAAGGACGAGCCGATCGTCTTCCTCGGCTGGGAGCCGCACCCGATGAACGCAAACTTCGATCTCACCTATCTTTCGGGCGGTGACGAATGGTTCGGGCCCGACTTCGGCGGTGCCACGGTCTACACCAACACGCGCTCTGGCTATGTCGAGGAATGCCCGAACGTCGGCAAGCTGCTGACCAACCTCGAGTTCACCCTCGAGATGGAAAACGAGATCATGGGCGCGATCCTCAACGACGGTGAAAAGGCCGAGGACGCGGCAACCACATGGCTGTCCGCGAACCCCGAAATTCTTGACGGCTGGCTCGACGGCGTGACCACTCTGGACGGTGAACCGGGGCTGCCGGCGGTCAAAACCGCACTGGGCCTCTGATCCGAGGTGTGTGCCCGGCGTCTCCGCGACCGCGCGGGGGCGCCTGCCTCCCTCCTCAACTCTCATAGATAAGGAGAGCTGCCTTGGACTGGCTGACCTCGTATAAAATCCCCGTCGGCGACTTCGCGGCCGCGATCTTCGAAGGCATCCGCGACCACGCCGAAGGGTTTCTCGATCTGCTTTCCGTCGTGCTGGAAGCCATGATCGACGGTATTCTCTGGGTGCTGCAAGAGCCCCACCCGTTCATCATCATCGCTGTCTTCGTCGCCTTCGCGTGGCTGATGCAGCGCAGCTGGAAGATCTGCGCTTTCATCGCGCTTGGCTTCCTGTTCATCCTCAACCAGGACTACTGGGAAGAGACCACCGAGAGCCTGACGCTGGTGCTGTCGGCCTGTGTGGTCTGCATGGCCATCGGCGTGCCCGTGGGCATCGCCGCCGCGCACCGGCCCCGGCTCTACGCTGTGCTGCGTCCGATCCTCGATTTGATGCAGACGCTGCCCACCTTCGTGTATCTGATCCCGGCGATCGTCTTCTTCGGCATCGGCATGGTGCCGGGCCTCATTGCCACGGTGATCTTTGTGCTGCCCGCGCCGATCCGCCTGACGCAGCTGGGTGTCTCCTCGACCCCCGAGCGACTGACCGAGGCGGTCCGCGCCTTTGGCGGCACCAACCGTGACGTGCTGTTCAAGGCCGAACTGCCCTATGCGCTGCCGCAGATCATGGCGGGTCTCAACCAGACCATCATGCTGGCGCTGTCGATGGTGGTGATCGCGGCCCTCGTGGGTGCCGACGGCCTTGGCGTGCCGGTGGTTCGTGCGCTCAACCAAGTGAACACCTCGCTCGGCTTTGAAAGCGGGCTGGTGATCGTGGTGGTCGCTATTCTGCTCGACCGTATGCTCAACTTCGGAGGCGACAAGAAATGACCACCGCTGTCAAAATCGACAATGTCTCCATCGTCTTCGGCGAAGAGCCGGACACCGCGCTACCGCTGATGGACGAGGGGCTGGACCGCGCCACAATCCAAGACCGCACCGGGCAGGTGCTGGGTGTGCACGACTGCAACCTCGACGTCGAAGAGGGCGAAATCCTTGTGCTCATGGGCCTGTCGGGCTCGGGCAAATCGACGCTGCTGCGCGGCATCAACGGGCTCAACCCGGTGGTGCGCGGCGGGGTGCATGTGCGCGAGGGCGACAGCCTCGTCAACGTCACCGAGGCCGCGCCCGCCGACCTGCGCCGCATCCGCCGCGAGCGCGTCGCCATGGTGTTCCAGCAGTTCGGCCTGCTGCCGTGGCGCTCGGTTGCAGAGAACGTCGGGCTGGGTCTTGAACTGGGCGGCATGGGCAAGGCCGATCGCCGCAAGAAGGTGCTCGAACAGCTTGAGCTCGTGGGGCTTTCCGACTGGGCCGACAATAAGGTCGGCGAGCTGTCGGGCGGCATGCAGCAGCGCGTGGGCCTCGCGCGGGCCTTTGCCACCGAGGCACCGATCCTGCTGATGGACGAGCCCTTCTCGGCGCTCGACCCGCTGATCCGCACCAAGCTGCAGGACGAGCTTCTGGAACTGCAAGCCAAGCTCAAGCGCACGATCATCTTCGTCAGCCATGACCTCGACGAGGCGTTCAAGATCGGCAACCGCATCGCGATCATGGAAGGCGGGCGCATCGTGCAATGCGGCACGCCGAACGAGATCGCCGGCGATCCGGCGAACGACTATGTGGCCGAGTTCGTGGCGCACTCCAACCCGCTCAGTTTCCTGCGCGCCAAGGACGTGATGCAGCCGGTGGAAGGCGTGGCCGAAGTGGAGGTCGACGAAGAGACCCCGGTGCTCGACTTCGCCGCAGGCATGACCGAGCGCAACGCGCCGGTGGCGGTCACGCGCGGCGGCGTGCGCGTCGGGCTGGTGACGCCCGCGACCCTGCTCGAACGGCTGGTGGCGTCGCAAAGCTGAGGCTTACCGCCCAAGCAAAGACAGAAGGGAGGTGCCCGACGGGGCGCCTCCCTTTTCTTTGTGCGGCCCGGAGTTTCCTGAGGGATCACCCCTAGGGGCGATAGACCAGCAGCATCTGCGTCTGCAGTCTCAGCGTCCGCGCCTCGCGTTCCTTCAGCACCTGCTGGCGCGCAAGAAGCAGCGTTTCCAGTGCCTTCTGCCGCGCGTTGTAAAGCTGGCGCACCTTCGATCCGCGATTGCCGATATGCACGAAGAGATGTTGCCGCGCGCTTGGCACCAAGTCCGCCACGCGGCGCTGTGCAAGCCGAAAGGCCTCGTCCGCCTCAAGCCAGGCGCGATAGGATTTCAGTAGAAGTCGTCGTGATGCAGTTGCCATGCCTCTCCTCCCAAGGAATGCAGCGGTCCCGACAGACTCGAAGTATAGCCCGAGGGCCCGCAGCTGTCAGCCCGGCATGGCGTCGCAGTCGGGCCCTTAGGCGCCGCCGCGCGTCGCGCCGACGACCCAAGGCAGCACCTCGGACAGAATGCGCGACGTGCCGCGGTCGAAGGCGGCAACCAGCGTGTCGGTCTCGGTGTCTGCGGCGGGCTCGGTCACCTCGAAGGTGCGCGCCGCCACGACAGAGGCGTCGCGTTCCCGCACGAGCCGCAGCATGATCCGTATGCGCACGGCCGCGCCACCCTCGGCCCCCTGCGCCTGAAAATCGGTGAGCTCGCCCAGCAATGCGTAGTCGCCCTGCGCCCCCAAGGGCGCCCGCCCGACCGAGGCAAAGGCGCCGGTCTCGGACAGGCTGCGCACCAGCAGGGTCTGCAGCATCGCCGGGGCCTCATCCGACCAGCGCACGTCGGGCAGATATTGCGCCTGCAGCGGTGCCGGGCGGATCATGATCCGCTCGGTCGAGAGCGCGCCGCTGGCGATCGGCGGCTCAACCACCAGTTCCAGCGACCCGCGCGCCGCCGAAGGCTGGATCGGCGGGGTCTGCAACTCGTAGATCTCCAGCGGCGTCGAGGCGTCGTCGAGCGCGGCAATGGCGCCGCAGCCCGAAAGCCCGAGCGCAAGCAGCAAGGCGGGCAGGCGGGAGGGCAGGGATCGCGGGGACAGGAACATATCGGGCTACCTTCGATATTCTGGGGCGCGCTGGTCGAGGAAGAAGCGGCTCGGATCGCGGCGGATCTGCGTGGTCAGCGCATCGAGATTGTCGATCAGCGCGCGCGCCTCGGCGGCCAGCCGCCCGAACTGGGGAAGGGCGGTGGAGGAGAACTCGCGCAGCGCCGGGCGGGCATCGCCCACCGCACCTTCGAGCCCCGAGAAGGCCGAAGCTGCCGAGCGGCTGGCGCTGCGCAGCTCGCTGGTGATTTCGGGGATCTCTCCGGCCACCGTGCCGATTGCGCTTTCGAGGCCCGTCAGCGTCTCGCGCAGCTGCGCGGTGATCTGGCCCACCTCGTCGCGGATCACCTTGTCGGCCCCGTCAAAGGCGCGCTCGGCGGCGACAAGCGCGCGGTCTCCGGTCTCCAGCGTGCCGTTGATCGCCGAGAGCGTCTCGTTGGCATTGGCAAATGTGGTCCGCGCCGCCTCCAGTGTTTCGGAGGCATTTTGCGCCAGCCCATCGAGCTGGCCAGAGGCAGAGGTGAGATCCGCGCCCACCGTGTCGATGGTCTGCGCGGCAGAGCGGGTGGCGCTGCGGATGTCCTCGAAGATGGCCGCCAGATCGCCGCCCGCGGTTTGCCCAAAGTCGCGGATGACCGCTGTGGCCTCGGCGGTGGCGGTGCGCAACTCTGCGACAAGGGCACTGGTGTCGCCCGCGATCAACCCGTCGAGCCGCTGCGCCGCACCATCCACGCTGCGCGAGGTCTGCGTCAGCTCGGCAATCAGCGCATCGACCGAAGCCAGGGTCTGGCGCGCTTCGGTTAGGCGCTGGGTCGCGGTCTCTCCGGTGGTGGTGAAGGTGCTGGCAAGCGTCTCGGCCCGGTCGCTGAGCGCGGCAAAGCGGCTCCCGATCTCTGCAACCGACCGCTGCACCTGTTCCGTCGCCGGGCCGAGCCGCGTGGTGATGTAATCCTCGGCCACCTGCACACTGCCAGAGCCTTGCGCGATCAGCCCGCGCGCCTCTTCCGAGAGCGCCTCGACCGAGCGCATGGCGGCGCTTGCGTCCTGCAGCGTGGTGCCCGCATCGCGGCTCAGCGTGTCGATGCTCTCGGTGATCGTCCCGACACCCTCGGCAAAACCATTCACCGAGTCCGCCACCGAAGAGATCGCATCAAGCGTGTTTGTCAGATCTGCAGAGGCCCGCTCGACGTTTTCCAAGATGGTCTGCACCCGCGCCTGCGTTTCGCCCCCGATGAGGCCGCGCAGCTCGCGCACCAGTTCGAGCGTTTCCGACAGGATCTCGGGGCCTTCCTCGGTCAGCGACTGCAGCGCGGATTGTCCGGCCTCGATCATCGGCACGTCGCCCTCGGCCTGATCCGACAGCAGCCGCGCGCCGGGGCTGCCTGCGGTGATGCCCACATAGCCGACGCCGGTCACGCCTTGCGCCTCGATCGTCGCCAACGAATTGCTGCGCACCGGCGTTCCGGCGGTCACCTCGGCCCGCACCCGCACCGAGCCGTCGCCTTCGGGCGAGAGCCCAAGGCTCACCACCTGCCCGACGGGTAGGCCGGAAAAGCGCACCTCCGAGGCGATGCTCAGGCCCGATACTGACGGGAAGTCGATGTCGTAATAGTCGAACTGCTTGTCGAGCTCGACATTGGCGAACCACAGCAGGAAACCCAGAAGGCCGATGAAGCCCGCGATGGCAAAGGCTCCGACAAGGACGTAATTGGCGCGCGTCTCCATGATCAGTCAGCCCCGGCCTGCGGCCCGGCAGCGTCGGGCTTTGTCGCCGCAGCCTGCGCAAGGCGCGCGCGCGGTCCGGTGAAATACTCTTGGACCCAAGGGTGATCGACCTCCAGCATGTCCTGCAGCGAGCCGGTGACAAGAACGCGCCGCTCGGCCAGCACGGCGATACGGTCGCAGGTTGCGTAAAGCGTGTCGAGGTCATGCGTCACCAGAAACACCGTAAGTCCCAGCGCCGTTGTAAGATTGTTGATCAGCTGATCGAAGGCCGCAGCGCCGATCGGATCAAGCCCGGCGGTGGGCTCGTCGAGAAAGACGATCTCGGGATCGAGCGCCAGCGCCCGTGCCAAACCTGCGCGTTTGCGCATCCCGCCAGACAGTTCCGACGGGTAGGCATCGCCCGCGCGGTAGGGCAGGCCGACCATCGAGATCTTCAGATCGGCCAGCGCGCGGCGCAGCGGCGCGGTCAGCCCCGGCACCCGCTGCAACGGCACTTCGACATTCTCGCGCACGGTCAGCGACGAAAACAGCGCCCCATCCTGAAACATCACACCCCAGCGGTCGTCGAGCCTTTCACGGTCGGCGCTGCTGGCGCTCAGCACCTTGGTGCCAAAGGCCTCGATGTCTCCGGCGGCGGGCGTCTCCAGCCCGGTGATCGCCCGCAGCAGCACCGACTTGCCGGTGCCCGAGCCGCCGACAACGCCCAGCACCTCGCCGCGGTAGACATCCAGATCGAGATCCTCATGCACCACATGGCTGCCAAACTGCGTGCGCAGCCCGCGCACCCGGATCACCGTCTCACGCGGCGCGCTCATAGCCCCAGCTCCGCGAAAAAGACCGAAAACAGCGCATCGGCGACGATCACCGCAAAGATCGCCGTCACCACAGCGCTCGAGGTCATCCGGCCCAGAGATTCCGCGTCGCCCTTCACCTGCATCCCCGCGTGGCAGCCCACCACGCCGATGATCAGCGCAAAGACCGGCGCTTTCACCAGCCCGACAATCACATGCGACACATCGGTGCCCTCGATCAGCCGGGTGCGGAACATCGAGGGCGAGATCCCAAGCTCGATCCACGACATCAGCGCGCCGCCGAACAGCCCCATGATGTCGGCCACCAGACCGAGGATCGGCAGCATCAGCAGCAGCGCAAGGATGCGCGGCACAAAGAGCACAGTCACCGGGTCGAGCCCGAGGGTGCGCATGGCGTCGATCTCCTGCCGCATCTTCATCGAGCCGATGGCGGCGGTGAAGGCCGAGGCGGTGCGCCCGGCGACGATGATCGCGGTGAGAAGTATGCCCAGTTCGCGCAGCACCGAGATGGCGATGAGATCGACCACGAAGACCTCGGCCCCGAACTGGCGCAACTGGCTCGCGCCCTGAAAGGCCAGCACAACGCCGATCAGAAAGGCCATCAGCGACACGATCGGCACCGCGCGCAGGCCCACATCGTCGCAATGCGCGACCAGCGAGGTGAAGCGGAATTCACGGGGATGGGTGATCACCCGCAAGAGCCCGGCAAGAAACAGCCCGAGATAGGCCAGCAAGCCGCGCAGGAAGGCGAAGCCGCCGATGACCCGCTTGCCCGTAGCCTCGAGGAACGCCTTGGGGCCATGCGGGGCGGGAGCCGCGGCATCGGGCTGCGGCATGGCGCTGCGCACGGTCTCGAGCAGCAACGTCGCCGTCTCGCTGGCGTTTTCAAACCGGACGGTGCCGCCTGCCTGCGCCACGCGCTGTTCAAAGGCGATGAGCGCCCAAGCCCCGGCGGTGTCCATGCGGGTCACCTCGGCCAGATCGACGCTGACGTCGCCATCGGGCACTTGGCCAAGCGCCGTTTCCAGCGCGCCGACCTCCTGCACGCTCAGCGGGCCGGAGAGGGTGATCCGCCCGCCTCCGACTGATTCTTCGTGCTGAACCTGCATATGCTCGGCGCTCATGCGCGGGACCCTCCCGGCCTATGCTGCTCATTTTTAAAGGCTTTGCTTGGCGGCGCCAGCGCTATTCCCCCGGCCAGCCCGGCGCTGTTGCCGCAGGGGCGCGCTTTGCCACAGGTGCCGCCCGGCACAGGAAGCTGCCTCATTGCGCGCATCACAGCCTCAACAGAACGCCTCATGCGGGAGTTCGCGCGCAGATTTTGGGCAAACACGAGCGGGCCGCCTTCCCTCATGATTAATCGTTTAATTAAGCGTTGACCGACACGAAATGCCCTGATTAATCGTTTCACCAAAGAGGACATCATGGCCAGCATCAAGCAGATCGCACAGGATATCGGCGTCTCGACCGCCACCGTCTCGAACGCGCTCTCCGGCAAGGGGCGGGTGTCGAAGGATCTGGTGGCGCGTATCCAGGCGCGCGCGGCAGAGCTCGGTTATCAGCCCAGCAGCGCGGCGCGTGCGCTGAAGACCGGGCAAAGTGGTATCCTCGGCCTTGTCATGCCCGATCTGACCAATCCGCTGTTCCCGCGCATCGCGCAGAACCTCTCGGTTGCCGCCGAGGCGCGGGGCCTTGGCATCCTCATCGCCGACTCCCGTGGCAGCGAGGCGCGGCAGGCCGAAGCCTTGCAACGGTTGATCGGGCGCGGCGTCGACGGGGTGGTGATCGTGCCGCAGAAAGGCACCTCGCCAGAGGCGCCGGGCCTTCCTTCGGTGACCATCAATACGGTCTCGGACCCGCGCAACACCGTCTCGGCCGACCATGCCGGGGGCGGCGCACTGCTGGGGCGGCACATCCGCGATCTGGGCCACCGCCATGTGGTGCTGCTTGGCGGCGACAGCGTGTCGGACGTGCAGCGCGACCGGATGCGCGGCATGACCGAGGGTTTGGGCGAGGGCGCGCGCTTCGAAACCGTATGGGGTGAACCGGGTCTGGAAGACCTGCCGGACCTCGTGCGTCAGGGCGCCACGGCGATCCTTGCAACCTCGGATTTGCTGGCGCTGGCCGCGCTGTCGCATCTTTCGCGCGCGGGGCTTTCGGTGCCCGGCGACGTCAGCCTCACCGGCTTTGACGATCTGCCCTTTGCCACCGCCATGCATCCGGCGCTGACCACCACGGCGCAGGACATGGCAACCATCGCCGAGCGCGCGCTCGAAGTGCTCACCGGCATGATCGCCGGCGGGGCCGCGCCCGCTGCGGGCCATGCGGTGCCCATGCGCCTTGTGACGCGCGCCTCTGCCGCTGCGCCGCGCACGCATAAGATCAACGAAGACCCAACCAAGACCCCGACCAACACGGAGTGACTGCCATGAAGACCTCGCTTTCCATTCTCGCGCTCGCCAGCGCATTCGGCACGGCGGCGCATGCCGCTGACAAAACGCTGACCATCTCGGTCTATTCCTTCGCGCAGGACGAGTACAAAGAGGCGCTCTACGATCCTTTCGAGGCGATCTGCGGCTGCGATCTGGTGGTCGAGACCGGCAACAGCGTCGAGCGTATGGCAAAGATCGAAGCCAATGCCGCCGATCCGGTGATCGACATGGCCGTGATCTCGACGCAGGACGCGCTGGCTCTGGCGCGCAAGGGGCTGATCCAGCCGCTCGACAGCAGCAAGCTCAGCAACTTCGACAAGCTCTACGACAGCGCCAAGGATCCGATCGGCGACAACATGGCCGTGGGCTACACCTTCTATGCCAGCTCCATCGTCTACCGCTCGGATCTGGTGGACATCCAAAGCTGGGGCGACCTGCTGGGCGACGAACTGGCCGGTCAGGTCGCGCTGCCCAACATCACCGGCACGCAGGGTCCGCTCACCGTCATGATGCTGGGCAAGTCGATGGATCAGGAAGGCGATCTCGCGCCGGTGATCTCCGAGATCGGCGCGCATTCCGATGACATCGTGACCTTCTATTCGCGCTCGTCCGAGCTGGTGCAACTGATGAACCAGCAAGAAGTCATCGCCGCCCCGGTGGGCCGCTTCGCATGGGGCAGCTTCAAGAGTGCGGGTCTGCCGTTTGCATGGGCCGAGCCCAAAGAGGGCCAGGCCGGCGGCATGAACGTGATGATCATGACCAAAGACAACGGCAACGAGGACCTGGCCTATCAGTTCATGGACTACTGGCTCTCGACCGAGGTGCAGACCAAGATCGGCGAGATGCTGATCGACAGCCCGGCCAACAAAGAGGTCGAGCTGAGCGACGAGGCGGCCAGCAACCTTACCTATGGGGCCGCTGTGATCGACGCGCTGAACATCCTGCCGGCGGCAGAGGTGCTCGACAATCGCGAAGGCTGGGTCGAGCAGTGGAACACCGAGGTCATCCAGTAATCCGCGGCACACGGAACGGGGCAGGGCGGCGCGCCGCCTGACCCCGATCCGCTCCCTCACTCCGCACCTCACTCCGCCATGGGCGCCGATTGCTCCCCGGTGCCCATGGCCCCTTTCCAGACGGGACCCTTACCCATGTTTCGCAACACGCGCGAAGGGCTGGCATTGGCCCTTCCGGCAGCCATCTTCTCGACGCTGCTCTTCCTCGTGCCGGTGTGTATCCTGCTCTCCGAGGCATTCCGGGCCGAGAGCGGCTGGTCGCTGCAGGGCTATATCGATTTCTTCTCCACGCCGCTCAACCGCACGGTCTTTTTGCGCACGCTGAAACTGGGCGTTCTGGTCGCGGGCACGGCGGCGGTGATTGGCTATGCCGCCGCCTTCTGCATCGTCAACCTCGGCCCCAAGTCGCGCGGCAAAGTGTTCGGTATGGTCGTGCTGCCGTTGATGATCTCGCCCGTGGCCCGGACCTACGCGTGGATCGTCATTCTGGGTCGCACCGGCATCGTCAACGAGGCGATCACCGGGCTGGGTCTGTCGGACACGCCGCTGCGGCTGCTGTTCACCGAGACCGCCGTTTTCCTCGGGTTGCTGCAACTGTTCCTGCCGCTGATGATCATCAGCCTCGTGTCGGCGATGGAGAACATCCCGCGTGACGTGGTGCCCGCCGCTCGCGTGCTGGGCGCAAGCTGGATCGCCGTCTTCTTCAAGGTGATCCTGCCGCTGACCAAGGAAGGGCTCGTCATCGGCGGCACGCTGGTCTTCACCGGGGCGCTCACCGCCTATATCACCCCGGCGATCCTCGGCGGCTCCAAGGTGCTGATGCTGGAAACGCTGCTATACCAGCGGGTCAACGTGTCCAACGATTTCGTCTCGGCCAGCGTCATCGCCATGATCCTCATCGTCATGTCCTTCTCGGCGAACCTGCTGCTGAAGCGCATCGCCACCGCCCGGAGCTGACCTCATGAACACCTCCATGCGTCATCTTGCGAATTGGTCCATCTTGGGCCTCAC
Source organism: Salipiger sp. CCB-MM3 (assembly GCF_001687105.1). Taxonomy (NCBI): domain Bacteria; kingdom Pseudomonadati; phylum Pseudomonadota; class Alphaproteobacteria; order Rhodobacterales; family Roseobacteraceae; genus Salipiger; species Salipiger sp. CCB-MM3. The sequence continues at coordinate 1,253,767 of NZ_CP014596.1, forward strand.
GCTGACCTTCCTGATCGGGCCGTTCCTGATAATCATCCTCGCCGGAGCCTCGGACACCGAATACCTTGCCTTCCCGCCCGAGGGGCTGACCCTGCGCTGGTATCTCAAGGTCTTCACCGTCGAGAGCTTCCGCGCCTCTTTCCTGCTGTCGATGGCGCTGGCGGTCTTCGGCACCCTCGCGGCGCTGCTGCTTGGCGTGCCTGCGGCCTATGCGCTGAACCGCTACGACCTGCCGATGGCCGAGACCGTGCGCACCATCGTCGCCGCGCCGATCATCGTGCCTGGCATCATCGTCGGCCTTGCGCTCCTGCGCTACATGGTGGTGCCCACCGGGGTCACGGTGACGCTGGCGCTTTTCATGGCGCATACCGCGCTGGTGCTGCCCTATGCGGTGCGCGTGGTCAGCTCGTCCATGCACAACCTGCGCGCCGATATGGAAGAGGCCGCCGTGCTGCTCGGCTGCACGCGCCTGCAGGCCTTCACCAAAGTGGTGCTGCCGAACATCCGGGGCGGGGTGCTCGCCGCCTTCATCCTCGGCTTCGTCACCTCCTTCAATCAGGTGCCGGTCTCGCTGTTCCTCTCGGGGCCGGGCGTCCGCACCCTGCCGATCGACATGCTTGCGTATATGGAGATCACCTTCGATCCCTCTGTCGCCGCGCTCTCGGCACTGCTCGCCTTCATGTCGCTCGCCATCGTCTTCACCGCCGAACGCCTGCTGGGATTCTCTCGCTATGTCTGACGCTTTCGTCCAACTCTCCGACCTCACCCTCAGCTACGGCAAATCGGTCGCCGTGCCGAACCTCGATCTGTCGATCCGCGAGGGCGAGCTGATCGCGCTGCTCGGGCCGTCGGGCTGCGGCAAAACCACCACCATGCGCGCCATCGCCGGGCTGCTGTCGCCCACCGGCGGCAGCATCACCATCGACGGGCGCGACGTGACCCGCGTGCCCGCTAACAAGCGCGGCATCGGGCTGGTGTTCCAGAGCTACGCGCTCTTCCCGCACCTCACCGCTTATGAGAACGTCGCCTTCGGCCTGCGCCTGCAAAAGCTGCCTGAGGCGGAGATCAAGCAGCGCACCGAGGAAGGGCTGGCGACCGTCGGCCTCACCGGGTTTGAAAAGCGCAAACCGGCTGAGATGTCGGGCGGTCAGCAGCAGCGCGTGGCGCTGGCGCGCAGCCTTGTCATGCGGCCCAAGGTGCTGCTGCTCGACGAGCCGCTGTCGAACCTCGACGCCCGCCTGCGCCTCGAGATGCGCACCGAACTGCAGCGGGTGCAGAAAGAGACCGGCATCACCATGGTCTTCGTCACCCACGATCAGGCCGAAGCGCTGGCGCTCGCCGACCGCATCGTTCTGATGAAGGACGGCAAGATCGAACAACTCGGCACGCCCTTCGATCTCTATGCGCGCCCGCAGACGGCATTTGCGGCGGAATTCATGGGGTTCGAGAATATCTTTAAAGTAGAAGGCGAGGATATTGTGACAACCAAAGGGCGGCTTTCGTTGGCCGGCCGTCCCGAGGCTCCGATCCTCGCATGGCGCCCGGACGCGGTGACCGTGGGCAGCGGCCCGCATCAGGGCCGCGTCGCCGCCTGCAGCTTTGCGGGCGCGCACCGCGAATATGTCATCGACAGCGCGGTCGGCCCGATCAAGGCCGATGCCGCCATCGACCTGCCCGAGGTGGCTTTGGGCGAGACCATCGCCTTCGATCTGCCGCTCTCGACCGCGCGGGGCCTTGCGGCATGAGCCTCTGGGTCGATACGGATTACGGCTTTGACGATCTCTGGGCGCTGCTGTTGCTGCGCCGCTATGGGGCAACGGTCGAAGGCATCTCGCTGGTCGCCGGCAACTCGCCGCTGCCGCAGGTCATTGCCAATGCGCTCGGCGCGGCGCAGGCCTATGGGTTCGACGCACCGCTGCACGCGGGGGCCGACCGCCCACTGAAGCGCGAGCCCGAGACCGCGCAGGCGATCCTCGGCGATCGGGGTATGGACAGCCGGGGCTGTTTTCTGCCCGACGTGGACGGCCCGCAGCCCCCCGCCGACGCCATCGAGGCGCTGGCGGGCTGGCTGATGCAGGGCGGCTCGCGCGAGGTGCTCGCGCTTGGTCCGCTCACCAATATCGCCCTGCTGGTGCAAGCGCACCCCGAGGCCGCCGCCCGCATCACGCGGCTGGTCTGGATGGGCGGCAGCAACGGGCCGGGCAATCATTCGCCGCTGGCCGAGTTCAACGCGCTTTGCGATCCCGAAGCGGCGGATGTGGTGGCAAGGGCCGGGCTGCCCCTCGACGTGATCGACCTGATGATCTGCCGTCAGGCCCGTTTTGGTCCCGCCGACATGCCGCAGACCGATCCGCTGACCGCCGACCTTCTGGGCGGCTACCTCGACATCGGCCTCAGCCGGGGCCGCGACGGCATGGCGATCTACGATCCCGTCGCCGCGCTGGCGCTGGTTCGCCCCGAGGCCTTCGACTTCGCGCGCCAGACCCTGCAGGTTTCGGTGGCCGCGGATGACACCTATGGCGCGACGACCTTCACCGCCGACGCGGCGGGGCTGACCCGTCTGCCGACCGCCCCGCGCGAGGATATTGCCCACCTCTGCCTCGACGCGCTGCGGCAGGAGGACGGGCAATGAGCTTCCCAGCCGATCTCAACGACCCGGATCTGCGCGCTCGTGCGGTCCGCGCCGCGCGCGGTGAGGCGCCTTTCGATCTGCTGATCGAGGGCGGCGAGCTGCTCGACATGGTCACCGGGCGGACGCGCCATGCCGACATCGGCCTCATCGGCCCGCTGATCGCCAGCGTCCACACCCCGGACCCGAGCCGCGACGCCGCGCAGCGCATCAGCGCCCATGGCCAAACCATCGTGCCGGGCTTCATCGACAGCCATATGCATGTGGAAAGCTCGATGATCACCCCGGCGGACTATGCCGCCGCGGTGGTGCCGCGCGGCGTCACGACAGCGCTGTGGGACCCGCATGAGCTGGCCAATGTGGTGGGCGAGGCGGGGCTGGACTACGCCTGTGCCGCCGCCAAAGGCTTGCCGCTGCGCCTTTTGCCGCTGGTGCCGACCTGCGTGCCCTCGGCCCCCGGGTTCGAGGCCAGCGGCGGCGATTTCACCCCCGAGACCGTGGCCCGCTGGCTCGGCCGCAGCGACACCCATGGCGCGGCGGAACTGATGACCATGCAGCCGCTCTTGGAGGGCGATCCGCGCGTGTCGGGGATCGTTCAGGCCGGGCTGCAAAGCGGCAAGCGGGTCTGCGGCCACGCCCGTGGCCTTACGGGCGGTGATCTGGCGGGCTTCGCGGCGGCAGGGGTCGAGACCGATCATGAACTGACCGGCGCGGCGGACCTCATGGCCAAGCTCGAAGCGGGGTTCACCATCGAACTGCGCGGCTCGCATCCGCATCTGCTGCCGGAACTGGCAGAGGCGCTGCTGGAGCTTGGCGAGTTGCCGCAGACGGTCACGCTCTGCACCGATGATATCTTCCCCGACGATCTGGCCGCCAAGGGCGGGCTCGACGGGGTGATCCGGCTGCTGATCTCCTGCGGTCTGCCGCCGCTCTGGGCCTATCGTGCGGCGACGCTCAACGCGGCCAGCCGGATCGGGCGGCCCGATCTGGGCCTCGTCGCGCCGGGACGCCGCGCCGACCTGGTGCTGCTGTTGGATGTCGAGACGGTGACGGCCCGCGCGGTGATCGCAGACGGGCGCCTCGTGGCCGAACGCGGCGAGCTTGCCGAGCCGCCCGCCGCTGTGCCCGTGCCCGCGACGCTCGCCCAGACGATGCGTCTGGACCCGATCATGGCAGAGGATTTCGAGATCCTCGCGCGCGGCCCTCAGGCGCGTATCGCGACGCTGTCGAAACCCCGCTTCCCGGTCTGGGGAGAGCGCCGGGTGGAGGTCGCGAACGGGCGGCTCGTGCTGCCTGACGACATGATCCGCATGGGCATCGTCAACCGCCACGGTGCGGGCACGCCGATGCGCACCGCGTTCCTCGAGAACTGGGGCGACTGGCGCGGCGCGTTTGCCAGCAGCGTCTCGCATGACAGCCACAACCTCACGGTCTTCGGACGAAACCCCGAGGATATGGCCGCCGCCGCCAATGCGGTGCGCGCGGCGGGCGGCGGGCTCGCGGTCGCGGCGAAGGGCAGGGTGCTCAGCTGCCTGCCGCTGCCGGTTGCGGGGCTGATCAGCGAAGCGCCGCTGCCGCAGCTGGCGCGCGACTTCGCGGCGCTGCGCGCCACCCTCGACGGGCTTGTGACATGGGAGCCGCCCTTTCTGGTGTTCAAGGCGCTCTTCGGGGCTTCGCTGGTCTGCAACGCCGGTCCAAGGCTGAGCGATCTGGGGCTGGTCGAGGTCTTTGAAGGCACCGTGCTGGAAAGCTGCGTGCTCGAAGACGGGCTGGGCTAAGCGCCCGGCCCTACGTCAAATGTCGCGGGCCTGCGCCAAAGCGTGCAGGGCCGCGCCGCGCGCCCCCGAACTGTCGCCATGCTGCGCGATGGCAATCTTCGGCGCGCGCATACTGCCGAGCCGCACCCGCTCCAGCGCCGCCGCGAGCCGCAGCTCGACGCCCGGTATCTGCGACAGGCCGCCCCCCAGCACGATGCAATCCGGATCATGCGCCAGTTGCAACGTTAGCAGCAACTCGCCCGCCAGATGCGCCCAAATCTGCAGAACCACTTCGGCGGCGCGTTCGCCGTCGCCAGCGCGCTGCGCGAGGTCCGCGGGTTCCAGTTCAGCGCCGAGGTACTGCCGTGCCAGCCAAGACAGGCCGGGACCAGACAGGCAGGTCTCAAAGCAGCCGCGCCGTCCGCAACCACAGTCGCGCAGGGCCAGATCGACGCCCAGCCGGTCGCGCAATTCCTGCAGCGCATGTGAAGGAAGGCCAATGTGGCCAACCTCCAGCGCCGAGCCATTGGCGCGATAGCCCGCACGCCCGTCCTGCGCCAGCCCCGCGCCGATCCCCGTGCCCATGATCAGCCCGATCACCCGGCGCGCCCCGGTGCCCGCGCCGCCGAGAGCCTCGGACAGCGCAAAGGCCTGACAGTCGTTGAGCAGCGGCACCGGGCGTCCCAGCGCCTCGGCCAGCGCGGCGGGCAGGTTCTGGCCGGTGATGGGGATATTCGCGGCAAACCCAAGGCCGCTTTCGGGGTCGATAAGGCCGGGCAGGCCGATGCCCACCGGCAGCGCCGCGCCAAGCCCCGAGGTCTCTTCCAGCCAGCGTACCTGCGCGGCCAAAGCCTTTACGAAAGCGGTGAAATCCTCCGCGGGGGTCGGCAGGCGGCGGGTGTCCAGCGTCTGCATCTGCGCATCGAAGAGCCGCGCCTCGATCTTGGTGCCGCCAAGGTCGATCCCGCCAGAGGACGCGCCATTGGATGCGCGCGGCATATCCGCGGGCGCGAGGCGGGGCTGATCTGGCTGCGCGGGCATAGGCTCTCCTTATCGGTCCGGCGTGGTGCGGCCTTTTCTGGCACGGGCATAGAGCCTGTCGCGGCGGCAAACGGCAAGGGGATTGCGCGCAATCGTGCGGCGGGCGTGAGCTCTACGAACGAAAAAGGCCCGCACCTCAATGAGGTACGGGCCGATCTTCACCTAGGCGGCGCGATCACTTCAGATCGAAACGGTCGGCGTTCATCACCTTGGTCCATGCCGCTACGAAGGCGGGCAGGAAGGCTTCGGCGCCGTCGTCCTGAGCGTAGATCTCGGCGTAGGCGCGCAGGATCGAGTTCGAGCCGAACACCAGATCGACGCGGGTCGCGGTCCATTTGGTCTCGCCGGTCTTGCGGTCGCGGATCTCATAGAGGTCCTTGCCCACCGGAACCCACGAATAGGCCATATCCGTCAGGTTGACGAAGAAGTCGGTGGTCAGAGCGCCCGCGCGGTCGGTGAACACGCCGTGCTGGGTGCCGCCGTGGTTGGTGCCCATCGCACGCATGCCGCCCAGCAGCACGGTCATCTCGTTCGCGGTGAGACCCATGAGCTGTGCCCGGTCGAGCAGCATCTCTTCGGCGGAAACCACGTAGGACTGCTTTTGCCAGTTGCGGAAACCGTCGGCGGCGGGCTCGAGCGGATCGAAGCTTTCGGCGTCGGTCATCTCGTCGGTCGCGTCACCACGGCCCGGCGCGAAGGGCACCGAGATGTCATAGCCCGCGGCTTTGGCGGCCAGCTCTACGCCGGTGTTGCCCGCCAGCACGATGGTGTCCGCAAGGCTTGCACCGGCGGCGGTTGCCAGCGGCTCGAGCACGTTCAGCACGCGCGCCAGACGCTCGGGCTCGTTGCCCGCCCAGTCCTTCTGCGGCGCGAGACGGATGCGCGCACCATTGGCACCGCCGCGCATGTCAGAGCCGCGGTAGGTGCGGGCGCTGTCCCATGCGGTCGAGACCATATCGGAGACGCTGAGGCCCGAGGCCGCGATCTTCGCCTTGAGACCACCGATGTCGTAGCCGGTTGTCCCCGCGGGGACAGGGTCTTGCCAGATCAGGTCTTCGGACGGCACATCGGGACCGACGTAGCGGGCTTTCGGGCCCATGTCGCGGTGGGTCAGCTTGAACCAAGCGCGGGCAAAGGTTTCCGAGAAATACTCCGGATCGGCCATGAACTTCTGGCAGATCGCGTTGTAGATCGGGTCAACCTTCATCGCCATGTCGGCATCGGTCATCATCGGCATGCATTTGATCGAAGCGTCTTCCACGTCGACCGGCATGTCCTCGTCGTTGATCTCGACGGGCTTGTACTGCCAGGCGCCTGCGGGCGATTTGGTCAGTTCCCACTCGTGACCGAAGAGCATCTCGAAATAGCCCATGTCCCATTGGGTCGGGTTCTTCGTCCACGCGCCTTCGATGCCCGACACCACAGTGTCACGGCCAATGCCGCGGCCTTTGGTGTTCATCCAGCCCATGCCCTGCGCGGTCACATCAGCGGCTTCGGGATCGGCAGAGAGATCGTCGGCGTTGCCGTTGCCGTGCGACTTGCCGATGGTGTGGCCACCGGCGGTAAGCGCGGCGGTTTCCTCGTCGTTCATCGCCATACGGGCGAAGGTCTCACGCAGATGCGCGGCGGTCTTCACCGGATCCGGCTGGCCGTTGACGCCCTCGGGGTTCACGTAAATGAGGCCCATCTGCACGGCGGCCAGCGGGTTTTCCATGGTCGAGGGATCGGCCACATCATCATAGCGGTTGTCCGACGCGGCGAGCCATTCCTTCTCGGCGCCCCAGTAGACGTCTTTTTCGGGGTGCCAGATGTCTTCGCGACCGAAGGCGAAGCCAAAGGTCTTCAGGCCTGCAACCTCATAGGCGATGGTGCCCGAAAGGATCATCAGGTCGGCCCAAGAGATCTTGTTGCCGTATTTCTTTTTGATCGGCCAGAGCAGGCGGCGGCCCTTGTCGGTGTTGACGTTGTCCGGCCAGCTGTTGAGCGGGGCGAAACGCTGGTTGCCGGTGCCGCCGCCGCCACGGCCATCGGCCAGACGGTAGGAGCCTGCGGCGTGCCATGCCACGCGGGCGAACATGCCGACGTAGGAGCCCCAGTCTGCGGGCCACCATTCCTGGCTGTCCTTCATCAGCTGACGGAGGTCGTCTTTCAGCGCCTCGACGTCCAGCTTCTTGAGCTCTTCGCGGTAGTTGAAGTTCGGCGCGAAGGGCTGCGTCTTGCTGTCGTGCTGGTGCAGGATGTCGAGATTGAGGGCGTTCGGCCACCAGCTGGTCACCGAATTGGCGGTCGAGGTCTGACCGCCGTGCATCACCGGGCAGCCGCCCGTGGGTTTCACATCATTTCCGTCCATCTCTGGCTCCGACATTCGCTGGGTTATCTGTTACCGGCGGGGCAGTTGCCGCCGCGCAGGAAAGACCTACATTCGCCGGGCAATAAAACGAAATCGTAATTTTTTCACATTGCGATAAGGTAAAGCTATCAACGCTCACGGCGCGCGTGCGCAGCGGAACCCAATGCGCCGCCGGGTGTTGCCTGTGCATGAACAACCCTGAAGACCCCTCCCGCACCCAACCAGCCCAAAGCGAGGCCATGCACCGCCGCGCCGAAGAACGCTCGGTCCTGAGCGCCTCGCGCCTCTCCGCACGCCTGATCTACGAGGTCATCCGCCGCGACGGCGAGGAGGAGCTTAACCGCCCCTCGGTCTCATTGATCTGGTCCGGTCTCGCGGCGGGCATTTTGATCAGCCTGTCGGTGATCGCGCAGGCGGTGCTGAAGGCTTATCTGCCGAAGGCCGACTGGGCGTGGCTCATCGAGTGCTTTGGCTATTCGCTGGGCTTCATCGTGGTGATCTATGGGCGGATGCAGCTATTTACCGAGAACACGATCACCACCGTGATGCCGGTGGTGGCGCAGCGCTCGGCGACCTGTCTGCGCAAGATGCTGCGGCTCTGGGGCATCGTTCTGGCGGCGAATGTGACCGGGGCCACCATCGCCTCGGCTTTCCTGCTGCTGCCCGGCGTGGTGCCGACCGAACTGGCCGACAGTCTGCTTGCCGTGGCGCGTCACGCGGTCGAGGGCACGGCCTCGGGCAACTTCTTTCGGGCGCTGCCCGCGGGTGTGCTGATCGCGGCGCTGGTCTGGGTGATGCCCGGCGCGCGCGGCGAGTCGCTGCTGATCGTGCTGGCGATGACGTGGCTGCTGGCCGCCGCTGGCTTTGCGCATGTGATCGCGGGCACAGTGGAGGCTGGGCTGCTGGTCTGGCACGGCGAGATCGGTGTTGGCCATGCGCTCTTCCGCTTCTTCCTGCCGGTGCTGGCGGGCAACGTCGCGGGCGGTACGGCGATCTTCACGCTTGTCACATGGGGGCAGGTGAAGAACGAGGTCGCGCAGGCAGATGAGGGCGGGCAGGAGATCGGCCTGCCTTCGGGCACCCGGCGCGCTTAGGCTTTGGGCGCGGGCTGATCCGGCGATGCGCCGCTCTGGTGGATGCGGAAGTTCCACGCGATCACCGCGTTGAGCACCGCCGCCCCAAGCGCCGAGTAGAGGATCAGATCCAGCGGCAGCACGAAAAGCGCCACGCCAAAGACCACCGCGTCAAAGCACATCTGGAACCAGCCGGTGCGGAAGCCCGTGCGCTCTTCGACGATCAGCGCAAGCACGCCCAGACCGCCCGCCGAGGCGTTGTGGCGGAAGAGGGCGATGAGCCCCGCGCCCGCGGTCGCTCCGGCAAGGACCGCCGCCAGAAGTGGCGGCAGGCGCTCGAAGCTGATCCAGCTTTCCAGCAGCGGCGTGGTCACCGAGATGCCGACCACCGCCACCAGCGTGCGCAGGGTGAAGACCTTGCCACGACGCTTCCATGACAGCCACAGGAACGGCAGGCTCACCACGAGGAAGATCACCCCGAAGTCCAGCGGCAGCAGATAGCTCAGCAGCACCGAAGCCCCCGCCGTCTGGCCGGTGATCAGCCCGCAGGCCTTGAGGAAGACCACGCCGAGGCTGGCCATCAGGATGCCGAAGGCCAGGCCCTGTGCATCATAGAGCGAGATCGGGGAGCGGAGTTTCATCGGGGCAGGGGTCCGGGCTTTGGATCATGGGAATGCGGGCCTCTTGCCCCCCTTCGCGCGTCATCGCAAGCCGCAGATCAACCGGCGGGCGGAATTTCCGGGTCTGCCGTCGCGTATCGCGCGGCGAGATCCGGCTAGATCCGGCGCGCGGGCGACAGGGCGCGGGTCAGTTCGTCCTCACCGTCCTCCAGCGACGTGGCCAGCACCTCTGCGGTGGTGGGGCCAAGGGTGAAGCCCTGATGCCCGTGGCCAAAGTGGAACCACATGCCCGGATGGCGCGGCGCGGCGCCGACCATTGGCAGCATGTCGGGCATGCAGGGGCGGGTGCCGGACCATTGCGGCTCGGTGATCCGCGGCCCGATCTGCAGCATGTCCCCCAGCGCGCGGCGTCCTCGCTCCAACTGGCGCAGATCGGCGGGCGCATCATGGGCCACAAGCGCGGCACCGGTGGCGATGCGCAGCCCGGTCTGCATGGGCGAGGCGACGACGCCATTGTCCATATCGACGATCGGGCGGCGCGGGGTCTGATTGGTCTGAAAGTGCCCGTGATACCCGCGCTTGAGCACCATGGGGATGCGATAGTCGAAACGGCGCAAAAGCCGCGGCGCCCAAGGGCCGAGGGCGATCACCACATGCTGTGCGGCAAGCGGCCCATCCGCGGTGGCGACCGTCCAGCCGGAGCCGTCTTGGGCAAGGCTTTCCGCATCGCCGCCAAGGATCCGCCCGCCGCGCCGCTCGAAGAGCGCCGCATAGGCCGCGACGAGCCCGCCGGGAGAGCTGCAACTCCATGTGTCGGACCACAGAAGCACGCCTGCAGGCTCGGCCTGCAGGGCCGGGTCCTCGCGGCGGTAGCTGGCGCCGTCGAAGGTGCAAAAACGCGGGCCGTAGCGTGCCGCGATGCGCTCGGCGTCTGTGGCATCGCGTTCAAAAGCACGGGGGTCGCGGTAGATCTGCGCCATGCCGTCGCGGGCGATAAGGTTATCACAGCCCGCCGCCTCGATCAGCGGCTGGTGATCCTGCGCTGCGCGGCTGGTGAGCCGGGCGTAGGTCTGCGACAGCGCCGCGTGGCGGGTGGGGGCGGAATTGCGGAAATAGGACCAGAGCGCGGGCGCCATCCCCGCGAGGCCACGCAGCGACCATGTCAGATCGTTGCTGCGCCCGGTCATCATGGCGAGGATCACCCGCGGGTCGCGCGGCATGGCGTAGGGTTCGGCGGCCTCGGTCTGGATCACACCGGCATTGCCAAAGGAGGTCTCGCGTCCCGGCGCGCCGCGATCGAGCAGCTGCACCGCATGGCCGCGCGCCTGCAGCGCCAGCGCCGTGGAGACGCCAACCATGCCAGCGCCAAGCACGAGAATTTCCGCCATAGTCCTGCTCCGCCTATGGAAATTGGCCAAGGCGGCGCCTGCGCCGCACTGCCTGCAAGCTGTAGCGCGCGCAGTGCCGCGCGAAAAGCGCCTCGGGCTCGAGGGCCGCTTTGCATGGCGCATTGAGCACGGTCACAGGGGCTGCGGTGGCGCGAAAACGGGCAGGGCTGGTGGGGCGTCAGGCGCGGGGACGGCGGCCCGGTCCGTTGGGCCGGCTCAGCACAAAGATCGCCGCACCCCCCATGCAGACCAGTTGGATCAGCAGAACGCGCCCCGGCAGGTCGAGAAACACGCTCAGCAGGAAGGCCGCGCTCATCATGCCAACCGCCATGGCCTTGTGCCGCGGCGCGATGGCGCCATTGGCGCGCCAGTCGGCGATCATCGGGCCAAAGCGCGGATGCGACTGCAAATAATCATGCAGCCGCGGCGAGCTGCGCGAAAAGGCGAAGGCCGCAAGAAGCACCAGTGGCGTCGTGGGCAGCACCGGCAGCACGATGCCGATGATCCCGGTCACCAGCGAAATGGACCCAAGCGCCAGCCACAGGAGGCGCAGGCCGCCGGTGGCGGTGCGCGGGAGATGCGGGTGAGGATCAGGCTTGGTCATCGCGGCGTGCCGATTGCAAAACGCCCTTCAGGGCCGTGCCTTGCAAGATAGGCCAAAACGGCTGCGGTTCAAAAGGGTCGCGTCGCCTTCTTCGGCTGCCGGGACCGTGCCTAGGTGATCAGCCCGCCAAGGTGTAGAAGCGGGCGCCCGCCACGAGACGGAAGGCAAAAGGCGTCCGCAGCCGGGGAAGGGGAAAGGGGGCCCGGCTGCGGAACCCCGGGGCTTAGAGGGAGGGCGGAAATGCCCCGGTACCCAAGGTCAATCGCTTTGGTTCACTTTCTGGCTCGCTGTCTGGTTCACTGGCGGACGATCTCGGCCTTCAGCGAATAGGTGATCATCAGAACGTCCTTGCGGGTCTGCTCGTCGATGCCATGGGCTTTGAGCGTGGCCATGATATCGTCAATCGCGGCCATATATTCGTCGTCGCCGATGTTCATGCCGCGATGCGCCTCGGGCATGCTGCGCCCGGTGTACTCTTCCGGCCCGCCGCTGCCCGCACCGAATAAATCGCACAGGTGGCTCTTGGCGGTGTCCATCTCCTGCGGCATTTCGCGATAGGGCAGGAAACGGGCGCTGATCACCGGGTTCTTCATATGCGCCTCGATGACATCATCCACCAGCGCGGCAATGCCGCTCTTGGCGCCGAGCCGTTGGTACAGGGTTTTCTCCATCGCATCATCCTCCGATCTTTGCTGCCGGTTGATCTTTCCGGTGGCTGGCGGCAGGCGCCGCAGCGGGCGCCTGCCAGCGTCTCACTGCGCGGCGGCAGCCGCTTCCTGAGGCTGGATGTTGTGGTTGACCCGGAAGAGGTTCGACGGATCATAGCGCGCCTTCACCTCGCGCAGCCGGGCGAGATTGTCGCCATAGGCCTCTCCCAGCCGGTCCGGCTCGTCGTCGGGCATGAAGTTGACATAGACGCTTGGCGCCGCGCCCGCCGCGGTGGCGTCAAAGAGCGCGCGGGCCCATGCGATGCAGGCGCCATCTTGGTCGGCGCTGTCCCAGCGGGTGTGCACATTCATCGTGAAATGGCTGTCGCGCTGCGGGAAGGCCGTGGCATTTGGTGCGACACGCGCCATTGCACCGCCGACATGCGCGATGAAGACCTCGCACTGCGGATCGGGCAGCGTTTTAACTGCCTTCAGAATGGCCGAGATCGTCGCATCTTCGAGGGTCAGGAAATCGCGGCTTTTCCAATAGTTGCGCGCTCCGGGTGTGAGCAGCGGATCGAAGGCGGCCTGCCAGCCGACAAAGGGATGCGGGCCGATGACATCGACGATCGGGCTGCCGAGCGCGCGCAACTCGCGCATTGCGTTCTCGCCCTCGCTCATGTCTCCGGAATAGCAGGCAGCAAAGATCAGCACCTCGCGGCCATGCCAGTCCTCGGGCAAAAAGGGCAGGGGCGGCGCTTTGCGCAGGACCGACCAGATGGTCAACTCGTCCGGTGCTTTGGCGCAGAGCTCGCGGAACTTCGGCAGCAGGTCTTCCGCAGCATCGAGCGGATGGATGACCAGCCCCGACAGCACTTCAGGCCCCACCGGATGCAGGCGGAACTCGAAGGAACTCACCACGCCGAAATTGCCGCCGCCGCCGCGGATCGCCCAGAAGAGATCGGGGTTTTCCGTCTCTGAGGCGCGCAGGATGGCGCCATCGGCGGTGACCACTTCGGCGGAAAGAAGGTTGTCGATGGTCATGCCGTATTTGCGGGTGATCCAGCCGAAACCACCACCCAGCGTCAGGCCAGAAATTCCGGTGGTGGAATTCACGCCAACCGGCAGCGCAAGGCCGTGGACCTGCGTCTCACGGTCCACATCGCCGAGGATGGCTCCGGGTCCGACCTGCGCGCTGCGCGCCGCAGGGTCCACGGTCACCGAGCGCATTAGCGACAGATCGAGCATCAGCGTGCCGTCTTCGACCGCGAGTCCGGCGATCTGGTGGCCGCCGGCGCGCACCGACATGCGCAGGCCGTTGCTGCGGGCGAAATTCACCGCGGCCTGAATGTCGGACGTCCCAAGCGCGCGGATCACCAGCGCGGGCTTGCGGCGGTGCATCGCGTTCCAGATCTCGCTGGCCTCGGCATAGCCGGGCTCTCCTTCAAGTGCGGTGCCGCCGCGGAGCGCGGCGTCGAGCGCGGCGTGGGCTTCTGCGGTGATCTTCTGTTTCGAGCCGTTGAGGCCGTTGAGTTCAATCCCTGCTGACATGATGTCCTCCGCTTTGCTTGGGGGCGTGCGACCGGCAGGTCGCGCTGTCCCGAAGAATGCGCCGCCCGTCCAGAACGGCTGTCCCAAAGCATGGCGGGTCGGAATGAGGCGAACCAGTGGCGGAACTGGACCAGCAGGTCCAGATACTGGACTGGATACAATTTTTCGAATGTGAGCTATACTCTTCTCACCGAGCGAGGAAGGGAGGGCCTCATGTCGAATGCCAGCTATTTCCAGTTCTGTCCGGTGGCCATGGCCGCTGAAATTCTCTGTACGCGGTGGACCATGGTGCTGGTCCGAGAACTCGTGGCGGGCTCGACCCGGTTCAACGATCTCAGGCGCGGCGTGCCGCGCATGTCGCGCTCGCTGCTGGCGCAGAGGCTGCGGGAATTGGAGGCTGCGGACATCGTCGAGCGTCGCCCGGTGCCCGGAACCCAGCACGTCGATTATCTGCTGACACCGGCCGGAAAGGATTTGCTTTCGATCGTCGAAGCCTTTGGCATCTGGGGCCAGAAATGGGTGAAATCCGAGCCGTCGCTCGAGCGGCTCGACGTGTCGCTGCTGATGTGGGACATGCGCCGCAATCTCGATCCCAGCCCATTGCCGCCGCGCCGGACGGTGCTGAATTTCCGCTTTCCGGACCTGCCGCAATCCAAGCGCGCGTGGTGGCTGATCGTCGAGCCAAACGGCGCGGTCGATCTGTGTCTGGCCGATCCCGGCTTCGAGGTCGATCTATTCGTGACCACCGATCTGCGCACGATGACCGAGATTTGGATGGGTCTTGCGACGGCGCGGCAGGCCGCCGAGAGAATGCAACTGGACGGCAATCGCGCGGTGGCTGAGACCATGCAGCAATGGCTTGGCCTGAGCCCATTCGCGGCGCAGAAGAAATTGGTCTCCTGAAAGAGCAGCGTATGTGGCGCCACATGCTTGAACGTAATGAAGGAGAGTGGTGGCGCCATATTACGCGCATGGCGCGTAATTTCTCTTAAAGGAAGAGTAGCCATATATTGGCTCTCGCTTATTGAGAGTTCGGTCTGCCAACTGGGTTCGCCAAGCGTTTTCGCAAGAGATCACGCCAGCAGGCGGGCGTCGCCAAAAGTGAATCCCTGAAACGTATAAGTAAGATTATGTTAATTAAGTACTGCACGACCGGAAGGCTTTGCTGGGCGCGCGCAGCTCACCTCAGTCCGCTGCGTGGCCGTGGTTCTTCTTTTTTTTCACTTGTTCCACAGTGGCTTTTTCGGGTTTTTTCAAGCGCTCAACCTTGGTTCGGACGCTCACCATGACGAACAGCGTGACAATGATGATCGCGGGAAAACCTAGATAGGCCAGCAGCACGACGAGCAAGCTCGCGTCTGAAAGCCACAGGATGACCCCGCCCACAACGCCAATAAGACCGACAAGGCAGGCGATGACAAAGCCTCCGCCGGCGCCTACGCGGCGCGCTCGGTCTTTGTTCTCATTGCCGCCTATCATGTTCTACTCTCCCCCGAGAAAAGCAGAATGAAGATCCCCATATTACAAACCAAATGGTTTCCAGATACAGGTGAAATCAGCCCCCATATTTGAAGCATATCGCAATTCATTTTCATAAAAAAGGCGAATCTATGCAGATCGGATTTTGCGACGCTGTTTTGCATAGAGCTTCGCAGAGCCATATCCCGGGTTTAGACTTTTCGTCAGCAAGCACGCGTGCCGATCCGGTCGCGCCTCTTCACACCTTCAAGGCGTCATCCGCCAAAACTGCTGCGTCCGCCGCCGGTGCGACCGAAGCCGCCGCGGGAGGCGACGCTGGCGCGGGTCATCGGCGCTTTGCCTGCGGTGGTCGGCGGTTTCGAGAACATGCTGGTGCCCAGCTTCGCGCGGCCCGAATTGCTCGAATAGGTGCTGGCGCCGGTGGCATTGGTGAAGCGCCCGTCGGGGGTGCGATACAGCGGCTGTGCGGCCGCCATTCCGGAACGCCCGCCGAGCATATTGCCGATCAGATAACCCGCCAGCAGCGGCATGAAGATACCGCCAGAGCCGCCCTGAACCTGCTGTGCTTCGCTGTCACAGGCGCCTTCGCCATGCTGCTCTTCGCAAACCTGCAGGCTGTCATAGCGCGGCGCGGATTCCACATGCAGCGTCTCGGCGTCCTGAAAAGCGGTCTCGCAATCTTGCGCCGAGAACATGCCGCCGTTGATCGCGGCGCTTCGGCAGCTCTCCAGATCGGGAAAGGCCTGCGCGTCCACCTGCTCCTCGCGGCAGCCCGCAAGGCTGAACGAGGCGGCGCCGACGATCGCCAGCGCGACGGTTCTGGAACGTTTTCTCATCGGTGTCTCTCCCGGTCGTCTGGATAAATCAGTCTCTAATGAAATGCGGCTTAAAGCGCGACAGATCCTGCGTGATGCGCGCGCGGTCTTCGCGAACGCCGATGCCAGCGCAGGTCTCGCCAATCACCCATGCGCCGATCACCGGGCGGAAGCCCTCAAAGACCGGCAGCGGCTGGTAGGCCTGCACCACACGCGCGTGGTTTTCATAGCCGCCGTCGGGCGCCGCTTCGAGCAGTGCGCCATTCTCGGTGATCCGCACCGAAGCGCCCTCGCGCGAAAAGATCGGCTTGCTCACATGGCCTGCCTGCAGCGCCTCTGCAGCGCGAGAGATCAGCGGGTCGTTCACCGCATCTCCAGCCAGCGCGCCGCTCACCTCGTCCTCGAAGAAGGCAGGCAGCAGGTTCGGATGGCCTTCGAACATCCGCCAAAGCACGGGCAGCAGCCCCTTGTTCGACAGCACCGATTTCCACGCAGGCTCCAGCATCAGGCAGCCGGCGGTGCGCAGGTGCTTGGCATAATCGTCCCGCAGCAGGTCTTCCCAAGGATAGAGCTTGAAGAGCGTGCCGATCACCCGGTCTTCGGCGTCGAGGAACTGCCCCTCGGTGCTGACGCCGAGCTTTTCGAGATCGCTGTAATGCGCGCCAAGCTCCGCCTCGCGCGCCGCCCAGCCCATGGTCTCGACGGTGCCGTAATCTTCGGCATTGCCACCGGCGGCGGTGAAATGCAGATCGGTGCCCGGCTCGAACAGCGCACGGAAGCGCTCGACCAGCGCCTCATGGATGCCGTTGAACTGGTCGTCACCGTCGCGCAGCACGCCCGCTTCGATCTGTTCTTCGAGCCACAGCCATTGGAAAGACGCGCTCTCGTAAAGAGAGGTCGGCGTATCGGCGTTATATTCCAGCAGCTTCGCAGGCCCCTGCCCGTCATAGGCGAAATCGAAGCGGCCATAGATCTCGGGATCACCGCGCTGCCAGCTTTCGGCGACAAGGTCCCAATGCTCGGCGGGAATGCCGAGCCGGGTCATCAGCTCTTCGCTTGCCGTGATCGCAGCGGCGGCCTCGCGGCACATGCCATGCAGTTCGGTTGAGGGATCTTCAAGATCATCCTCGATCTGGCGCAGCGTGAAGCGATAGGCCGACGTTTCGTCCCAATAGGGCTCGCCATGCATGTCAGCAAAGCTGAAGCCCAGTTCTTCGGCCTTGTCGCGCCATCCGGCGCGCTCGGGCAGATTGATCTTTTCCATCGCCTCCTCGGGGGCCGTCTTCGCCCTCCCCTTGCCAGAGATGGTGGGGGAACTGAAGGGCGGATCGGCCGGTCGAGTGTATATAGGCGCGCGCGCTGGAAATTGAATTGCCGGAGGTGCCGCCGCGCCGGGGTGACGCAGCGGCACTTCATGTGGTTTATTCGGGCCGTTCCATCAGCCGCAGCACGGTCACCCCGGCGGCATTGGTGAGGCTGAGGCGGTTGCCGCTGCGCAGATAGCCCGATGCCTGTTCGAGCGCGGCGACCATGTCCTGATCGAGCTTCATGCGCGGCTCCGGGCAGGCCCGGCGGGTGCCCGCGAAGGGCTGCATGAAGCTGATCGTTCTCGCGCCGATCTCGGCCCGTCCGGAAAAGCGGTTGCAGCCGCCGTACATGGAAAACCTGCCGTCCTCGTCAAAGGCGATGCTGGGCGGATCCTCGGTCACCAGAAGCCGACCGCCAATCTCGGAGGCCGCCCATTCGACGCCGGTGATGCGCATCGGCGCGGCAGCCGGGTCTTTGGCCGTCTCGGCCGAGGGGACCGGCGCGATCTGTTCAAGCGTGATCTCGGGACGTTCGGGCGCATCGCGGGTCAGCGCGGAAAAAGCGGTGGTGGTGCGCAGGACCGTGGTGGCGCCCGAGGCGACCTTGCCCGAGACGACATAGCTCATGCGCGGATCGATTTGCGCGTCGTCATAGGGCAGCCGGATCTGCACCGGCAGCGTCTCGATACGATAGCTGCGCTCAGCGATCACGATGGACGGGGCATCTGCCCGCGACACGTCCAGCAGCGAGACCTCTAGCAGCGCCTCGGGCGGCAGCGTGGCCCCCTCGGCGAGATGCACAACCACGGGAAGCTCTACGGTGTCGGCCATCAGCGGCGCTCCTCCAAAGGCCAGCAGCAGGCTGGCGAGGCCAAGACGGCGGGCCAGACCTTGCAAAGAGTTCATGAGATACCTCCCTGTAAACAATGCATTTTGCGCAATTCTCCTCGCCGCAGCCTGTGGTGTTTCAAACCGCGCTCCAACGCTCCGGCTGCAGTTGCGGCCATGATGGCCTATGCCCGCTTGACGGGCAAGCGCCGCACGCCCCCAGCCCTACGCGTTCGCGGAATTCCCCTGCCGCACCAATGCGATGAGCCCCGCATCCGGCAAGTCTGAGGGGGCGACGGGTGCAAATGCCTGTGCTAGGCTCGCCGTCGATTACTCTCCCGGTGGTGCGCGCCGCCGGATCTCCGCATTTTGAAAAGGTAGGGATTTTGGATGGCTCCGCACGCACGCACCGCGCGATTTGTCACGACTTTCATGATGGCCCTCGTCGGCGGGCTGCTGTTCTTCGCGTTCCTCTATGAGGATGCGGTGGCGCTCGGACCGGAGCGGGCGGTGGCCGAGCCGCGCGGCCTGCAGATACGCTATCTCATAGCCATGGTGCTGGGCGGGGCGCTGTCGGGCTGGCTGCTGTCGGGCCTTTACGGGCGGCGCGGGATCGGGGGCTATCTGCTGGGCTTCGTCGGCTCGATCGTGGCGCTGATGGTGGCGGGGCTCTTTGGCAGTGCCGTGGGGCTGCTGCCCGACATCCTGCGCCAAGGCTGGGACGCATCCGACTTGATCCCGATCCTCTTTGGTGCCGTGGCGCTGCCGCTCTCTTTCGCCGGAGCGCCGCTGCTGTTCGTGGGCTGGCTGGTGATCAGCCTCGCCACGCATCTCTGGGCCAAGCGGGTGCGCGGCGCCTGAGCATGGGGCGGGTGCCAGTGAGGCACCCGCCGTGCCGGGTTAGCTGCTCGGGGTCAACTGCCCGGAGTCACGTGGCTGATGTGATCGCCGCTTTCATCCTCGGCGCCGCGCGCCTTGTTGACCACAAAGACGCCGCCGTCTTCGGCGGTTGTCAGGTGGTTGGGGTAGCTGCCGATCTCGGTCTTCGCCACCACGTCGCCTTCGGGCGAGACGGCGACCAGCGAGTCCGAGCCGCGCACTGCGACCCACGCCAGATCGTTCACCGCGTCATAGGTCACGTTGAGCGGCCCCGAGCCCACCGGCACGTCATGCAGCGCCTCGCCGGTCTTGGCGTCGAGGATCAGCAGGTTGTCGGTGTTCATGCCGGTGGTGAAGATCAAACCGTCGGCCCCGTCATAGGCCACGCCGATGGTGCGCTTGGACAGCGGCAGCGCATGCACAGAGGTCTGCGTGCCGGTGCCCAGATCGACGGTCGCGACCTCGTCGGTGGTCAGGCTGACCACGACCAGCCTGCCGCTCTCGGCGTCGATGTCCATGCTGGCGGTGCCAAAGCGCTCGCCGCGCTTGCCCGAACGCAGCTCGATCGGGGCCAGTTCTTCCAGCGTCGCGCTGTCGAAGACGTGGATCACCGGCTCGAAGGTGGCGCTGACGTAGACCTTGCCGTCCAGCACGAGCGCATCGCGGGGGTGCGGCACCGCGCCGGGCTCGAACTGCTTGATCAGCGACAGATCGTCGGCGCTATAGACCGCCACGGTGTTCTGCCGCGTGTTTGTCACCCAGACCTGCCCCTGCGCCACGTCGACGCCAACGCCATAGACCGCGAAGACACCGCCATCGCGGCCATTGTCGCCATCCGGCGCGTCTGCGGGGGTCACTTCAGCCAGCACTTCCAGCGTCGACGGATCAAGCTTCATCAGCTTGCTTTCGGTCACCGGCGGACGGCCCACGGCGGAGGTCACGTAGAGCGCATCCGGGGTTTGCGCCACCTGATAGAGCCCCGACGCCAGTTTCTGCGACGTGACGTTGAGCCCGCCGCTTTCGGGCAGCACCGGCGAGACCTTCAGGTCCACGGTCATGGCAAAGGCCGGATCGGCGATCTCGGCCACCACCGGGTAAAGCCCCGGCTCAGCGGCTTCGGGGACGGTGATCTCGGTGCGGAAGGTGCCCTTGGCATCGGCCACGATCGGCGCGCCCTCGTTCAGCGCGACGCCATTCTGCCGCAGCACGACGCTCTGACCGGGGGTGAAGCCCTTGCCGCGGATCTCGGCGGTGCTTCCGGCGGTGATCGGCGCACGGTTCAGCCCCTCGGCGATCATCTGGCCCTCAAAGCCCTTGGCAAGGCCGGTGAACGGATCGGAAAGCGCAGCGCCAGCCATCAGCGCGGAAAGCGCGAGACCGCAGACGCCAGTGCGGAGTGCCGTGGCAAGGGACATGAGAGTCCTCCTTTGGAGGCGGCCGGGCGGGCCGCTGAAAACTGAAAGCAATAGCTTGGGCGCAGCGCCGTGGCTCTGCGGCGAGGGGCGCGCAGGTACCATCTGACTAGAATGACCGACTTTTCCAGTCAAGTATTTGGCGTGTCACATGACATGGCCGTGATCTCGCCCCGACCCAGCGCCCAATCTGCGGATACCCGCAAACGCGCTGCGTGATTGACGGATTGTCTGGCAATCAGTCAATGCCCTTGCTACGCATTTCCCTGGAGGACGATTCACAGGGAGGAGAATTCATGTCCAAGACCTTTACCGCCGCCGTTGCCGGCGCGATCCTGCTGGCGGGTGCCGCCAGTGCCCAGACCACGCTGCGCATCCAGACCCACCAGTCGCCGGAATCCGTCGCAGGCCAGCTTGTGCGCGAGTTCGCCGAGCAGGTGGAAACCATGTCGGGCGGCTCGCTCGACCTCGAGATGTTCTACAGTTCCGCCGTCGTCGCCTCGGCCGAGACCTTCGGGGCCGCCGCCAACGGCATCCTCGACTGCGACATGACGAACCCCAGCTATCAGACCGGGCGCAACCCGGCGTTCCAATTCGTCGCCGACACCATGGGCGGCTACGACACGCCGCTGCAGTACCTGAGCTGGATCTCGCAGGGCGGTGGCCGCGAGGCGATCAACGAGCTGTACCACGAAAGCGGGATGGAATTCGTCGGCGCCTATCTGGGCGGTCAGGAGTCGATGAACTCCACCGCGCCGCTGGCCGGGATCGAAGACCTCAAGGGCTGGAAATTCCGCTCGCCGCCGGGCATGGAATCCGAGATTTTCGCCGAACTGGGGGCCACCCCGGTGGTGATGGATTTCACCGAGATCTTCACCGCTCTGGAAACCGGCATCATCGACGGGGCGGACGCCTCGACGCTGGCCAACAACGTGGGCCTTGGCATCTACGACATCGCCAAGCACACCACCTACCCCGGCTTCCACTCGATGAGCTCGGACCATCTGGCCTGCAACAAGCAGGTCTGGGACGGGCTCGAGCCGGCGCAGCAGGCGATCCTGAAAGCGGCGGTGGATGATCTGGCGCTGAACCTGATGATGCGCACCATCGTGCAGAACGGCGAGGCGCTGACCTCGCTGCCCGAGAAAGGCGTGACGATCTACGACTGGTCCGCCGAGGACCGCGCCGCCTTCCGCAAGGCCGCGATCAGCCGCTGGGACGTCTGGGCCGAGAAATCGCCCGAGGCCAAGGTCATGGTCGACAGCCACAAGGCCTTCCTCAAGCGCATCGGCCTTGGTCAGGACAGCGACAGCTGATCCCGGCCCCACATCTGAGCGCGCGGCCATCCCCGGCCGCGCGCGTCCCTCCATTGCTACGGAAAGACACTTAGGATGAACGTTCTGATCATCGGCGGCGGCGGTTTCGTCGGCCGCAAGGTTGCCCAAAGCCTCGCCGCGCGCGGCGACCTGCGCGACGCGCCCATCGACAAGATCACGCTGGCCGACATTGTGGCGCCCGAGCCCATTGAGGCCCCCTTCCCGGTCGAGACCCGCGCCTGCGACATCACCGACCGTGCCTCGGTGGACGCGCTGATCGACGCCGAGACCGACGTGATCTTCCATTTCGCCGCCGTCGTCTCGGCCCATGCCGAGGCCGATTTCGAGGCAGGCATGAAGGTCAACCTCGACGGCACGCTCAACGTGCTGGAGCGCTGCCGCGCGCTGGAGACCTGCCCGGTGGTGGTCTTCACCTCCTCGCTGGCGGTCTTCGGCGGCGAGGTGCCCGACCCGATCACCGATTACACCATTCCCAACCCGCAGACCTCCTACGGCATGCAGAAGGCCATTGGGGAACTGCTGCTCAACGATTATTCGCGCAAAGGCTATGTGGATGGCCGCGGCTTCCGCCTGCCGACCATCTCGGTGCGTCCGGGCAAGCCCAACCGCGCCGCCTCGTCCTTCATGTCCTCGATCATCCGCGAGCCGCTGAACGGCGAGCCGGCGATCTGCCCGGTGGACGAAGGGCAAGAGCATTTCTACCTCTCGCCGCGCCGCTGCGTGGAAAACCTGATCAAGGGCGCCGAGCTTGATGCCGAAGACCTCGGCATGCAGCGCTGCATGACCATGCCCGGACAACGCCTGTCGATCCGCCAGATGATCGACGCGCTCACCGCCGTGGCCGGGCCGGAACCCGCGCAGCTGATCAAATGGGAAGAACAGCCCGAGATCGCCGCGATCGTGCGCGGCTGGCGGTTCGACTATCGCTTCGACAAGGCGCTGGCGCTGGGGCTTGAAGCCGACGCGAGCTTCGAGGAAAACGTGCGCTACTACATGGAAGACGACATGCCCAAGGCCTGACGGGCCGAAAGAGACGCGATGCTGACCCCGATTATCCAGACCCCACGATACCGGCTGGTGGCCGAGGAGATCGCCGCGCGCATCCGCGCCGGTGACTTCGCGCCCGGCACCAAGATGCCTGCCGACAAGGATCTGGTCGCAAAGCTCGGGGTCAGCCGCACCACCGTGCGCGAGGCGATGATCGCGCTGGAGCTTATGGGCTATGTGGTCACCCGCTACGGCGCCGGGGCCTTTGTCGCCGATACGCTGCCCGCCGCTCCGCCAGAGGTGAAGGGCGAACCGAGCGGCCTGCCGGGCTTCTTCGAACTGGTCGAGGCGCGCGCCGTCTTCGAGCCCGAGATTGCCGCCATCGCCGCCGGGGCGATCTCGCCCGAGGAAATCGCGGCGCTGAACGCCTGTATCGAGGGCATGTGCGACACCGCCCTGCCCTTCGACCGGATCGAGGCGCATGACCGCGAGTTCCATCTGATCGTCGCGCGCTCCACCGGCAATTCGGTCTTCGTCTCGGTGGTCGAGGAATTCTGGCGCGTGCGTCAGCGCTATCCGGAATGGACCCGCCTCAATAACCGCCAGAGCGCCGAGGACATTGCGCGGTTCTCGCGCGACGAGCATGTGGCCATTGTCGATGCGCTCGCCGCACGCGACGCCGGTGGCGCACGCGCGGCCATGGCGCACCATTGCCGCAACTCGGGCCAACCGCTCTTGGAGCGCTGGCAACTCTTCGAAGGCGATGGCGGCGGCGAGGAAGTGCTGCACCGGCTGAAGGCGCGGGCAGGTCAGAGCTGAATGACGAAGGGCTGAGGGGGCGCTGCCCCCGTCGCGCGACGCGCGACTCCCCCGGCGTATTTTTAAAGAGAAGAAGCCCGGGGGGCGGCTTGGTTGCGCGCAGAAAAAAGGCCCGCGCGCCATAGGGCTGCGGGCCTCTTCTCAATTTATGCGCGAGTTCACTTCAGATCGAAGCGGTCGGCGTTCATCACCTGTGTCCAGGCTGCGGCGAAATCCTTGACGAATTTCCCGGCGTTGTCGTCTTGCGCGTAGACCTCGGCATAGGCGCGCAGGATCGAGTTGGAGCCGAAGATCAGGTCCATGCGGGTGGCGGTCCATTTGACCGCGCCGCTCTGGCGGTCGCGGACCTCATAGAGCCCCTCTCCTACCGGCACCCAGGTGTTGGCCATGTCCACGAGGTTGACCAGCACGTCGTTGCTGAGCGCGCCGGGGCGGTCGGTGAAGACCCCATGCGCCGTGCCGCCGTGGTTGGTGCCCATGGCGCGCATACCGCCGAAGAGCGCCACCATCTGCGGCGCGGTCAGCCCCATCAGCTGCGCGCGGTCGAGCATCAACTCCTCGGCGGAGACGGCATAGTCCTGCTTGAGCCAGTTCCGGAAGCCATCGGCCAGCGGCTCGAGCGCATCGAAGCTTTCAGCGTCGGTCATCTCGTCGGTGGCGTCGCCGCGGCCCGGCGCGAAGGGCAGGTCAAGATCGACGCCCGCGGCCTTGGCCGCCTGCTCGACCCCGAGATTGCCCGCCAGCACGATCACATCGGCAATGGAGGCACCGCTTTCGGCGGCGATGGGTTCCAGCACCGAAAGCACCTTGGCAAGACGCACGGGCTCGTTGCCCGCCCAGTCCTTTTGCGGCGCCAGCCGGATGCGCGCGCCATTGGCGCCGCCACGCATGTCCGAGCCGCGGTAGGTGCGGGCGCTGTCCCAGGCGGTTGCGATCATTTCGGCAGGGCTGAGGCCGGATGCAGCGATTTTCGCCTTCACCGCGGCAACGTCGTAATCGGTTGTCCCCGCGGGGACAGGGTCCTGCCAGATCAGATCCTCGGCGGGAACGTCCGGGCCGAAGTAGCGCGCTTTGGGGCCCATGTCGCGATGCGTCAGCTTGAACCACGCGCGGGCGAAAGTGTCGGCGAAATAGGCGGGGTCGGCCATGAACTTCTGGCAGATCGCGTTATAGGCCGGGTCCACTTTCATCGCCATATCGGCGTCGGTCATGATCGGCATGGTCTTCATCGACGGGTCTTCGACGTCGGCGGGCATGTCCTCTTCTTTGATGTCCACCGGCATCCACTGCCATGCGCCGGCGGGGGATTTCTTCAGCTCCCACTCGTGGCCGAAGAGCATGTCGAACCAGCCCATGTCCCATTGCGTGGGGTTGGAGGTCCATGCGCCCTCGATGCCCGAGACCACCTGATCGCGGCCAATGCTGCGGCCCTTGGTGTTCATCCAGCCGATGCCCTGGTACTCGGGCTCGGCGGCTTCGGGATCGGCGCTGAGGTTCTCGGCGAGACCATTGCCGTGGCATTTGCCGATGGTGTGCCCGCCTGCGGTGAGCGCGGCGGTTTCCTCGTCATCCATCGCCATGCGCTTGAAGGTCTCGCGGACCTGCTCGGCGGTCTTCTGCGGATCGGGCTGGCCGTTCACCCCTTCGGGGTTCACGTAGATCAGGCCCATCTGCACGGCGGCCAGCGGGTTCTCCATGGTCGCGGGGTTCGACACGTCGTCATAGCGGTTGTCGGAGGCAGCGAGCCATTCCTTCTCGGCGCCCCAGTAGACGTCCTTTTCGGGGTGCCAGATGTCTTCGCGGCCGAAGGCGAAGCCAAACGTCTTCAGGCCAGCGACCTCATAGCCGATGGTGCCCGAAAGGATCATCAGGTCAGCCCAGCTGACCTTGTTTCCGTATTTCTTCTTGATCGGCCAGAGCAGGCGGCGGCCCTTGTCGGTGTTGACGTTGTCCGGCCAGGAGTTCAGCGGCGCGAAGCGCTGGTTGCCGGTGCCGCCGCCACCGCGCCCGTCGGCGAGACGGTAAGAGCCTGCCGCGTGCCACGCGACGCGGGCGAACATGCCGACGTAGGACCCCCAATCGGCGGGCCACCACGCTTGGCTGTCCTTCATCAGCTGACGGAGGTCATCCTTCAGCGCCTCGACGTCGAGCGATTTCAGCTCTTCTTGATAATCGAAGTCCGGCCCCATCGGGTTGGTCTTCAGATCGTGCTGGCTGAGGATGTCGAGGTTGAGGCTCTTGGGCCACCAGCTGGTGACCGACTGGCCCCGCTCGGTCAGGCCGCCATGCATCACCGGGCATTTGCCTGCGGTGCTGATGTCGTTTCCGTCCATGTCAATTCTCCCATAGGATGGTCATCCTTGCGCGGGACGAAGGCAGGGCGTGGGGCGCTGGCGCGGGTCTTTGGCGGACCCTGCCCGGCTCGACGCCGTCTTCCCTCCTGCACGGGCAGTCTAACCAGACGGACCGGACGGGTCAGGTGATTCGTACCACCTGACGTTGCGCATGCGTCATTCTGCCTCGGGCTAAATTATGAGTTTCACATGCTGCATTTATGTCACGAGCCGGTTACATGGCGGCGTCATGGTGACAGGCGGAGCGCGAAGGTGCCATCACAGTGCCATGGCCGGGGTTGGGCCGCTGTCCTCAAGCTCCCAGATCGCGCGCCACTGGCCGCTGCGGCGCTCCAGCCGCAGGTAGTTGCGCTCTGCCGCGTAGCGCGTGCTTTGGCCCGGCAACGGGCGGATGCGGATCGGATGCTCGGGCAGCGGTGCCTCGCCCAGTCCCGCCAGCGTGCCCAGCCCCAGCGCATAGGCGCGCGGCGGCGCGCGGTGCGAAATGCCCGAAGCGACAAGCTGGTGGATGAGATGCTCGCCCGCCCCCATCTCGGCGCGGGTGGCAAGGTGGATCTCTCCCGACAGCACGGTGACCGGCCCGGCGCGGCGCATCCGCAGCACTTCGCTCAGCATCCGCCGCCATTCGTCGCGATGTGCGCGGCTCTGCCATTGGTCGCGCAGATCGTCCTCGTATTTCTGCATCTTCGGGATCGCCATCATCAGCCCCTCGATCAGCGACAGGCGCGGGCCGAGCAGCGGCACGGAGGAGACGAGGAACGTATGCGGGCCGCCTTCGATCTGGGTGACGCCCTGCCAGCCCGGCGCGCCCATGACTTGCCGGCGCCCCCGCTCGGATCGCAGGTCGGGGCCAAAGAGCGTCAGGCCGGGCAGTTCATGGCGCCACGACAGGCTGCGCCCCTCAGGGTCGAGGAAAAGCTGCGGCACATCCTCTTCGCGCGCCGCATGTTGGAACAGAAGATAGGTCTCGCGCGCGACGCGAAACAGCAGCTGCCCCACCGCCGAGCGGGTGGCGTCGCGGTGCAGCGAGCCCCAGCCGTCGCAGATATCGTGATCGTCCCACACGCAAAGCGCGGGCACTTCGGCGGAGACCTCGGAAAATCCGGGGGCCGAGAAGGTGCTGAGGTAGCGCTCGAAGAAGCGGGCGCGCAGGTGGCGTTCGAGATCGGCAAGCTGCGCGGGCGTGGGGCTTTCGGGAATATCGTCCGGCCAGTCGTCGCTGAGCGGATGGCCGTCGGTCGCCTCGTCGGCATAGATCTGGTCGCCGCCCATGAGCATGAGGCCAAAGGGGCTGTCCCGGTGCTGGCCAAGCAGGCGCTGCCACATGGCGTTGCGCTCTTCGGCGTCGCGGCCAAGATCGCCATGCTCTTCGCCGTTGCAGGAGACGAAGGCGATGCGCAGATCGCCGGAGAGTTCCACCTGCACCCGGCGCTCGCGGCCCTCGAAGCTGTAGTGCGGCGCGTCCTGCGGCAGCGTCAGATCATAGCGCCAAAGCTGGCGGCCCTCGCAGGCGGCCAGAGGCAGCGGGGCGACACCCATGCCGCCCGCCAGCATCTCGCCGGGCGTCTCGCCCTCGGGGCGCACCACAAGCGCGGCGACGCGCAGCGCATCTGCCTCTGCGGCACGGAAATAGAGGATCGGGCCGATCCGATCGGGGAAACTGCTCATCTGCGGGGTCCTGCTGTCTCTTGCCTTCGCTAGAGATAGGCATCCGCCGCGGAAATGCCCGTGCCCGCGCGGAAAATCGCGCGGGAGGGTCTGTCAGACCTTGGCGATGGCCTCGGCGATCGCCGCCATACGCCCGGCACCTGCGGGCAGGGTCGGCAAGAGCGCGGCGAGCAGCAGCCGCGCCTTGGCGGCGCTCAGGTCCCCGGCGAGCAGTGCGCCTGCCTCCACCATGGTGACGCCGCCGCTGTCGGAGCCGTAGATGGCGCGGGTGCGCCCCTCGGGGCAGCGCGAGGCGAGGATTACCGGGATGCCCGCCGCCACCAGATCGCGCGCGGCATCCGCAAAGCCCTTGGGCGCATTGCCGCGGCCAAAGGCCTCGATCACCGCGCCGCTGGCGCCATTGGCCCCGGCCCACCGCAGATAGCGCGGCGTGCTGCCGAGCCCCAGCGCCACCAGTTCGACATCGGGATCGAGCGCGGGCGTGTCGATGACAAACCGCGGACGCGCCGGGCGGGAGTAGAGATGCACCTCGCCCTCGTCGATCTCGCCCAGCTTGCCGTGGCCGTTCGAGCGGAAGGTGTCGACGCGCGAACTGTGCACCTTGCTGACGTAGCGCGCGCCGTGGATGTCGCCCTCGAAGACGATCACCGCGCCGACGCCGGTCAGGTCGGGCGTGGCGGCGGTGAGCAGCGCGTCGCGCATGTTGCGCGGCCCGTCGGTGTCGGGCTGGCCCGCGTGGCGCTGCGCCCCGGTAAACACCACGGGCTTGTCGGATTTGACCAGCAGGCGGGCGAGGAAGGCGCTTTCCTCCATCGTGTCGGTGCCATGGGTGACGACCACCCCATCGACACCCGGCTCGGCCAGACGCGCGTCAATATGGCGGCAGAAGCTATGCACTGTCTCTAGTGTCAGCGCGTTGCTGCCCGCCGCGGGAAGGTTGTCGACGGTGACCTCGATGCCCGGCAATGGGGCGTGCAGGTTTTTCAGCAGCGCGTCGCCGGTCAGCCCGGCGGTCACCGGGCCCCCTTCGGTCTGAGCAAAAGAGGCGATGGTGCCTCCGGTCGCGACGAGAACGATATGGGGCATGCGAAACTCCTATGGCACGGGATGGGCGGACCATGAGGCCCGGCGGCGTCTGCGCGGAAGGATCGGCGCATTGCCGCCCACGCGGGATCGACCATGCAGAGGTTCGGAACCTTAGGGAAGATAGCGTTTGGGAAAGATACGGGGGGAGGCGGCGACCCAAGGGAGGAGGAGAAGGGTCGCCGCCGATTTCCGGGGCTTGAGGGAGGAGGAGTAAGCCCCGGGAAATCCCGTAGCGCGTTTCCGCGTCTGTGAGCAGAATGTACTAACTGTTCCAATTGCTCACAATCGCAAAAGCTGCAAGCCTGCCCTGCTCTGTGTGCATGGCAGCGAAGGCGCGCCAATTCCGCCTCGGTTTCTGCGGTCTACGTTGGTCGCAGCAGTCCACCGCTCAATGATGCAAGGGCGGGCTCGGATTGCGGCGTCTGGCGCTGCCGTGGCGGATGTGGTCTCTGGACCGCAGGCATTCCGAGGCACCACCTGCGCCGCGTGTCTCATCTGCCTCATTCCACATCATCTTGCGATTTCCGATCAGCCCACCGTTAACTGTATGTTGACGGCCTATTGGTGAACTGATCTACATGTAGTTGCTTTCGGTTCATCGAGTCGGGTGACGGCCCGGCGCGGCGCTAAGAGGGAAACCGGTCTGATTCCGGTGCTGCCCCCGCAACTGTAAGCGGCGAGTGAAGGCCCTGAGAGCCACTGGGATATCCCGGGAAGGCGCGGCCGGAACCACGACCCGCAAAGCCAGGAGACCTGCCGGAAGCCGGATAGAATTTACCACGAACGGAGGGTTCGGGGCGTGATCAAACGGCGGCAGGCAAAAGTCCTGTCCGGCGGCGCGCCCTCCCCTTCACAGCTTAGGACGCAAGAGCATGATCACCGTCTACTCGAAACCGGCCTGCGTGCAGTGCACCGCAACCACCCGCGCGCTCGACGCCAAGGGCATCGATTACAACGTGATCGACCTGACCGAGGACGCCGACGCCATGGCTCGCGTCACCGAGATGGGCTACCGCCAGGCGCCCGTGGTCACCTCGGGCGAGGACCACTGGTCGGGCTTCCGCCCCGACCTGATCGCACGCATCGCCTCCTGATCATTCGAGGGGATCGGCCATGTCCGGGCTCGTCTATTTTTCTTCTGCCAGCGGCAATACCGCGCGCTTCATCTCTGGCCTTGGCCGGGCGGCGCTGCGCATCCCGGTGTCGCCGAAAGAGATGACGCCCGAGACCGCCGATCCCTTCGTGCTGATCTGCCCGACCTACGCCGATGGCGAGGGCCGGGGCGCGGTGCCGAAACAGGTGATCCGCTTTCTTAATGACCCGTCCCGCCGCGCGCTGCTGCGCGGCGTGATCGCTGGCGGCAACCGCAACTTCGGCGAGACCTTCGCCCTTGCGGGCCGCGTCATCGCGCAAAAATGCAATGTCCCCCTGCTCTATTCCTTCGAGCTGGCGGGAACGACCAAGGATTTCGCCCGCGTCAACGACGGGCTCGACGCTTTCTGGGGGACCCCATGCTTGACCGCCTGAACGAGACGCTGGATTACCACGCGCTCAACGCGATGCTGAACCTCTATGACGAGGCCGGCAACATCCGCTTTGAGGCGGACCGCATGGCCGCGCGGCAGTATTTCCTGCAGCACGTGAACCAGAACACGGTGTTCTTTCACTCGCTGACCGAGAAACTGGGCTATCTCGTCGACGAGGGCTACTACGAGGCCGAGGTTCTCGCGCAGTATGAGCAGAGCTTCCTGCAGAAGATCTGGGACGCGGCCTTTGCCAAGAAGTTCCGCTTCCCGACCTTCCTCGGCGCGTTCAAATACTACACCTCCTACACGCTGAAGACCCGCGACGGGAAACGCTTCCTCGAACGCTACGAGGACCGTGTGGTGATGGTGGCGCTGGCGTTGGCGCGCGGCGACGAAGGGCTGGCGATGTCCTTCATGGAAGAGATCCTGTCGGGCCGCTTCCAGCCCGCCACGCCGACCTTCCTCAACGCAGGCAAGAAGAGCCGCGGTGAGCTGATCTCCTGCTTCCTGCTGCGCATCGAAGACAACATGGAAAGCATCGGCCGCGCGATCAACTCGTCGCTGCAGCTGTCGAAGCGTGGCGGCGGCGTCGCCCTGATGCTGACCAACATCCGTGAGGCCGGTGCCCCGATCAAAGGCATCGAGAACCAGTCCTCGGGCGTCATCCCGGTGATGAAGCTGCTCGAGGACAGCTTCTCTTACGCCAACCAGCTCGGCGCGCGTCAGGGCGCGGGCGCGGTCTACCTGAACGCGCACCACCCCGACATCCTGAAGTTCCTCGACACCAAGCGCGAGAACGCCGACGAGAAGATCCGCATCAAGACCCTCAGCCTTGGCGTGGTGATCCCCGACGTGACCTTCGAGCTCGCCAAGCGCAACGAGCCGATGTACCTCTTCTCGCCGCATGACGTGCAGAAAGTCTATGGTGTGCCCTTCTCGGAAATCTCGGTCACCGAGAAATACGAGGAGATGGTCGAGGACAAGCGTATCCGCAAGACCAAGATCAACGCCCGCGCCTTCTTCCAGACGCTGGCCGAGATCCAGTTCGAGAGCGGCTATCCCTACATCATGTTCGAGGACACGGTGAACGAGATGAACCCGGTGGACGGGCGCATCACCATGTCGAACCTCTGCTCGGAGATCCTGCAGGTGGCCGAGGCGTCGGAGTTTAACGACGACCTGAGCTACTCGAAGCTGGGCACCGACATCTCGTGCAACCTCGGGTCGATGAACATCGCCAAGACCATGGACGGCCCCAACTTCGGCACCTCGATCGAGACCGCGATCCGCGCGCTGACCGCGGTGTCGGAAATGTCGGCGATCGACAGCGTCCCTTCGATCCGCCGCGGCAACGATGAGAGCCGCGCGATTGGCCTTGGCCAGATGAACCTGCATGGCTATCTCGCCCGCGAGCATGTGCACTACGGCTCGGACGAGGGGGTCGAGTTCACCTCGGTCTATTTCGCCGCCGTGGCCTATCACGCGCTGCGCGCCTCCTGCGCCATGGCGCGGGAAAAAGGCATGACCTTCAAGGGCTTCGAGAAGTCGAAATACGCCGACGGCAGCTTCTTCGAGAAATATGTGACCCGCGACTGGCTGCCGCAGAGCGAGACCGTCGTGGCGCTGTTCGACGGCATCACCCTGCCGACGCGCGCCGACTGGGAGCAACTGAAGGCCGACGTGATGGAGCACGGGCTTTACAACCGCAACCTGCAGGCGGTGCCGCCCACCGGTTCGATCAGCTACATCAACAACTCGACCTCCTCGATCCACCCGATCGTGTCGAAGATCGAGATCCGCAAGGAAGGCAAGATCGGCCGCGTCTACTACCCGGCCGCCTTCATGAACAACGAGAACCTCGAGTATTACCGCGACGCCTATGAGATCGGTCCGGAGAAGCTCATCGACACCTATGCCGCCGCCACCGAACACGTGGATCAGGGCCTGTCGCTGACGCTTTTCTTCCCCGCCGAGGCGACCACGCGGGACATCAACCGCGCGCAGATCTACGCATGGAAGAAGGGAATCAAGACGATCTACTACGTGCGCCTGCGCCAGACCGCGCTGGAGGGCACCGAGGTGCAGGGCTGCGTGTCCTGCACGCTCTGAGACCTTCGCTGGACCGGGGGCGCTGCCCCCGGACCCCCGGCGTATTTGTGGAACAATGAAAGGGGCGCGGGGCGCTCTGGATGATAGAGGGCCGATGGCCCGCGAATGGGATGATCCGATGAAGGACAGTGTCACCTCCCCCGCCGTGCCGCGGGCGATCAACTGGAACCGGCTGCAGGACGAGAAGGACCTCGAGGTCTGGAACCGTCTGACCGTCAACTTCTGGCTGCCCGAGAAGGTGCCGCTGTCGAACGACGTGCAAAGCTGGGCGACGCTGACCGAGGCCGAGCAGCGGCTGACCATCCGGGTGTTCACCGGGCTCACGCTGCTGGACACCATCCAGAACAGCGTCGGCGCGCCGGCGATGATGCCCGATGCGCAGACCCCGCATGAAGAGTCGGTGCTGACCAATATCGCCTTCATGGAAGCGGTGCACGCGCGCAGCTACAGCTCGATCTTCTCGACGCTTTGCTCGACCCGTGAGGTCGATGAGGCCTTCCGCTGGTCGGAAGAGAACCCGCATCTGCAGGCCAAGGCGCGCGCGGTGCTGGAAACCTATGCCGCGGGCAGCGATCCGCTGAAGCGCAAGGTCGCCTCGGTGTTCCTCGAGAGCTTCATGTTCTACTCGGGCTTCTACCTGCCGATGTATTGGTCGAGCCGCGCCAAGCTGACCAACACCGCCGACCTCATCCGCCTGATCATCCGTGACGAGGCGGTGCATGGCTATTACATCGGCTACAAGTTCCAGCGCGCGCTGGAGCGCGAGAGCGAGGAGCGCAAGGCCGAACTGAAGGAATACGCCTTCTCGCTGCTGTTCGAGCTTTACGACATCGAGGCGCGTTACACCGAAGAGCTGTATGACGGCATCGGGCTGACGGAAGAGGTCAAGGCCTTCCTCCACTATAACGCGAACAAGGCGCTGCAGAACCTTGGTTTCGAAGCGCTTTTCCCGCCTGAAGCTGCCGAGGTGAACCCCGCTATTCTGGCCGCGCTGAGCCCTGACAGCGAGAACCACGACTTCTTCTCGGGCTCGGGTTCGAGCTATGTGATCGGCAAGGCCGTGGCCACCGAGGATGAAGACTGGGACTTCTGACGCCAGCGTTCATTGTGAGAGATTTCCGCGCCGCGGTCAGCCCTGCTGACCGCGGCGTTTTTTTTGGCATGCAGCTGTGTGCGAAATGCGAGAACACGGCGATCACAGCAGGGAAACGCGACTTCTGCATTCATGCACAGTGAGTGTGCGGGCTGGGCTCACAGGGGTGGTTTAACGCTAAACAAATCCGTCATGCGCGATGCATGGCGGCCCTCATTTTGAGGGGTTTTCCCGTCATCATGCGCAAAGTCACGTTTTCGTGTCGCCTCTTCAAGGGCTTATGATCTGTGATCATAGCGGCGTTGCATCCGGGCGTGGTCATCTTGCGCGGCAAGGTGACGCCGCGTAGGGCGACAAAGTGTCGCTCTGCGCGAGCGCACGTTTGTTCCACCTAAGTACCGGCAGGACACCCCTTTATGACCGATCTACCCGGATACCCGAGCCGCCGGGGCTTTCTGAAAGCCTCCGCCGCTGGTGTCGCCCTCTCGGGTCTCGCCGCCTCTGCCTCTGCGCAAGAAGCCCCGGCGCCCGTCTCCCTCGACCAATACGAACGCGAATATCTCAGCGCCGATGAATGGGCCTTTGTGATGGCTGCGACCGCGCGGCTCATCCCCTCCGAAGGCGATGGCCCCGGCGCGATCGAAGCGCGTGTGCCGGTGTTTATCGACCGCCAGCTTGCCAGCGATTACGGCACCGCCGACGATTGGTACATGGAAAGCCCGCATGACGCCGCCGCCGAGCCCGCGCGTGGCTGGCAGACGCCGCTGACCCCCGCCGAGGTTTATCGTCAGGCGATCCCCGCCTTTGACGCCTGGTGCCAAGAGACCCATGGCGCGGCCTTTGCCGATCTCTCGCCCGAACAGCAGGACGCCTCGCTCACCTCGCTGCAGAACGGCGACGTCGCGCTGGCCAACGAGCTGCGCGAGTTTTGGGGTCTGCTGCTGAGCAACACCAAGGAAGGCTATTTTGCCGACCCGCAATACGGCGGCAACCAAGGCATGCAGTCCTGGGTCTACATCGGCTTCCCCGGTGCCCGCGCGGCCTATCGGGAATGGCCCGAGCGCCACAACGTGAAATACCCGCTTGGTCCGGTCTCGATCAGCGGCGAAAGGGCATAACAATGGCACGTCAGGAAAAAAAGAAGGACGTGGTCATTGTCGGCCTCGGCTGGACCGGTTCGATCGCAGGCATCGAGCTGGCGCAGGAAGGCCTCGACATCGTCGCGCTGGAGCGCGGCCATGATCAGAGCACCGTCCCCAACTTCGAATACCCGCAGCAGATCGACGAGCTGAAATACGGCGTGCGTCTGAAGATGATGCAAAAGCCGAGCCAGCAGACCGTTACCGTGCGCCGCAACGATGGCGAACGCGCGCTGCCCTACCGCTCGCTTGGATCGTTCCTGCCCGGCAATGGCGTTGGCGGTGCCGGCACGCACTGGAACGGCCTCAACTGGCGTCCGCAGGAAGTCGAGATGCGTCTGCGCTCCTACGTCGAGGAAACCTTTGGCGAGCAGATCATTCCCGAGGGCATGAACCTTGCGGACTACCCGGTCAGCTACGATGAGCTCGAACCGTTCTTCACGCAGTTCGAGAAGGTCGCGGGCATCTCCGGCTATGCGGGCAACCTCAACGGCGAGATCCGCGAAGGCGGCAACCCGTTCGAAGGCTGGCGCTCGGAAGACTTCCCGATGCCGCCGCTGCCGACCACCTACGATTCCGCGAAATTCCAAGAAGCCGCCAAGGCGATGGGCTACCACCCGTTCCCGGCCTCGGCAGGCATCGCGTCCACGTCCTATGTGAACCCCTATGGGATGCAGATGGGGCCGTGTAACTTCTGCGGCTTCTGCGAGCGCTACGGCTGCTACCAATACTCCAAGTCCTCGCCGCAAACGGCGATCCTCGGCGCGCTGAAGCGCATGCCGAACTTCGAGTACCGCACCGGCTCGGAAGTGCTGCGCGTGGAACTCGCCGAAGACGGCAAGACCGCGACCGGCGTCACCTATTGGGACGAAGCGGCGCAGGAAGAAGTCTTCCAGCCCGCCGACATCGTGATCCTGTCGAGCTACCAGCTCAACAACGTGCACCTGATGCTGCTCTCGGGTCTGGGCGAAGCCTACAACCCGCTGACCGGTGAGGGCACGCTGGGCAAGAACTACGCCTACCAGATGAACGGCGGCGTCTCGATGTTCTTCAAGGACGCCGAGTTCAACCCCTTCGTCGGCCACGGTGCCAACGGCATGGTCATCGACGACTTCTCGATCAGCCAGAACGACTTCGGCGCCGAGGGCTTCATCGGTGGTTCTTACTGGCGCTCGGGCACGTTCAACGGCCAGCCGATCCGCAACATGCCGCTGCCCAAGGGCACGCCGAGCTGGGGCGCGGGCTGGAAGGAAGGCATCGGCGAGTGGTACGGCCACGCCATGTCGATCGGCTCGCATGGCTCGCATATGGCCTATGCGAACAACCACCTCGACCTCGATCCCACCTACACCGACCGCCACGGCCGTCCGCTGATGCGCATGACGTTCAACTGGCAGGACAACGACCTGAAGATGAACCAGTTCATGAAGTCGAAGATGGAGCCGCTGGCCGCTTCGATGAACCCGGACATCATGCAGGCCGGGTTCAAGGACATCGGTGCGCAATACGACGTGCGTCCCTATCAGACGACGCACAACACCGGTGGTCACATCATGGCCGAGAACGCGCAGGAAGGCGCGGTCAACCGCTACTCCCAGACCTTCAAGGCGCACAACGTCTTCGCCATGGGCGCGGGCAACTTCGTGCAGAACACCCAGTACAACCCGACCGGGCTTGTGGGCGGTCTGGCCTATCACACGGTGCATGCGATCCGTACGCAGTACCTCTCGAACCCCCGTCCGCTGGTCTGAGGAGAACGTAAATGAAGACCTTTCTCCGCATTGTCGGCGGCCTCGTGGTTCTGGGCATCGTCTGCCTGCTCGCCTTCATCTTCGTGCCCGTGCAGCGTAGCGCACCGGCTGAGGAACTGGCTGCCAACTGGGAGCCCGAGCCCGGTCAGGGCGAATATGTGATGCATGCCTCGGACTGTGTGGCCTGCCACACCGCCGAGGGTGGCGCGCCGCTTGCCGGTGGCCGCGCCATCGCCTCGCCCATGGGCACCATCTGGTCGACCAACATCACCCCCGACGCCGAGACCGGCATCGGCGAGTGGTCCTATGACGACTTCCGCGCGGCCATGGTCGACGGCATCGCCAAGGGCGGCACCCTTCTTTATCCGGCGATGCCCTATGAGAACTATCGCCTGATGAAGGAAGAGGACATTCGTGCCCTTTATGACTACCTCATGGCAGAGGTCGAGCCGGTGTCGAAAGAGGTGCAGGAAACGCAGCTGAAGTTCCCCTTCAACCTGCGCTTCGGCATCCGCGCGTGGAACTGGCTGGCGCTGACCCATGACGCCGGGTTCAACCCGGTGGGCGCGTCCGAACTGCAGGACCGAGGTCAGTATCTCGTCGAAGGCCCCGGCCACTGCGCCGCGTGCCACAGCCCCCGCACCCCCTTCATGGCGCAGGACGGTGTGACGGCGGATGAGGACGGCTTCCTCACCGGCGGCGTCATCGACGGCTGGAACGCGCCGGCGCTGCGCGGCGAAGGCTCTGCTCCGCAGGCGTGGAGCGTGGGCGAGCTGGCGGACTATCTTGCCACCGGCCGCAACGCGCATTCCGCCGCCAACGGCGAGATGGGCCTCGTGGTCGAGCACTCGCTGCAGTATCTGACCGATGAGGACAACCTCGCCATGGCCGCCTTCCTCAAGGGGATGGATGGTGCAGAAGTCGAGACCCCCGAGACTGTCGCTGATGCAGGCCCGATCGTGACCCCGGATCCGGAAGCGGACGATGCGGGCCGCGAAACCGCAGAGATGCTGATCTCGGCGGATCCCGAAATGCCGCTGGGCGCGCGTCTCTACACCGACAACTGCATCGGCTGCCACTTTGCCACCGGCAAGGGCGCTCCGGGCATCTTCCCGGAACTGCAGGACAACCATCTGGTGACGGGCTCGGAAACCAAGCCGCTGATCTCGGTGATCCTGAATGGTGCCGAGGTGCCGGGCACGGCCAAGCGTCCGATGACGCTGCGCATGCAGGGCTATGCCGACCGAATGTCGGATGGCGAAGTGGCCGAGCTGGCGACATGGCTGCGCAAGGCATGGGGCAACGACGCGGGTGCGGTAAGCGCCAGCGATGTGGCCGCAGTACGCGGCGCTGACGCGACGCACTGATCGCTGAACGTTCCAGACGTATGTCCCCAAAAAGGAGGGCGGGCCGGAAATCCGGCCCGCCCTTTTCATGCAGCGGGTTTGACCGTGGCAAACGCCCTCAGAACGTCTTGGTCAGGCCGAAGTAATAGGCCCGCCCCGGCTCGTTGTAGGTGTTGGCCCCGTCGCCCGAGCGCAGGATCTCGGTGTTGAAGAGGTTGGTCACCCCGGCCTTCAGGTTAAAGCCGTTGTCGAACTGATAGGACATGCCGAGATTGACCAGCGTGTAGGGATCGCGGTCCTCGGTGTCATCCTCTTCATAGCCCGTGGTGGCGCTGTAGCTCGTGGCCTCGATCTTGCCGTAGTGGGTCAGCGAGGGCGTCACGGTCATGCGCTCGTTCGCCTGCCAGTCCAAGGCGGCGTTGATCGTGTACTCGGGAACCAGCGACAGCGGCACTTCGACCGAGCCGCCACCCTCAAGCTCGAGCTGCTGGACCGACTCGATCATATAGGTGCCGTTGACGCGAAGGTTGAAGTCCTCGCCGATCGGGGTGGCAAAGCTGCCCTCCAGACCCTGCACCCGCGACTGGGGAATGTTCTCCCACTGGTACAGGCGCCCATCCCGCCACGCGCCGCGCTGATAGACCGAGGCCGTGCCGACCTGTTCGGTGCCCGACTGGATCTTGTCGCGGTAGTCGTTGTGGAAATAGGTCAGCGTGGCGTTCATACCGTTCATGCCGGTGTACTGAATGCCGATTTCCTTGTTGATCGAGGTCTCGGGCTTCAGGTCCGGGTTCGACAGCACGTAGCACGGCCCGTCGCGGTAATAGGGATAGGGGCAGCCATTGCCCGAGGTCACATAGACGTAGTTGTCGGCCAGCTGGTAGAGCGTCGGCGATTTGAACGCTTTGGCCACGCCGCCTTTGATCGTCCAAGCGGAGTTGATCGCGTAGGAGGCATTGAGCCCGCCCGACCAGTTGTAGCCAAAGGTGTCGGCGTAATCGAGGCGGACCGAGGGGGTCAGCGTCAGCTTGTCGGTCCACTCGATGTTGTCTTCGAGGTAGAGGCCAAGCGTCGCCTGCTCGGTGAGCTCATCGCCGCTGGCCGGATCGAAGTCGTCGGATTCCACCGTGGCGAACGAGTTGTAACCGCTGAGGTCCAGCATCTCATAGCGCGCCTCGGCGCCCAGCGTCAGCGCCGACGGGCGGCCCAGCGTGCTGTGGTTGAGGTAGCTTTCATGTTTCGCCGAGAGGGCGTTCAGGGTCACGATGTCCCAGTCGCTCTGCGAGTTGATCGCGCCTTCGCTGCCGCCCGCGCCGCCTTCGGAGAGGCGCTCGTTGATCGTGCGCTCGAACTGCAGATAGCTCATCGTCTCACCCCAGCCGTAGCTGCCGTTGTGAGTGACGCCGAAGGTGTAGCGCTCCATGGAGTTGGTCTCGGAGCCATCCTCGGCCAGTTCGTTCACGTCCTCGCGCGAGTCGTTGCCGATGCCATTGCCGAGCAGCGTGTCGCCCGCATAGATGTTGCCCTGACGCGACCAGCCCAGATCGACATCGAAACGGTTAATATCGCTGGGCTCCCAGCTGAGACGCAGCGAGGCGTCCTTGTTGATCACCCCCTCGTTGCCGGAGTCGGAATAACAGCTTTCCTCGCCGGTATCCTCATCCGTCGAGCACTCGGCTTCGGCCTCGTTGATGTCGGTGTCGTCGCCATCGGTCTTGTTGTAGCTGCCCGAGAAGCGCAGGCCGAGTGTGTCGGTCAGACGCTTTGCCCAGAGCACGTTGTAGCGCTGGGTCATGCCCTCGCTGCTGCTTTCGGGCACATCGAAGAAGGTGCTGAGCTGCAGCAGATCTTCGTCGGGTTGCTTGGTGATGATGTTCACCACGCCGCCCGCCGCGCCCGAACCATAGCGGGCCGCTGCCGGGCCGCGGATGACCTCGATGCTTTCGACCATTTCGGCGGGCACCCAGTTGGTGTCGCCGCGGGTGTCGCGCTCGCCCGAGCGGCCCTGCTTGACCGAGGTGCGCGACAGCACCGGCTTGCCGTCGATCAGGATCAGCACGTTCTCAGGGCCCATGCCGCGGATGTCGACCTGCCGCTGGTTGCCGCGCTGGCCCGACGGCGAGGTGCCGCTGAGGTTGACGCCGGGCATCTTGCGGATGATCTCGGCCACATCGTTGACGACCGGCTGCTTCTGCAGGTCTTCCTCGGTGATGGTCGAGGTGCCCAAGGCCTGTTTGATCTGTTCTTCGGCGGTCAGAACGATTGTGCCGAGCTCATACTCGGCCTCGTCGCCGAGGGTGAAATCCTGCGCCAGCACCGGGGTCAGCGGGACGGCGGACAGAAGAAAGACGGCTGTGCCAGAGGCCAGCCGCGCACGTGCGGATGCCATGAGCGATCCTCTCTACGCGTTGAGATGTTGCGGATTTTAGGGGGACTGCTCGCGGCTAGCTGGCCCCTGCGAAGAACCACGTTCCTTGCAGAGCCTCAATCGTGGCGCTGCGGTGGCGCCACGGTATGTTACAATTACGCAACATAAAGTCGCCCCAGAGAATGCCTCCGGGGCGGGACACCAGAACTGGTCGGCGGACTTATTCGGCGGGCGCGGTCCCCTCGCCCGGTGCGCCGAAATCCATGGTCGCCGCGACCGCGCGTCGCCATGCGGCGTATTTGCGCTCGCGCAGCGCCGCCTCCATCTGCGGCTCGAACCGCGCCTCGCGCGCCCATGCCTCCGCAAAGGCTTCCATACCCGGCATCAGCCCCGCCTTTTGCCCGGCCAGCCACGCGGCGCCCATGGCCGTGGTCTCAAGCACCGTGGGCCGTTCGACCGGCGCGTCGAGAATATCCGACAGATACTGCATCCCCCAGTCTGACGCGCTGAGCCCGCCGTCGACGCGCAGCGCCGCCATCTCCACATCGCCATGCGCCGCGCTCCAGTCGGCCTTCATCGCCTCGATCAGGTCGCGGGTCTGATAACCGACGCTTTCCAGCGCGGCGCGGGCGAACTCGGCGGGGCCGGAGTTGCGGGTGAGCCCATAGATCGCCCCCCGGCAGTCGGCATTCCAATAGGGCGCGCCAAGGCCAGTGAAGGCGGGCACCAGCACAAGCTCTTGCGCCGGGTCTGCCGCTTCGGCCAAGGGCTGGCTTTCGGCGGCATGGCGGATCACCTGCAGCCCGTCGCGCAGCCATTGGATCACCGCGCCTGCCACGAAGATCGAGCCTTCGAGCGCATAGGTGGTCTTGCCGCCGATGCGATAGGCGATGGTGGTCAGCAGCCGGTTTTGCGAGACCACGGGCGTGTCGCCGGTGTTGAGCAAGGCAAAACAGCCGGTGCCATAGGTGGATTTGACCATGCCGGGCTGAAAGCACGCCTGCCCGATCGTCGCCGCCTGCTGATCGCCCGCGATACCGAGGATCGGGATCGGGCGCCCGAAGAGATCGGCGCGGCACTCGCCGAAGTTCGCGTCGCAATCGCGCACCTCGGGCAGCATCTTGGTGGGAATGTTCAGCCGCTTGCAGATCGCCTCGGACCAGCGGCCCTCGCGGATGTTGTAGAGCATGGTGCGGGCGGCATTGGTGGCGTCGGTGGCATGCACCGCGCCGCCGGTCAGTTTCCACACCAGCCAGCTGTCGACCGTACCAAAGAGCAGCTCGCCCTTCTCTGCCCGTTCGCGCGCGCCCTCCACCCGGTCGAGGATCCACGCCAGTTTGGTCGCCGAGAAATAGGGGTCGAGCAGCAGGCCGGTCTTTTCGGTGACCGTCTCTTCGAAACCCTCGTCGCGCAGCTTGCGGCACATCTCGGAGGTGCGGCGATCCTGCCAGACGATGGCGTTGTGGATCGGCTTGCCGGTGTCCTTCTCCCACACCAGCGTGGTCTCGCGCTGGTTGGTGATGCCGATGGCCGCGATGTCATCCGCGCCGACGCCCGCTTTCTCGACCACCGCGCGGCAGGTGGCGGCGGTGGTGGACCACAGATCGAGCGGATCATGTTCGACCCAGCCGCTTTGCGGGAAATGCTGCGGGAACTCCTCCTGCGCCGAGGCGGTGACCTGCAGCTTGTCGTCAAAGAGGATCGCGCGGGTCGAGGTGGTGCCTTGGTCGATGGCGAGGATGAGGGTCATGGGGTCTGCTGGCCTTTTGTTTGTCTTATCCTGTCGGATATTGCGTGCTGTTGCGATCCGCCCGGAATCAAGGCGAAGCCGCCGGGCGAGCGCCGTCCCGTCCCGGCGGGATGGCGCTTTGCCACCCGTGCGCGCCGTTCGAAGGCTCTCCGGGTTTGGCTGGCATAAAGCGCTCAGCCCGAATGTTGCGGCGCCATCCCACGGGCCGGCGCTCGCTCGGCTCCTGCTGCGATTGTGCTGAAAAACGGCGCATCACGTCAGACTTCTATCAATCCAAATCAGTCTCTTACCCAACTCGTATCGGCGATGGCGCCGCGGCGCCATGGCGAAGACGAGAAGAAGGGGGCGGGCATAGGCCCCGCCCCCTTCACATCTAGGTCACTGCCACGAGGCGACGAGTTCGTCGTAAGAAACCGTCTTGGGCTCCTCACGCTCGTTCTCGATCTTCGGCTTCGGCGAGCCTTCCATCGAGAGCCACTCTTCGGCATCTTTCTCCTCGTTCATCACCGGGCCCAGATCTCCCTGAATGCCGGCGCGCTCGAGGCGCTCCATCACCCGCTCCATGTCAGAGCAGAGGCTGTCGAGGGCTTCCTGTGCGGGCTTCGCGCCCGACATCGCGTCGCCGATGTTCTGCCACCACAGCTGCGCCAGCTTGGGGTAGTCCGGCACGTTGGTGCCCGTAGGCGACCAGCGCACGCGGTCCGGCGAGCGGTAGAACTCGACGAGGCCGCCCAGCTTCGGCGCGCGCTCGGTGAAGCTCTCGTCCTGGATCGAGCTTTCGCGGATGAAGGTCAGGCCAACGTGGCTCTTCTTCGCGTCCACGGTCTTGGAGGTGACGAACTGCGCATAGAGCCATGCGGCCTTGGCGCGGTCCTCGGGGGTGGACTTCATCAACGTCCACGAGCCCACGTCCTGATAGCCGACCTTCATGCCGTCTTCCCAGTAGACGCCATGCGGCGACGGGGCGAGGCGCCACTTGGGCGTGCCATCCTCGTTCATCACCGGCAGGCCGGGCTCGACCAGCGACGCGACGAAAGTGGTGTACATGAACATCTGCTGTGCGATGTTGCCCTGCGCCGGAACCGGGCCGGCCTCGGAGAAGGTCATGCCCATGGCTGAGGGCGGCGAGTATTTGTTG
This sequence comes from Salipiger sp. CCB-MM3, assembly GCF_001687105.1. Taxonomy (NCBI): domain Bacteria; kingdom Pseudomonadati; phylum Pseudomonadota; class Alphaproteobacteria; order Rhodobacterales; family Roseobacteraceae; genus Salipiger; species Salipiger sp. CCB-MM3. The sequence continues at coordinate 1,296,618 of NZ_CP014596.1, forward strand.
AGCCACTCGATCGCCTTGTCGACGGCATAGACCGCCGCCGGGCTGTTGGCCGCGCCGCCGCGCGACATGCAGGCGCCCACGGGCTGCGAGTTCTCGTTCACCCGGATGCCCCATTCGTCGACCGGCAGGCCGTTCGGCTCGCCCTTGTCGCCCATGCCGGCCATCGACATCCACGCATCGGTGTAGCGCCAGCCAAGCGAGGGGTCCTTCTTGCCGTAATCCATCGAGCCGAAGATGTCCTGCCCGTCGATGTTCCGGCCGGTGAAGAACTCGGCGATGTCCTCATAGGCTGACCAGTTGACCGGCACACCCAGCTCGTAGCCGTATTTCTCTTCGAACTCGGCCATGATCACGGGATCGGTGAACCAGTCGTAGCGGAACCAATAGAGGTTGGCGAACTGCTGGTCGGGCAGTTGGTAGAGCTTGCCGTCCGGCGCGGTGGTGAACTGGGTGCCGATGAAATCCTCAAGATCGAGCGTCGGGCTGGTCACCTCGGCGCCCTCGTTCTCCATCCAGTCGGTGAGGTTGCGCACCTGCTGATAGCGCCAATGGGTGCCGATCAGGTCGCTGTCGTTGACATAGGCGTCATAGATGTTCTCGCCCGACTGCATCTGCGTCTGCAGCTTCTCGACCACGTCGCCCTCGCCGATGAGGTCATGGGTGATCTTGATGCCGGTGATCTTCTCGAAGGCCGGGGCAAGCACCTGGCTTTCGTATTCATGCGTGGTGATCGTCTCCGAGACCACCTTGATCTCCATGCCCTGGAACGGCTGGGCCGCGTCGACGAACCACTGCATTTCGGCTTCCTGATCCTCACGCGAGATCGCCGACAGATCGCCGATCTCCGCATCGAGGAAGGCTGTGGCCGCCTCCATGTCGGCAAAGGCCGGCCCGCTCAGCAGGCCAAGCGCAAGCGCCATGGCTGTCGTTGTCTTAAGGTTCATGGTTTCCTCCCTTTGGTACAAACCCTTTCTGCCCCTCGGTGCGGGCACAGAAAGGGATAGCGCGACACCGGCCCTGGCGGGTCGGTGTCAGTATTTTCGTCGCAATCTTGCGCATATGATCGCCGGATCCCCGGCGCTCAGGCGGGGGTTGGCCTCTTCGATGCTTTTGTAGACGTTGTGATCGTCCCGGATTGCAAAGACCTGGCTTGTCTCCACGGTGCAGGCGTCGAATTTGCTCAATATGTTTTCATCGAGCAGATGCGGCTCGGTCACCGTAGGTTCGTGATTAATTTCGACAATCATCAGCAAATCACCACCCGGTGACAGCACACGCTGGCTCTCGGAGATGCTTTCATCGAGCATTTCGACGTGATCGAGCGCATTGAAGATCGAGACCACGTCGAAACTGGACTCCGCGAAGGGCAGCTTTTCGGAGCCGCCGGCGACATACTCCATCTTGTGCGTGCCCCGGTTGAGCTCGAGATACTTGTCCGCAAGCGGGTCAAGGCCCACCCGCCGCGCCGCGCCTTCTGCCCATTCCAGGCTGCCGAGCGGGCCGCAGCCGATATCGAGCATACGCTTGCCGTCGTAATAGCTGCGATCCAGCCCGAAGAGGCTGGTGAAATTGCGCTCGAAATGGCCGTTGTAGAAGGTGCCGTTGGATTTCTGTAGAATCTTCTTCCAGTACATCAGCTCGGCAGCTTCCTTGAATTTGGTCTGCATGGAAATCGGGGCCCGCGACAACATTGCGGCAGCCGAATGGTAAATGAATCTCTTCATGAACTTCCCTTTCCGGAAATGAAAATTCTTTGAATTCAGTATATTGTCGAAGCAATCCGAACTATTCATACCAAAGATTTCCATTATCCGACAGAAGACTCGGCGGTGAGCGTGGCGAAAGCGGGCTTTAGACCCAGCGGAAGACCGCGGTTGCATAGATTAGGCACAGGACAAGCGCCGCCGGCTGCGCCTGGCCGACTAGGCCGAGCCAGGCGAGATTGATGAAGGCCGAGCCGAGCAGCGTGATGAAGAGCCGATCGCCGCGCGTGGTCTCGATGCCCAGAACGCCGTGCCGCGGCGTCTCGGGGAAGCGGATCGCCAGCACGGTGAAGATCACCAGCAGCGCCGCGATGGTCAGAAAGAAGGCCGCGGTGGGCCATGTCCATGCCATCCAGTCCATTGCGCTCTCCTCTCAGACGCGGCCCAGGGCAAAGCCCTTGGCGATGTAGTTGCGGACGAACCAGATCACCAGCGCGCCCGGAATGATGGTGAGCACCCCCGCCGCCGCGAGCACGCCCCAGTCGAGACCCGAGGCCGAAACGGTGCGGGTCATGGTGGCGGCGATGGGTTTCGCGTCCACCGTGGTCAGCGTGCGCGAGAGCAGCAGCTCGACCCAGGAGAACATGAAGCAGAAGAAGGCGGCGACGCCGATGCCCGACGAGATCAGCGGCATGAAGATCTTCACGAAGAAGGCGCCAAAGCTGTAGCCGTCGATATAGGCAGTCTCGTCGATCTCCTTGGGCACGCCGCGCATGAAGCCTTCGAGGATCCAGACCGCCAGCGGCACGTTAAAGAGGCAATGCGCCAGCGCCACGGCGATATGCGTATCGAACAGGCCAATCGAGCTGTAGAGTTGGAAGAACGGCAGCGCAAAGACCGCAGGCGGCGCCATCCGGTTGGTGAGCAGCCAGAAGAACAGGTGCTTGTCGCCTATAAAGTGATAGCGCGAGAACGCATAGGCCGCCGGCAGCGCCACGGTGAGCGAGATCACCGTGTTCATAACCACATAGATCAGCGAGTTGATGTAGCCGGTGTACCAGCTCGGATCGGTGAGGATCGTGGCGTAATTGGCGAAGGTCAGATCGCGCGGCCAGAGCGTGAAGTCGCCGAGGATCTCGGTGTTGGTCTTCAGGCTCATGTTCAGCAGCCAGTAGATCGGCAGCAGCAGGAACAGCAGATAGAGCGCCATGACGATGGTGCTGCCCTTCACGCGCGGCAGGCTGCGCGCGCGGCTGGCGGCGGGGGTGAGGGTTGCGTCGCTCATGCGGGGCTCCCTTCAAGAAGATGAGAGGGGAGCCGGGCGAGCGCCTGCCCGTGGGCTGGAGCTGCAACAGTCGAGCCCAGCGATTTATGCCAGCCAAGTCCGAGCGAGATCGAACTGGGGTGCGCGGGTGTCCAAGCGCCAGCCCACCGAGACGGGCAGGCGCTCGCCCGGCGGCTTCGCCTTGATTCCGGGCGGGTCGAGGCCTGTGTCAGAGGTCGGCTCATCTCACATCCCCTTTTTGTCGAGGTTGGTCATCACGGTGTAGAACACCCATGAAATCAGCAGGATCACGAGGAAATACATGATCGAGAAGGCCGCCGCGGGACCAAGGTCGAACTGCCCCAGCGCCATTTTCACCAGATCGATCGACAGCAGCGTGGTGGCATTGCCCGGACCGCCGCCGGTGACCACGAAGGGCTCGGTATAGATCATGAAACTGTCCATGAAGCGCAGTAGGATGGCAATCATCAGCACCCCTGCCATCTTCGGAAGCTCGATGTAGCGGAACACCTTCCAGCGGCTGGCCTGATCGATCTTCGCCGCCTGATAATAGGCGTCGGGGATGGATTTCAGACCAGCGTAAGCCAGCAGCGCCACCAGGGAGGTCCAGTGCCAGACGTCCATGACGACGATGGTGATCCATGCCGCCAGCGGGCTTTGCGTGTAGTTGTAGTCGATCCCGAGGCTTTCCAGCGTCCGGCCCAGAAGGCCGATATCGACGCGGCCGAAGACCTGCCAGATGGTGCCGACCACGTTCCAGGGGATCAGCAGCGGCAGCGACATGAGCACGAGGCAGAAGGACGCCCAGAAGCCGGACTTCGGCATGTTGAGCGCGACGAAAATGCCCAAAGGCACCTCGATGGCGAGAATGATGCCCGAGAACATCAGCTGCCGCCCGAGCGCATTCCACATGCGTTCGGAATGCAGCATCTCTTCGAACCATTCGAGCCCGGCCCAGAAGAACTGGTTGTTGCCGAAGGTGTCCTGCACCGAATAGTTCACCACGGTCATCAGCGGGATCACCGCCGAGAAGGCGACCAGCAGCAGCACCGGAAGCACCAGCAGCCACGCCTTGTTGTTGAAGGTCTTGGTCATCAGGCCGCCTCCCCCTGCGGTGCCACGCGCCAGTCGTCGCGGTAGACGTTGACATGCGCGGGATCAAAGCTGACCCGGTTCATGTCGGGGCTGACGCGCTCGTCCTCGCCGGCGATGATGTTGATGTCATGGCCGAAAAACTCGGCGCGGATGATCTTGTGGCGGCCCGCATCCTCGACCCGGCGCACCTTGACCGGCAGCCCCTCGGTCTGGCTGAGCCGCGCGAATTCGGGGCGCACGCCGATCTCGACCTTGCCGTCCATCGCGCGATAGCCCGCGCCGAGGTCGAAATCCGAGCCGTTGATATAGGCGCGGCTGCCCTCGACCTTGGCCGGGATGACATTCATCCCCGGCGAGCCGATGAAATAGCCGACAAAGGTGTGCTCGGGCCGCTCGAAGAGTTCCTCGGGCGTGCCGATCTGCACCACGCGCCCGTCGTACATCACCACCACCTTGTCGGCGAAGGTCAGCGCCTCGGTCTGGTCATGGGTGACGTAGATCATCGTGTGGCCGAAATCGCGGTGCAGCTTCTTGAGCTGGGTGCGCAATTCCCACTTCATATGCGGGTCGATCACCGTCAGCGGCTCGTCGAAGAGCAGCGCGTTGACGTCCTTGCGCACCATGCCGCGCCCGAGGCTGATCTTCTGCTTGGCGTCGGCGGTGAGCCCGCTGCACTTGCGGCGCAGCTGGTCCTCCATACCGATCATCCGGGCGATTTCCTGCACGCGCTCGGCGACATAGCTCTCATCGCGGCCACGGTTGCGCAGCGGGAAGGCGAGATTGTCGCGCACGGTCATCGTGTCGTAGACGACGGGAAACTGGAACACCTGCGCGATGTTGCGCTCTGCGGTGGGGGCGTGAGTCATGTCCTGACCGTCGAACAGCACCCTGCCCTGCGACGGTGTCAGCAGACCCGAGATGATGTTGAGCAGCGTGGACTTGCCGCAGCCCGAGGATCCTAGAAGCGCATAGGCGCCGCCGTCGTCCCAATCGTGGGTCATCTCCTTCAGCGCAAAATCCGCCTCCGAGCCGGGGTTCGGCAGGTAGCTGTGCGCGAGGTTGTCGAGCGTGATTTTTGCCATTCCCGTCCCTCCTCAGGCAGCCAGCGCGTAGGCGGCGGGGGCGACAAGCTCGCCCTCCTCGCCAAAGACGTAAACGTGGCGCGGGTCGAGCCAGACATCGAGCGGCGCGCCGAGGTCCAGATCGTGCACGCCGTGCACCAGCCCCACCCAGCGCGCGCCATGATGGTCGAGATGCACGAAGGTCTCGGACCCGGTCAGCTCGGTCACCTGCAGTGTGGTGGTAAAGCGCAGGGCGTCGGGCGCGTGCTGCAGGATCTCCAGATGGTTGGGACGGAACCCGGCGGTGTAGCGCCCGTCGGGCAGCTCGGAAAGTTTGCCAGCGGCGGGCGCGCTCTGGCCATCGCCGAACATCAGCCGATCGCCGGTCTTGGAGATCTGCAGGAAGTTCATCGGCGGGTCGCTGAAAACGCGTGCCGTGGTGGCATCGGCAGGCTGGCGGTAGACCTCGGGGGTCGGGCCGAACTGGGTGACGCGCCCTTCCCACAGCGTGGCAGTATTGCCGCCGAGCAGCAGCGCCTCTTCGGGTTCGGTGGTCGCGTAGACGAAGATCGAGCCGGAAGCCTCGAAAATCTTTGGAATTTCCACCCTCAACTCTTCGCGCAATTTATAATCGAGGTTGGCCAGCGGCTCGTCGAGCAGCACCAGACCCGCGTTCTTTACCAGCGCCCGCGCCAGTGCGCAGCGCTGCTGCTGCCCGCCCGAAAGCTCCAGCGGCTTGCGCGTCAGCATCGGCGTCAGCTTCATCAGCTCGGCGCTTTCGCGCACGCGCCGGTCGATCTCGGCCTTGCCCACGCCCATCAGCTTCATCGGCGAGGCGATGTTGTCGTAGACGGTCATCGACGGGTAGTTGATGAACTGCTGGTAGACCATCGCCACCTTGCGGTCCTGAACCCGCATCCCGGTGACGTCCTTGCCCTCCCAGAAGATGCGCCCGGTGGTCGGCGCATCCAGCCCCGCCATCAATCGCATCAGCGTCGTCTTGCCCGAGAGCGTCGGGCCAAGCAGCACGTTCATCGTGCCGTTCTCGAGCGTCAGATCCGTCGGGGCAATATGCACCTGCCCCTCGACGTTCTTTGAAACGCCCTTCAATTCCAGCGACATAAGGTCCTCCTCCCCGCGCCGTATGTCTCCGCCGTGCTATTCGGCGGCGTCGGCCCTTTCGCGGCGGGATGTCATCCAGCCGTCCAGTGCCGAGATCTCCTCCTCGCTCAGGCGCAGCCCGAGCTTGGTGCGTCGCCACACCACATCTTCGGCCGTGCGGGCAAACTCATGCCGCATCAGCCAGATCACTTCCGCCTTTGTGAGCGTCGCGCCGAAATCCCTCCCAAGATCCTCCGCGCCTTTTGCCTCTCCCAGCAGGGTCTCCGCCTCGGTGCCATAGGCGCGCACGAGACGCAGCGCCCAAGTGTCACTGAGGAATGGATATTTGCCGCGCAATCCTTGCACCAGCGCCGCTACGCCGTCGACCGGGAAATCGCCCCCTGCGAGCGGAACGCCAGCGGTCCATGCGCCCTTGCTCAGCGAGATATGTTCGCCGATCTTTTCCAGCGCGCTTTCGGCCAGGCGGCGGTAAGTGGTGATTTTGCCGCCGAAGACGTTGAGCACCGGGGCGCCGTCCTTGGCGTCGACCTTCAGCGTATAGTCGCGGGTCGCCGCCGTGGCACTTGAGGCGCCGTCGTCATAGAGCGGGCGCACGCCGGAATAGGTCCAGACCACATCGTCCTTCGAGATCGACTTGGCGAAATAGCGGTTGGCGAAGTCGATCAGGTAGTCGCGCTCTTCCGGCGTGCAGACCGGGCGCTGCGCCGGGTCCTTGTGCTCGGAGTCGGTGGTGCCGATCAGAGTGAAATCGCGTTCATAGGGGATGGCGAAGATGATCCGCCCGTCGGTGCCCTGAAAGAAATAGCACTTGTCATGATCATAGAGCTTGCGCGTGACGATATGGCTGCCGCGCACCAGCCGCACGCCTTCGCGCGACGGCAGGTCGATCTTGTCATGGATGATGTCGCCGACCCACGGCCCGCCCGCATTGATCAGCATCTTGGCATAATGCGTGGCGGTCTTGCCGGTCTCGGTGTCTTCGGTCTCGACCCGCCACAGATCGCCCTCGCGCTGCGCGTGGGTGACCTTGGTGCGGGTCATGATCTTGGCGCCGCGCGCTTCGGCGTCGCGGGCATTGAGCGCCACCAGACGGGAATCCTCGACCCAGCAATCGGAGTACTCATAGGCGCGCTCGAACCGCTCTTGCAGTGGTGCGCCCTCTTTCGTGCCCTTGAGCGACAACGTGGAGGTGCCCGGCAGGATCTTTCGCCCGCCGAGGTTGTCGTACATGAACAGACCCATGCGGATCAGCCACGCCGGGCGCCGCCCCTTCATCCAAGGCATGACCTTGCTCAGCATCTTCGAGATCGGCGTCTCGCTCTCGAAGCGCATGTCGGGGTGGTAGGGCAGCACGAAACGCATGGGCCAGCTGATGTGGGGCATGGCGCGCAGCAGCACCTCGCGCTCGATCAGCGCCTCGCGGACAAGCCGCACCTCGAGATATTCAAGATAGCGCAGGCCGCCGTGGAACAGCTTGGTCGACGAGGACGAGGTGGCCGACGCCAGATCGCCCATTTCCGCCAGCACCACCGAGGCGCCCCGCCCCGCAGCGTCGCGCGCAATGCCGCAGCCGTTGATGCCGCCGCCGATCACGAAAAGATCGCTGGGGGATGTGCTTTGGCCGTCGGTCACGAGAGTCTCCTGCTGGTTGGCGGCAGGCTAAACCCGGAGCGCGCATTGACGCAAGTCAAATGTTTTCGTTTTCGTTCGGATTGCGGCGCACTCTAGATTTACCCGCAAGACACCATGTTTTCATGGAAGTTTTTCTCCCACCTTTGCATGTGCAGCATAAATTATGCTGGAAAACCTCTGCGTTTGCGCGTTTCTATGGGGCCAATCCGCGCAAAGCGAAAGAAACCGAACACGCATGTCCCAATCCTTCCGCCACCCCGAGATTCTCGAGATCGCCCGCCGCGACGGCAAGGTCACCGTCGAGGGGCTGGCGCAGCATTTCGGCGTGACGCTGCAGACCATCCGCCGCGACCTTACCGAACTGGCTGACGCCGGGCGGCTCGAGCGCGTGCATGGCGGCGCGGTGCTGCCCTCGGGCACGATGAACATCGGCTACGAGGAGCGGCGCCATCTCAATATGGAGGGCAAGACCGGCATCGCCCGCGCCTGCGCCGAGCGCATCCCGCATGGCATCTCGCTGTTTCTCAACATCGGCACCAGCACCGAGGCGGTGGCGCGCGAGCTGTTGCACCACAAGGGGCTGATGGTGGTCACCAACAATATGAACGTCGCCACGATCCTCGCCGCCAATCCCGATTGCGACGTGCTGCTCACCGGCGGCAGCCTGCGCCGCACCGATGGCGGGCTCATCGGCACACTGGCGACCGAGAGCATCCGGCAGTTCAAGTTCGATCTTGCGGTGATTGGCTGCTCGGCGCTGGATCTGGAGGGCGACATCCTCGATTTCGACATTCAGGAGGTCGGCGTGAGCCGCGCCATCCTGCGCCAGTCGCGGCGGACCTTCCTTGTTGCGGACCACTCGAAATTCAAGCGCAGCGCCCCGGCGCGGATCGCCTCGCTGTCCGAGATCGATATGTTCGTCACCGACAGGTCGCTCGAGCCGAGCTTGGCCGAAGCTTGCGCCGGATGGGGCTGCGAGGTGGTGGTGGCACGCTGATCCGCCACAAGAAAACCTGCCGCAAAAGAAAACGCCGGCCGAGGAGGCTCCCCGGCCGGCGCGTGTTCAGGTTTTGAGGCAGATCAGCCCTGCGGCAGCGCGTAGGCGATCAGATAGTCGCCGCGATCCGGGGACTGACGGGCACCGCCAGCCGAGATCACGATGTACTGCCGCCCGTCCTTCTGGCTGACGTAGGAGATCGGCGTGCCCTGCGAGCCGACGGGCATGCGGGCCTTCCAGACCTCCTTGCCGGTCGCGCTGTCGAAGGCGCGCAGGTAGTAGTCCTGGGTCGCAGCGAAGAACACGAGCCCGCCTTGGGTGCTCAGCGAGCCGCCGATGGTGGGCATGCCCACGGGCATCGGCAGATGCATCTTCATGCCAAAGAGCACGGTGTCCTGAACGGTGCCGAGCGGCGCTTCCCATGCGACCTGCTGGGTGTCCATGTCGATCGCGGTGAGCGTGCCGAACGGCGGCTCCTGGCAGGGGATGCCAAGCGGCGACAGGAAGCGGTTCTTGTTCACCGAATAGGGTGTGCCCTTGAGCGGCACGCCGCCCATCACGGTGTTGACCGCTTCGGAGCCGTTCGAGGCGGCCGCCTCGGGGTCTTGCTCCATCATGTGCACCCAGAGGCCGAGACGCATGTCGTTGACGAAGACGGTGTTGGCCGTCGGGTCATACGACAGACCACCCCAGTTCATGCCACCAAGCGAGCCGGGGAATGACAGCGAGTAATCGGTGTCCGGCGCGGTGAACAGGCCCTCATAGCGGTAGCCTTTGAAGATCACCCGGCACATCAGCTGATCGAAGGGGGTCGCGCCCCACATGTCGGCCTCGGTCAGATGCGGTGCACCGATCTGCGGCATGCCCACCGATTTCGGCTGGGTCAGCGCGTATTTCTCGCCGGGAATGGTCGCGGGTTTCACCGGGACTTCCTCGACATCGGTCAGCGGCTCGCCGGTGACCCGGTCCAGCACGAAGATCTGCCCCGCCTTGGTGCCGAAGACCAGCGCGGGCGTGCCTTTGAAGTCGATCAGCGTCGGCTGCATCGGCACGTCAAAGTCCCACAGGTCGTGGTGCACCGTCTGATAGACCCACTTCTCGTCGCCGGTGGTGGCGTCGAGCGCGAGGATCGAGGCGCCGTATTTCTCGTCTTCCGGGGTGCGGTCCACGCCCCAGAGGTCGATGGCGGCGTTGCCGACCGGCATGAACACGGTGTTGGAGGCCGCGTCATAGGTCATCGGCGCCCAGACGTTCGGGGTCGAACGGGTGTAGGCATTGCCGTCCGCAGGGGCGTCGCGATCCTCGGGGTTGCCCGGATCGAAGGCCCATTTCATCTCGCCAGTGATCACATCAAAGCCGCGCATCACGCCGCCCGGCATGTCGAGCGCCACGTTGTCGGCCACGCGCCCCCCCACGACGACGGTCGAGCCCGCGAGCGTCGGCGGCGAGGTCAGCGAATAGAGCGGCGATTGCGCCGCGCCGAGGCCTTCCTTGAGGTCGACCATGCCGGCATCGCCAAAGTCCGCGCAGAGTTCGCCGGTTTCGGCGTCGAGCGCCACGAGCACTGCGTCGATGGTGTTCATGAAGATGCGGCGCTGGCAGGCGGCGTCATCAGACAGGTCCACCGGGGTGACCGGGGTCGCGTTCGGCAACGTCGGCTGCGGCAGCGGGGCTGCGGCGTCGAAATAGGCCAGACCGCGGCAGCGCACCCAAGTGCGGGTCTCGGTCGGGAAGTCGTGGCGCCAGTTCTCGGTGCCCGAGGTGGCATCGATCGAAATCACCGTGTTGTTCGGCGTGCAGAAGAACAGATCATCGCCCACCTGCAGCGGGGTGCCCTGATCTTCGGCGCCACCGCCACCGGGGCTGACCGGCGTGTCACCGGTTTGGAACGTCCATGCGACCTCAAGCTCGCTCACGTTCTCCGGGGTGATCTGGTCGAGCGCGGCAAAGCGGTTCTCGTCCCCGTTGGCACCATAGCTGGACCAATCCTGCGCGGCATCGGCAGGCGCGGGCGTCTCGCCAGCGGCAACCTTGCTGTTCAGCTGGCCGTGCGGCTGGAACATGCCCCAGCCCATGCCAAGCACGGCAATCAGGGCCACCGCGGCGACGCCAAGCCATGTGCCGGTCATCGGTTTGCGGCCCGCGCGCTTCAGTGTCAGCGGGTGCAGCGCGATGATCGCGACGAAGGCGCAGAGGAAGGTGAAGATCCGGGCGTGCAGAGCCCAGAAATCGAGACCGGCTTCCCAGAAGGCCCAGATCACCGTGAGCACGAATGCGACGGTGTAGATCACCGCGCCCGCAGGAGCGCCGCGCGCGATCTGGATGCCCGAGACGAGCAGGGCAAGGCCCATGAGAAGGTAATACCAGCTGCCGCCGCGCGCGATGAGCATCACGCCGCCGCCAGCCAGTCCGAGACCCGCGAGCGCAACCAGCGCGCCCAGCAGGATCATCAGCCACACCAGTGGCCGTGACAGGGAGGAGGATTGTGTCATTTTCTTTCCCGTTCAGAGGGTTGGAATACCATTCGAGCCGGAAATTTCGCCTTGCCCCCTCCTCCCCTGGGCAACGCGCGACTCAAATGGACTGTTTCGTTAATTCCACCCGCGACAAGTGGACGCAAGGGCAGTTTTGCACTTTCTTGGTGCAAGAATGCACAGCTCAAACACGGCTACGCTGAATAGGTGGGCAGAAAATATATATATGGAGGGGGCTATGCGGTCCGGCGCCCAAGCCCCTCAGGGGCCAAATCCCGGCCCCTCGGTGTCGGGCGCAAAGGCTTCGTCCCACAGCGAAAACAGCCGTGCCCGCGTGCTGCCGTCCAATGCCAGCAAGAGCGGCGGTGCCAGCGCGATCAGGCGCCGGGCGCTGGGAAGCAGGCTGGTCTCATCCGGGTCGCTCGGGGTGATCAGCCCAAGCTCCGACAGCATCGCCTGCGCCTCGGTGGTCAGCAAAAACTCGAGCAGCCGCTCGCCGCCTTCCACATGCGGTGCATTCTTGGGGATCATGTAACTGCGCGAGACGATCAGCGTGTAGTCCTCGGGCAGGATCACCCCCACCCTGCCCCCTTCGCCGTCGCGCGCGGCGGCGGCGGCATAGGACCCCAGCACATTGTAAGCGATGAGATACCGCCCTTTTGCCACGCCGTCGATGATTGCCGCCGAACAGCAGGTGGCGATGGCACCGACGCGAGAGAAGGCTTCGAGCATCGCGCCGAACGTGGTCGCCTCAAGGCTGTCGGCATGGGCAAAGAGATAACCAAGCCCTGAGGCCTCGATGTCATAGGTGGCGATCTTTCCACGCAGCAGGTCGGGCCGGTTGCGCATCAGGTCGAGCAATTCGAAACGGCTGCGCGGCACATCTGATCCGCGAATGGCGCCGGTGTTGTAGATGATCACCGCGGGCTCTTCGGTGATGCCCCAAAGCTCGTCGCGCCAGCGGCGCGAGGCGGGCAGCGCATCCGTGCGCGGCGACTGGTAGCGATGCGCGCAGGCGGCGTTGACCAGCCATGTCATCTGATGGGCGCCCGAGGAAAACACGGCGTCAGCCGCCGGGGCCGCTCCTTCGCAGGCCGCGCGGCTGTTGTCGAATAGATTGTTCGAGCCCCATTGCTCATAGCGCACCGACAGATCCGGATTGCGCGCGGTAAAGCGCTCGATCACCGGGCGGATGATCGACAGATCGGTGGTCGAGCGCAGGACAAGCTCGGTGGGGGCACTGCCGATGACGTCGATCCGCTCCTGTGCGGCGGCGGCCAGTGGCACGACAAGGGGCGCCACCAGCGTGATCAGCGCCAGAGCGACGCGAGACAGCAAATCGATCACGGGGCGTCCTCCTCGCTGGGCGGCTCTGCCGGGAGCAGCAGAGAGATGCGAAAGCCGTTCTCTGGATGCTCGAGCGCAATCCGCCCGCCAAAGGCCGCAGCCACGGCGCTGACGATCGCCAGCCCCAGCCCGGCGCTGTCCTCGCGGGAACTGCTGCTGCGCTCGAAACGCTGGCCAAGCCGGGCGGCCACCTCGGGGGTGGGCCCGGCGCCGCTGTCCTGCACCCAAAGCGCGGCCTCGGCCCCGCGCAGTTCAGCACCAACGGCGATGGGCGGGGTGCCGTGCTTGAGCGCATTGGCCAGAAGGTTCTTGGCCGCCTCTCCCACCGAAAACGCATCGGCGCGCACCATCACCGGCTCTTCGCCGATCTCCAGCCGCAGGTCCGCCCCCGGCGCGAGCAGCGCGTGGTCGGAACGCTCCATCAGGTCCAGCGCCACCTCGCGCAGATCGAGCGGCGTGCGCGGCGCGCTTTCGGTGCGGTGAATGACCAGCGCGCGGGACAGAAGCTGATCGAGCAATGCGCCCAGCGACCGCGTGCGGGTCAGCAGCCGCGCCAGCGCCCGCTGCCGCGCGGCTTCATCCTCCAGATCCTGTATCGATTCGGCCTGCACACGGATCGCCGCCACCGGCGTGCGAAGCTGATGCGCCGCGTCCGAGATCAGGTTGCGCATCCCCTCCATCTGCCGGTCGAGCCGTCCCATGAAGCGGTTCATCGAGTCCAGCATCACCGTCAGTTCCCGCGGCAGCCGGTCGGTGGGCACCGGGGTCAGATCATAGGGATCGCGCTGCAGCAGATCCTCGGACAGCGCCTCCAGCGGGCGCATCGCCGAGCGGGTCACCACCCAAGACATCACCAAAAGCGCCAGCCCGGCCAGCAGCATAGGCAGCAAAGCGTCGAGCGTCAGGTCAAGCGCCATCGCCTGCCGCGCGCGCAGGGTCTGGCCCACGGTGACCGAGATGCCGCCGGAAAAATCGCGCTCGGCAAAGCGCCGGGTGAGACGGACGAAACGCGCCTCCTCACCATTCAGCCGGGCATCGAAGAACTCGGGTGCCCCGCCCCCGCTACGCCGGCCCTGCGGCGCAATCAGCGTCTCGTCGAGTCCGGTGATCAGCTCCTCCCCCGGACCGCGCACCGAGTAGTGGATGCGGTCCTCGGGCGCTTGCGCCAGCAATTCAAAGGCCGAGACCGGCAGGTCGACCAAAGGCGTGCCGCTCTGAATGCGGATCGAGGCGGCGATGTCCTGCGCCGCGCCCAGCAAGATCCGGTCGTAGGATTGCCGCGCCGCCAGCCGCCCGTTGTAAAGCGTCGAGGCGGCCACCAGCAGGCCGCCGACCAGCAGGATCAGCACCACCGCGCCCAGCACCCGCGCCGACAGGCTGGACGGCAGCCGCGCCGTGCCCTCAGCCATCGAGGCCGATCCGGTAGCCTACGCCGCGCTGCGTGACGATGCCGACACCGCTGCCCGCGAGCTTTTTGCGCAGACGGGCGATGTAAAGCTCGATCGCATTCACCCCGACGTCGGCATCGCCGAACCCATAGAGGGAATCGTAAAGGCGGCTCTTCCCGAGATAATTTCCCTGATGCCGGAGCAGCACGCCAAGCAGCGCGGCCTCGCGTCCGGTCAGATCGAGCCGCTTGCCCTCCAGCGTGGCGCTCTGCCCTGCCGGGGAAAAGGCCAGCGGGCCAAGCACGATCTCGGATCCCTTCTGGTCCGCTTCGCGCCGAACCAAGGCACGCAGCCGCGCCTCAAGCTCGCGCTGGTCGAAAGGTTTGCCAAGATAGTCGTCCGCGCCAAGGTCGAGCGCGCTCACCCGGTCGTCCACCGAGACCAACGCGGTCAGCATCAGCACCGGCGTGCGGTCGCCCGCGGCGCGCATGTCGCGCAGCAACCGCAGCCCCGATCCGTCGGGCAGATTGATGTCGAGCACCATCGCGTCATAGCTCTGCACGGCGCGGAAATCTTCAGCCGCTTCAAGGCAATCGGCCACGTCGCACACGATGCCGGACTGCGCGAGCCGCGTACTGACCCCCTCGGCAAGATCGCTAGCATCCTCGACCATCAGAACACGCATGGCACTGGTACTCCTCTTCGCTGACGAAGCGTTCCGGCGCGCTAACAGGTCTCTGACAGGTTCGCGACAGCTTCGTGGCTTAGAGACACGTCTTAACCCGCAACCGGGGAGGCTGCAAAGCGCAGTCGGGTTCTGCGGGGAACTGACGGGGTCGCGTTCGGTATGCGCGGCGCCGACCATGAGGAGGATACCATGTTTATCAATGCAACCCGCGGCCTCATTGCCGCGACCGTTCTGGGTGTTTCCGCCCTTGCCGCTCAGGCGCAGGACTATACCCCCGAGAACCCCGAGTGCATCGCACCGGCGAACCCCGGCGGTGGCTGGGACTTCACCTGCCGTCAGGTCGGCAAATCCATGCAGGATCTCGGGCTGATCTCGAAGACCATGCAGGTAGTCAACCTCGCAGGCGGCGGCGGCGGCGTGGCCTTCGCCGAAGTGGTCAACAAGCGCGGCGACGACAACGATCTGATCGTTGCGGCCAGCTCGGCCACCGCGACCCGTCTGGCGCAAGGCGCCTATCCGGGCAACACCACCGATCAGGTGCGCTGGCTGGCGTCGATCGGCGCGGACTACGGCGTGCTTGCGGTGTCCGCTGACAGCGAGATCGAGACGCTTCCGCAACTGCTCGACATGATCAAGGCAGACCCGCGGTCGGTCTCTGTGGCGGGCGGCTCGGCCGTTGGCGGCTGGGACCACCTGAAGGTGCTGATCGCCGCATCCGCCTATGGCATCGAAGACGTGCGCAAGGTGAAATACGTGGCCTTCGACGGCGGCGGCGAGGCGGTGACCCAGCTGCTCGCAGGCTCGGTGCAGGCCTTCACCGGTGACGCATCCGAAGCCAAAGGCTTTGTCGACTCCGGCGACATCAAGGTCATCGCCGTGCTCGCGCCCGAGCGTCTGGAAGGCGACTTCGCCGATTTCCCGACCGCCAAGGAACAGGGTGTCGACGCCATCGGTGCCAACTGGCGCGGCTTCTACGCCCCCGAGGGCATGAGCGACGAAGCCTACAACGCTTGGGTTTCGAAGATCGGTGATCTCTATGCCTCCGACGAGTGGAAAGAGATCATGTCGGCCAATGGCCTCGCCCCGCTCGACCTGCAGGGCGAAGAGTTCGAGCAGTTCGTCTCGGACAGCGTGAGCGAGATCCAGAACATCTCGCGCGAGATCGGCATCATTAAGTGACCTGATCCCACGCTCGGCGCGGCGGGCCCTTTCCTCCCAGAGGGCCCGCCGCCTCCTAATATCCTTTCACGCAAACCAAGGGGGATCCCATGAGTGACCGCATCTTCGGCCTCTTCGGCCTGGCGCTCGCCATCTTCTTTGCCTGGGCGGCGCTGCAGATCGAGGAGAGCTTCCTCTCTGACGAAGTCGGCCCCAAGGCCTTCCCGCTGATCATCGCCACCATCCTCGGCATCTCGTCCATCTTCATCGCGCTGAAACCGGACGCCGAACCGCAGTGGCCCGCCCTGCCCCGTCTGGTCGAGATTCTCGCCGCTGTCGTGGTGATGATCCTCTACGCCGAGTTCCTGCCGATCGCAGGGTTCGTCATCGCCACCGCCGTTGCCGCCGCCTATCTGACGTGGCGCCTTGGCAGCGCGCCGCTGCAGTCGCTGCTGATCGGCGTGCTGACCTCTGTCGGCATCTACGTTGTCTTCCATCTGGCGCTGGGGCTGTCGCTCGCCCGCGGCCCGCTGGGCTTCTGAGGAGAGGGCCGAAATGGACGTATTCGCAAGTCTCGGCGACGGTTTTGCCGTTGCCTTCACCCTGCAGAACCTCGGCCTCGCGCTGCTGGGCTGCTTTCTGGGCACCATCATGGGCGCGCTGCCGGGCCTTGGCCCGTCGAACGGCGTCGCCATCCTGATCCCGCTCGCCTTCACCCTCGGGCTTGGCCCGACGCCCTCGCTGATCCTACTGACCTCGGTCTATTACGGCGCCATGTACGGCGGGCGGATCAGTTCGATCCTGCTTGGCATTCCCGGTGACGAACCGGCGATGATGACCGTGCTCGACGGCCACCCGATGGCCAAGAAGGGCATGGCCGGCGAGGCGCTCTCGCTGTCGGGCATCGCTTCCTTCGTCGGTGCGTTCTTAGCCACATGGGGCCTGATCTTCCTCGCGCCACAACTGGTGAAGATCGCGCTGCTGTTCGGACCGGCGGAATATTTCGCCCTCTTCGCGCTGGCCTTCGCCACGCTTGGCGGCGTGTCGTCGACCAATCAGGCGAAATCGGCCTTCGCCGCCATGCTCGGCCTTGGCCTTGCGATGATCGGCGTCGACACCCAGACCGGCGTGCCGCGCTTCACCTTCGGCGAAGTGCACCTCTATGACGGTCTCGATTTCCTCGTGGCTATCGTTGGCCTCTTCGCTCTGTCGGAAGTCTTCATCTTCCTCGAGCATCGCCACGGCAGCGCTGATGCGTCCTCGAACCAGCTGAAGCTGGGCCGCCTCACCCCGCCGATGTCGATGATCAAGAAATGCACCCCCACCATGCTGCGCACCTCGGTGCTGGGCTTCATCGCGGGCGTTCTGCCCGGCGCGGGGGCTTCGCTGGGCTCGTTCATCTCGTACTCGATGGAAAAGCGGCTGGTGGACAAGGAAGGCACTTTCGGCACCGGGGATCCGCGCGGCGTGGCCGCCCCCGAGGCGGGCAACAACGCCGCCGCCGGTGGCGCGCTGGTGCCGATGTTGGCGCTGGGTGTGCCGGGCTCGGGCACCACGGCGGTTCTGCTGGCGGTGCTGCTGTCGCTCAACATCACCCCCGGCCCGCTGCTCTTTGCCCAGAACCCCGATGTGGTCTGGGGCCTGATCGCCGCGCTCTTCATCGCCAACATCATGCTGCTGGCGCTGAACATCCCGATGGTGGGCATCTTCACCCGCGTGCTGATGGTGCCGCCGCGCATCCTGATGCCGATCGTCGCCATGGTCAGCTTTGTCGGCATCTACGGCATCTCGGGCTCGAGCTTCGATCTGCTGATCATGATCGGCTTTGGCGTGATGGGCTGGGTGCTGCGCAAGCTCGACGTGCCGCTGGTGCCGATCATCCTCGGCACGCTGCTTGGCAACACGATGGAGAACAACCTGCGCCGCGCGATCACCATCGACAACGGCGATTGGTTCACCCTGATCGACAGTCCGCTGTCGATCGCACTCTGGGCCATCGCGATCCTCGGCTTCATCATGCCGCTGATCGTGGGCCGCGTGGTGCGCGCCAAGATGCACCGCCGCCGGGACGAAGAAGGCGTGCTGAGCGACTGACCCCTCACCCCGCTTTGCACGACAAGGCCCCCGCCACGGCGGGGGCCTTTTTCATTCGACCAATGGCGCTCGGACCTGCTTACCAGCCGCCGAAGCGCGCCCAGCTTTGCAGCGGACCAGGGCGCGCGGGGATCACCGAATAGCCGCCGTGCTGCGCCGCCGTGGCACAGGCATGGTTGGGCAGGATGCGCAGCAGCGTGCCCACCGGCAGATCGGGCATGGGGCCGGCGGCGCCGTCGCGACGCGCGATGATGCCGTGTTCCTGATTGGCCGCGGTGACGATCAGATCGGGGATCACCCGCCCCTCGGCGTCGCACACAATGCCATAGCCCTGATCCACCGCCTGCGCCGCCGTGCCGCGATCGCGTGACATTGCCATCCAGCCCGCGTCGATCAGCACCCAGCCCTTGTCGGGCTGATGGCCGATCACCGACGCCAGAACCGACAGCGCGACATCCTCGGTCGTGCACACGCCGATGCCCGCCATCACCAGATCGAAGAACATATAGACCCCGGCGCGCAGTTCGGTGACCCCGGTGAGGTCTTGTGCCGCGTGGGCGGTGGGCGTCGAGCCGACGCTGACCACCGGGCAAGCCATCCCCGCCGCGCGCAGCGCCTCTGCAGCCGCCACGGTGGCGGCGCGCTCGCGTTCGGCAAATTCGGCATGCGCTTCTGCGCCCGACACGCCATAGCTTTCGCCCGCGTGGGTCACCACGCCGCGCAGCGCGTCTGCACCCGTCAGAATGCGCGCAATCTCGAGCAGGCTCGGGTCTTCCGCCGAGAGCCCGCCGCGATGGCCGTCGCTGTCGATCTCGATCAGCGCCGGGATGCCCGCCTCGGCCACTGCCCGCGCCTGCCCGACGCTGTCGAGGATCACCACCAGATCACAGCCGCGCCCGCGCAGCGCCTGCACGCGCGGCAGCTTTCCGGGCGCGATCCCAACCGCATAGAGAATGTCATTGTACCCGGCGGCGGCAAAAACCTCGGCCTCTGCCAGCGTCGAGACGGTGATCGGCCCCGGAGTGCCGCCGCTCATCCGCTCGGCCACCTCCAGCGATTTCGCGGTCTTCATATGCGGGCGCAGGGTAACGCCCAGATCCGCCGCGTGCTGCGAAAGCCGCGCGAGATTGCGCAGCATCTTCGCCTCGTCAAGGATCAGCGCCGGCGTGGTGAGCCCTTCGAAAATGGCGGGATGTGTGGACATGGGCGACATGGGCGGCTCTCCTTGCGTTCTGGCCTGTCACGGCTTTGCGCGCTTTTACCCGTTTCGCCGGGTTTTGACAGGCACCCGCCCGCGCGCAGCATTTGCATAGGAACGATGCGGCAACTCCCGATGCGGCGTTCCAATGGCGAAAAACTTCTGCAAACCTCGTTGCAAATGACTCGCCGATCAACATTGATGGCGGGACAGAACAATAAAAACCAATGCAACCACAGAGAGGTACACCATGAAGTTCACCGCAGCCGCGTTCCTGACGCTGACCACCGCGCTCGCAGGCGCCGCCTCGGCCGAGACCTGGGACATGCCGATGGCCTACCCGGCCAGCAACTACCACACCGAGAACGCCCAGATGTTCGCCGACGCCGTCAAAGAGTGCACCGGCGGCGAGTTGGAGATCGTGATCCACGCGGGCGGCTCGCTGTTCAAGGGTGACGAGATCAAGCGCGCCGTGCAACTGGGCGAAGCCCAGATCGGCGAGCGCCTTCTGTCGGCCCATGCCAACGAAGACCCGGTTTTCGCCTACGACTCGATCCCCTTCCTCGCCACCTCCTTCGAGGCGTCCGAAAAGCTGCGCGCCGCCGCAGAGCCGACGCTTGCCAAGGTGCTCGAAGCGCAGAACATCGTGCCGCTCTACTCGGTGCCGTGGCCGCCGCAGGGGCTGTATTTCTCCAAGCCCGTCACCACGCCCGAAGAGATGGAAGGCGTGAAGTTCCGCGCCTACAACTCGATCACCGCGGAAGTCGCTGAACTGGCGGGCATGGTGCCGACGCAGGTTGAAGCCGCCGATCTCAAGCAGGCACTGGCCACCGGCGTCGTCTCGGCGATGATCTCTTCGGGCGCCACCGGCGTGGACGAAAGCGTCTGGGAGGACATGACCAACTTCTACGACGTGAAGGCTTGGCTGCCGCGCAACACGGTCTTTGCCAACAAAGACGCGCTTGACGGTCTGTCGGACGAAGCCCGGACCTGCGTGATGGACGAGGCCGAAGCCGCCCAGACCCGCGGCGCCGAGAAGGCAGCCGAACTGGCAGGCGGTTTCGTCAAGACGCTGGCCGACAACGGCATGGACGTGAACCCGCCCGCCGAGGCGATCACCACCAAGCTGCAGGAGATCGGCAAGACCATGACCGCCGAGTGGAAAGAGAACGCCGGCGAGAACGGTGCCGCGATCATCGACGCCTACGACGCCGAGTAAGGACAAGGCAACGCTGATACGGGGCGTCCCGGTCTTGCCGGGGCGCCCCTGCGCCATCCGCACCCGCGGTGTGGTGCCGGTGTTGCGGGCCCCGATATGACCTCTCAAGAGACCCTAGAAAAAGACCAAGAGACCACAGGAGGGCAGCCCATGCGCCGCATCTTGGACGGGATTTATACCACGTCAGGTTATGGCGCCGCGCTGGCGCTGATCGCCATCCTCTGCCTTGTCGTGGCGCAGATGGTCACCCGCTGGCTCGGCATCCTGCTGCCCGGCGGGGCCAATTACGCGGGCTACGCCATGGCCGCGGCCTCTTTCCTCGCGCTGGCCGACACCTTCCGCCGCAACGAGCATATCCGCGTCGGCATGCTGGTCGAACGCGGCGGCGCTTGGCGGCGCGGCATCGAGATCTGGTGCTATACCGCCGCCGCCGTGGTGGCGCTCTTCTTTGCGTGGTACGCGGTTCAGACGCCGATCCTCAGCCACAAGATCAACGACGTCAGCCAAGGGCAGGATGGCACGCCGCTGTGGATCCCGCAGATCGTCATGGCGGTGGGCGCGGTGCTGCTGGCCGTTGCGGTGATCGACAGTCTGATCGGCCTTCTCTTCACCCCCAGCATGGGCGTCGACGACCCGCGCGAGCCGCTTCTGCGCGACGCGCTCGGCTCGGTCAAAGCGCGGCTGATCCTTTTCGCGGCCTGCGCGCTGGTGCTCTATGCCGCTGTCCACCTGATGACCGGCTTCGACCGCGACGCGGTGGGGCTCAAGATCGGTGTCTTCCTCTTCGTGCTGTTCTTCCTGCTGGGCTCGGGCCTCTGGGTCGGGCTGGCGCTGATGGGGGTCGCCTATATGGGGATGATCGGCTTCACCCCGCGCAACCCGGGCAGTTCGATGAGCATAACCGTCTGGACCTCGGCCTCGAGCTGGACGCTGACCTCGCTGCCGCTGTTCATCTGGATGGGGGAAATCCTTTACCGCACGAGGCTTTCCGAGGATATGTTCAAGGGGCTCGCGCCGTGGCTTTCGCGCTTTCCGGGGGGCTTGCTGCACTCCAACGTGGTGGGCTGCACGGTCTTCGCGGCGGTCTCGGGCTCCTCTGCGGCCACGCTGACAACGGTCGGCAAGATGTCGATCCCCGAGCTGCGCAAGCGCGGCTATCCCGAGTTCATGATCGTCGGCACGCTGGCGGGTGCCGCGACGCTGGGTCTGATGATCCCGCCCTCGCTGACGCTGATCGTCTATGGCGTGACAGTGAAGCAGAGCGTCACCGGCCTCTTCATGGCGGGCGTCTTTCCGGGACTGGTGCTGGCGACCATGTTCATGGCCTATATCGCGATCTGGTCAGTGGTCCGCCGCGATCAGGCACCCGATCCCGAGCCCGCCATGTCGTTCGGCGAGAAACTCCGCGCCTCGACCCTGCTGATCCCGGTGATCGCGCTGATCATGGTCGTCATCGGCTCCATGTACCTTGGCATCGCCACGGCGACCGAGGCCGCGGCCTTCGGGGTGATCGGCGCGCTGGTGCTGGCGCTGCTGCAGGGCTCGCTCAGCTGGCAGGCGTTCCGCGAGAGCCTCTTTGGCGCCACCCGCACCTCGGCGATGATCGCTCTGATCCTGATGGGCGCGAGCTTCCTGACGCTGGCCATGGGCTTTACCGGCGTGCCGCGCGCGCTGGCCGGAGTGATCGCGGCGTGGGATCTCTCGCCGGTGGCACTGATCGCGGCGCTGACGGTGTTCTACATCATCATCGGCATGTTCCTTGACGGGATCTCGGCGGTGGTGCTCACCATGGCGATCATCGAGCCGATGATCCGCGCCGCAGGGATCGACCTGATCTGGTTCGGCATCTTCATCGTGGTGGTGGTCGAGATGGCGCAGGTCACCCCGCCGGTGGGCTTCAACCTCTTCGTGCTGCAGGGGATGACCCGCCACGACATGAGCTACATCGCCCGCACCGCGCTGCCGATGTTCCTGATCATGGTGCTGATGGTCGGCGTGCTGGTGGCCTTCCCCGGCCTTGCCACATGGCTGCCAGAGACGGTACAGGCCGCGCAATGATCCCACGGGGGCCGGTGCGCCGGCCCCCGACCAACCGACAGGCTTCGCGCATGACGCCCTTCATCGGCATCCTCAGCCTCGACACGCAGTTCCCGCGCATCCTTGGGGACGCGGGCAATCCCGGCAGCTACCATCTGCCCGCCCGCGTGCGCGTGGTTCCGGGCGCGGGCAGCCCGGATATCGTCCGCAACGGACGCCCGGCACCGCAGCTGGTGGATGCCTTCCGAGAGGCTGCCGAAGAGTTGGCCGCGGAAGGCGCCTGCCTGATCACCTCCACCTGCGGCTTCCTGATCTCGGTGCAGCGTGAGATCGCCGCTGCCCTGCCCGTGCCCGTGGTGCTCTCGGGGCTGTGCCTGCTGCCGATGGCGCGGCAGATGACCGGCGGGCGCCCCATCGGCGTGCTGACCGCCTCCGCCGCCGCGCTGGGGCCGGAGACGATCCGCGCCGCTGGCGCCGCGCCCGATGAAGTGCGGATCGGGGGCCTTCAGGACAGCGCCCTTTTCGCCCGGACCTTCCTTGCCGCGAAGGCCCGCCAGAACGCCAGCTTCGACCGGACGCAGATGCAGAGCGAGGTCTGCGCCGCGGCAGAGGCGCTGGTCAGCCGCGCGCCGGAAATCGCGGCCATCGTTCTGGAATGCGGAAACCTGCCGCCCTACGCGGACGCGATCCGCCGCGTCACCGGGCGGCCAGTGTTCTCGATCCTCGACGCGGCACGGCTGGTGGCGCCTGCGCCGGCCTGAGGTCAGCCCGCGCTTTCCGAGCCACCCGGCGTCGCGGGACATAGGCTGTCGATCCGCGCGGGATCCTTCAGCACCGCCGCCAGAATGCCGCGCACCGCCGAGCGGCGCAGCAGCGCTTGCCCCTCGTCGGTGAAGAGCGCCGGACCGAAGTTGGTCGAGAAAGTCGCCTGGTTCGCCACGTTGAAGAAGCTCATCGCGCTGATTTGCCAGTGCAGCGCCACCGGCGAGATGTCCGGGAGGAACAGCCCCGCCGCGCTGCCCGCGCGGCAGATCTTCTCGACCACGCCAATCGCCCGTTCGTTCTTTGCTGCCAGCGCCTGCATCTTCTTCATGTGGCGCGCTTCGTGAATGTTCTCGATCATCACGAGGCGAATGAACTCGGGATTGCGGCGGTGGTGGTCGAAGGTGAACTCCAAGAGCGCCTTCAGCGCCGCATCCGGTGGCAGCCCTTCGAGATCAAGCTCTGCCTCGCCGCCGCGCACCTCGGCATAGCACTCTTCCAGCACCGCCTCGTAGAGCGATTCCTTGTCCCCGAAATAGTAGAAGATCATCCGCTTCGAGGTCGTCGTCTGCGCGGCGATGTCCTCGATTCGTGTCCCCGTAAGCCCACGGCGGGCGAACTCGCTGCGCGCCACGCGCAGGATATCGGCCTTCACCGCTTCGGGATTCTGTTTCCAGCCCCGTGACTTTGCTCGATTTTCCGCAGGCCTCCCCATGCGTCCTCCTCACGTCCTCTTGAACGCTATCCTACATTTTTAACCCGCCGGTTCAATTCACTTGACAATTTAACTGCTGAGTACAATGCTGCGACAACTTGTCAGACACGCGAAGTTGGGGGGAGGCCGCTTTGGAGAACGCGCAAACAAGAGAAGACAGTTTGCTTGCCGGCCTGATCGGTCAGGGCATCGCGCTGTCGCGCACCCCGCTGATGCAGATGCAAGAAGCGCGCGCACAAGGTCTTTTCACCACCTATAAAAAGCTCGACATGGACGCGCCGCAGCGCAAGGACATGACGCTGGCGCAGATGGTCTCTGCCGCCGAGGCCGCGGGCTTTGACGGGCTGAACATCACCTATCCCTATAAGATCGACGTGATCGACCTGCTCGACGAGTTGTCGGAGAACGCCCGCGCCGTGGGCGCGGTGAACACCGTCGTCTTCGAGAACGGCAAGCGGACCGGCCACAACACCGACATGTGGGGCTTTGCCGAAAGCTTCCGCCGGGGCCTCGATGGCGCCGATACGCGCCACGCATTGCTGCTTGGTGCAGGTGGCGCAGGTGTGGCCGTGGCCCATGCGCTGGCCGATTGCGGCGTCGAGACGCTGTCGATCTTCGACACCGATCCGGCGCGGGCCGAAGGGCTTGCCAAGCTGGTCGCCAGCAACCGCCCCGGCACCAAGACGCAGGCGGTCAGCGATATCGCCGCGCTCTTTGCCGAAGGCCGTCCGAACGGTGTGGTCAACTGCACGCCCATGGGCATGGCCAAACTGCCGGGCATGGCAATCGACGAAGACCTTATCGAAGCCGATCTGTGGGTCGCGGATATCGTGTATTTTCCGCTCGAGACCCAGCTCATTGCGACCGCGCGCGCCAAGGGCTGCCGCGTCCTGCCCGGCTCGGGCATGGCGGTGTTCCAAGCGGTGCGCGCCTTCGAACTCTTTACCGGTCGGCCCGCCGATCCGGTTCGCATGAAGGCGACGTTCGACGCCTTCGACCAGCCCGCGCAAGACGCGGGCAACACGAAACGCTGAGGGAGGAATTCATGCGTTCTATCACCAAGTCTCTGCTTGCCGTCACTGCACTCTGCGGCAGCCTCGCCGCAACCACCGCAGGCGCTCAGACCCTGCGCGTCGCGCACGTGGATCCGGACGAGTGGACCGGCTCGAAGAAAGGCGCCGCGGCGCAGATCTTCAAGAACATCGTCGAGGGCGAGTCGGACATGACCGTCGAGCTGTTCCCGGCGGGTGCGCTCGGCAACGAAGACGAGCTGGTCGCGCAGGTGCAGGACAACCTGACCCAGGTCGCGCTGGTTTCCGGCGCCATGTCCAAGGTCTGCCCGGCCGCTTCGGTGCTGGACATCCCCTACACCTTCTCCTCGGCCACCGTCGCATGGGACGTGCTGGACGGCGAGTTTGGCGACGCGCTGGCGCAGCACTGCCTCGAAGAGACCGGCCTGCGCACGCTGGCCTACGGCGAGACCGGCTTCCGCAACTTCACCAACAACACCCGCGAGATCAAATCGCCCGCGGATATGGAAGGTCTGAAGTTCCGCGTGCAGCCGATCCCGCTTTACGTGGAGATGGTGAAGGGTCTTGGCGGTGAGCCGACCCCGATCGCATGGACCGAACTGCCGAACGCGCTGTCGACCGGCGTGGTCGACGGTCAGGAAAATCCGGTTGGCGTGATCTACAACAACGGCCTGCACAAGCTGCAGAAATACATGACCCTCGACGGTCACGTTTACGCCGCCGACTTCATCGTGATCTCGGACGAGTTCTACGACATGCTCGAGCCGGCGCAGCAGGAAGTGGTCGCCAAGGCCGCGCGCATCGCCGGCAACATGGGCCGCGCCATCCAGCAGTGGAACACCGCGCAGGGCGTCGGTGCCGTGCAGGAAGAAGGCATGGAAGTCTACGCGCCGACCGCCGACGAGATTGCAGCCTTTGCAGAAAAGGCGCAACCTGCGGTCGTCGAATACCTCCGCGGCGAACTGGGCGACGATGCCGAGTGGATCGACCGTCTGCAGACCGCCGTCTCGGAAGTCTCGCAGTAATCTGCGACCCCATTGGCCGGGCCGCATGAATGCGGCCCGGCTTTTCTTTACGGCCTGCCCCGCAGGTCCGCCTTTTGGCCCGTCCGCTCGGGCCTTGTCTTCGGAGGAGCCACGATGGATCGTCTCACCCGTGCCGCCCGATGGGTTTTTGCCTTCGGCGCCGGCCTCAGCATGGCGCTGGTCTTTCTCATCATTTTCGTCAACTCGATCCGGCGCTACGCCGTTGGCCGCTCCGTCCCGTGGGGCGAGGAGCTGCCGATCTACCTGACGATCTACGGCGTGATGTTCGGCCTTGCGCTGGCCTATCTGAGCGACAGCCACATCCGCTTCACCGTGATTTCCGACATGCTGCCGAAGCGCGTGCGCCATTGGGTGTTTACCGCTGCCGATGTCATGGGCATCGCCGCGGGCATTGGGCTGGCCTATGCGGGCCACGTCTTTGCGCTGCGCCGCGGAGGCGTCGACTCCTCTGGGCTGAAAGCGACCGCGGACGCGCTGGCGCAAAGCACCGGCATCGACGCGCTGGTCTGGCTCGGCAAGGTCGGCCCTTACCAATATGCCGTTGCGTTCGGCGGGGCGATCCTCGCCATCGCGGCCACCCTGAAACTGATCCAGCGGCTGACCGGCCGCACGGAGGTCTGAGCCAATGGTCTATCTCATCCTGATCGGCGGCCTGCTGGCCGGTGCCCCTATCGCCATCGCGATCATCGCGGCGCTGCTTTATTTCATGGCCACCGGCGAAGCGCCCTACACGCTCCGCATCGTGCCGACCGAGATCTACAAGGGTCTCAACTCCTTCCCGCTGCTGGCCATTCCGCTGTTCGTTCTGGCGGGCGAGCTGATGAACGAAAGCGGCATCACTGGCCGTATCATCGCTTTTGCCAACGTGCTGGTGGGCCGCATGCGCGCCGGTCTTGCACTGGTGAACATCTGGGCCTCGGTGATTTTCGCGGGCCTTTCTGGCTCGGCTGTGGCCGACACCTCGGCGATTGGCCGGGTGTTCATCCCCGAGATGGAAAAGCACGGCTATGACCGCAGCTTCGCCGCCGCGCTGACCGCCGCCTCTTCGGTGATCGGCCCGATCATCCCGCCGTCGATCCCGGTGATCATCTATGCGCTGATCGTGTCGGGCGTGTCGGTTCCGGCGCTGTTCCTCGCGGGCGTGATCCCCGGCATCCTGCTGGCGGTGTTCCTGTCGGCCTACGTCATGCTGACCGTGAAGGTCGACAAGGGCGACCAGACCGGAGATCTGGGCGGGCCGTCGAATGGACAGGCGCTGCTGCAGGGCATCCTGCCGCTCTTGATGCCGGTGCTGGTGGTGGGCTCGATCCTGCTGGGCATCGTGACCCCGACCGAGGCCGCGAGCTTTGCCGTGGGCTACGCGCTGATCCTCGGCCTTTTCGTCTACCGCAACATCCGCCTCTCGGCCCTGCCCCGGATCTTCTCGGGCGCCATGCGCGACAGCGCGGTGATCCTGATCATCATCGCCGCCGTTTCGGCTGCCAACTGGCTGCTCACCTACAACCGCGTGCCGAACATGCTGACCGACTGGGTGCTGACCAATGTCGACAGCAAGACCACCTTCCTGCTGGCGGTGATCGTGCTCTTCCTCTTCGTGGGCCTGTTCCTCGAAGGCATCGCAGCGATGCTGGTGCTGGTGCCGATCCTGCACCCGATCGCCGTGTCGATGGGCGTCGATCCGACCCACTTCGGCATTCTGGTCATCTTCAACCTGATGATCGGCCTGATCACCCCGCCGCTCGGATTGTGTCTCTTCGTTGCCGAAGGGGTCGCCAATGTGGGCATGGCGCGTCTTATCCGCTCGATCATGCCGTTCTTCTTTGTCGAGGTGCTGGTCTTGTTCATCCTGACCTTCGTGCCCGAAACGGTGATCTGGCTGCCGCGCGTGCTCGGCTATTAAGGAGGGACGCCCCATGAAGACCGCGATCGCCACCGTCTCGATCTCGGGCACCCTGCCCGAGAAGCTCGAGGCCATCGCCGCCGCCGGGTTCGACGGGGTGGAAATCTTCGAGCAGGATTTCATCGCCCATGACGGCGGCGCCCGCGAGGTCGGCCGGATGATCCGCGACCACGGGCTGGAGATCCCGCTGTTCCAGCCCTTCCGCGACTTCGAGTGCCTGCCCGAGCCGCTGCGCTCGAAAGCCTTCGACCGTGCCAAGCGCAAGTTCGACGTGATGCAGGAACTGGGCACCGACCTGATCCTGATCTGCTCTTCCGTGCACCCGCGCTCGCTGGGCGGCATCCAGCGCGCGGCGAATGATCTTGCCGAGCTTGGCGAGATCGCCAAGGAGCGCGGCATCCGTCTCGGCTATGAGGCGCTGGCGTGGGGCCGCCACATCAACGATCACCGCGACGCATGGGAGATCGTGCGGCAGGCCGACCATTCCAACGTCGGCATCATCCTCGACAGTTTCCACACGCTGGGCCGCAAGCTTGACCCGGAATCGATCCGCGCGATCCCCGGCGAGAAGATCTTCTTCGTGCAGCTGGCCGATGCGCCGGCGATCGAGATGGACCTTCTCTATTGGTCGCGCCACTTCCGCAACATGCCCGGCGAGGGCGATCTGGAAGTTAAACGCTTCATGCAGGCGGTGATGGCGGCGGGCTACAAGGGACCGATCAGTCTCGAGATCTTCAACGACCAGTTCCGCGGCAGCAACGCCCGCGCCACGGCGCAGGACGGCTATCGCTCGCTCATCGCGCTGATGGACGATGTGCGCCGCGCCGAGCCCGAGACCAAGATCGACATGCCCGCCATCCCGCCGCGCGTGCGCGCCGAGGATGTGAGCTTTGTCGAATTTGCCGCCCGCGACGGCGAGGTCGAGACGTTAACCGACATGCTGCGCACCTTGGGTTTCCGCAACGCCGCCAAGCACCGCAACAAGGCGATCACGCTCTGGCAACAGGGCGACGTGCGGATCGTGGTGAACTCGGAAACGGAAGGCCATGCGGCGCATGTCTGGAACACGCGCGGCCTGTCGGTCTGCGACATCGGCCTGCAGGTGTCCTCGGCCCATGACACGGTAGAGCGCGCCACCGCGCTCGGCTCGCCGACCTTCTCGCAGCCGACCGGGCCGGGTGAGCTGGCGATCCCGGCGATCCGCGGGCTGGGCGGTTCGGTGATGCATTTCATCGACGGCACCAGCGGCCTCGGCGAGGTCTGGGACGTGGAGTTCGAAGCCACCGGCGAGGCCAAGGCGCCCGGCGCGGGCCTGACCCATGTGGATCACCTCGCGCAGACCATGTCTTACGAGGACATGCTGAGTTGGACTTTGTTCTACAGCACGCTCTTCGACATGGAAAAATCCCCCATGGTCGATGTCATCGACCCCGATGGTCTGGTGCGCAGTCAGGTGGTGGAAAGCGCCGCAGGACGGCTGAAGATCACGCTCAATGGCGCCGAAACCCATCGCACCTTGGCCGGGCGTTTCCTTGCCTCCACCTTCGGGGCTTCGGTGCAGCATATCGCGCTTTCGACCGACGACATCTTCGCCTCGGTCGCGCAGATGCAAAAGCTGGGCTTCCAGCCGCTGCCGATCCCCGGCAACTATTACGACGATCTGGCAGCGCGCTTCGATATGCCCGACGGGCTGCTCGAGCGTCTGCGGGCGGGCAACATCCTCTATGACCGTGAGGGCGAGGCCGAGTTCTTCCAGGTCTACAGCCGTGCCTTCGCGGGCGGCATGTTCTTCGAGATCGTGCAGCGCGGACCGGGCTACAAGGGCTTTGGCGGGCCCAACGCCCCCTTCCGCATCGCCGCGCAAAAGCGCCTTGGGCCGAGCAAGGGCATCCCGCAGTCCTGAGCCACCACAAAGCAAAAAACGAAACGCCCGCCGGTTCAATTCGGCGGGCGTTTGCGTCGCAGCGCTGATCCTTAGGCGTCAGCCGCCGAAGGTCTCCATGAACAGCCGCTTCACCTCGACCGGATCGCAGGACAGCGCGATTTCGACCTCGGGCCGCCCAGTGCAGCGCAGCGTGTTGCCGATCTCGGGGCCGTCCAGCGTCACCTGCAGCGGCGCGCGTTCGATGCCGACGATCTGCGGCATGATGCAGGCCATGACCGCCAGCGGATCATGCAGCCCGCAGCCTTCGACGCCGACCGAGCGGTAGAAATCCAGATAGAAATGGCTCATCTCGCGCAGGAAGGCACCATGCTCGGGATCGCGCCGTTCCAGTTCGGCGAAGTCCTCGGCCCGCAGCAGCACCTGCATCGTCACATCGAGCCCGACCATGCAGATGTTCGCCCCGCTCTGCAGCACGATGTCGAGCGCATGCGGGTCGTGATAGGTGTTGGCCTCGGCGTGGGGCGAGATATTGCCGGGCGCATCCAGCGCGCCGCCCATGAAGACGATGCGCTTTACGTTCCGGGCAAACTCGGGATCGAGGCGGATCGCGTCGGCGATATTGGTGATCGGGCCGATCGGGCAGAGCACAAGCTCGCCCTTATGCTCGCGCGCCATACGCACGAGGAACTCTGCCGCGGTCTCGTCCAGCTTTGCGCCCTTGGGCGTCATCTCGGGCAGGCTGCCAAAGCCTTCGGGGCCGTGCACGTGATGGCTCGGCGTCGCAGGCGGCAATTCCAGCGCCTTGGCCGCGCCTTCGGCCACCGGGATGTCGAGCCCGGCGCGCTCGACAAGATAGAGCGCATTGCGCGTCGCCTGCGCGACGGTGACATTGCCAAAGACGGTGGTCAGCCCCAGCAGGTCGATCTGCGGCTGCGCGGCGGCGTAGAGGATGGCAAGGGCGTCGTCGACGCCGGGGTCGGTATCGATGATGAGTTTCATGCGTCGGTCCAAGGTCATGGGCGCCGGGAGGCGTCTCCACATCCCGGCGAAATCCATACCGCTCTACCCCGCGGCACGGCGCAGGGGAACCGGGAAAACGGGCCTGCCACTGTCTCAGGCGGCGGCGTATTCAGCCCGCAGCGCCTTGCGGCGGATCTTGCCAAAGCCGTCGCGGGGTAGCACCTCGCAGATGTGGAAGCGTTTCGGCACTTCCTGCGGGCCGAGGTGCTGGTGGCAGAAAGCGCGCAGCGCCGCCTCGTCGAGGACGCTGCCCTCCTTCGGCACGACACAGGCGAGAACCTTCTGGCCCCACTCCCGGTCGTCCACGCCAAAGACCACCGCGTCGCCCACCTGAGGCGCGCGCAGCAGCACGGCCTCGACGGTCTCGGGGTGGACCTTCACGCCGCCGGTGTTGATCACATCATCGCGCCGCCCGCCGAGGTAGAGATAGCCCTCCTCATCCAGCCAGCCGACATCGCCGATGCTCTGAAAGCCATCGGCGTCGCGTTCGGGGGCCGGGGCGTCCGGGCCGGTGTAATGGCTGCGTCCCGACAGGTCATCGGGGCGCATAAAGATCTCGCCCGGCGCGCCCACAGGCTGCAGCTGCCCATCCGCGCCATAGATCCGGATTTCCGTTTCGAAGCCGCGCCCGACCGAGCCCTGATGGGTCAGCCATTCGGCACCGGTGATGGTGGTCTGGCCGGTGTTCTCGCCCGAGCCGTACATCTCTGTCACGCGCTCCGGCCCCAGAACCTCGATCCACGCCTGTTTGAGCCAGCCCGCGCAGGGCGCACCGGTGTGATAGAGCGCGTGCAGGCTGGCAAGGGTCGCGCCGCTGTCCTCCAGCCGGTCATACATGCGCACCATCATCGTCGGCACCAGCATGGCAAAGCCCACCTCATGGGCGTCGATGGCCTGCAGGGCGCGAACCGCGTCGAAGCGTTCCATGAGCACCAGCCGGTTGCCCTCGAAAAGGCCGTTCTGCGCCCATGTGAAGGGCGCGTTGTGGGACATGGCCCCGCAGACCAACTGCGTCTGATCGCAGCGGAACCCCAGACGCGGCGCCACCCGTCCCCAGCTTGCGCCGGGCACGCGGGTGAAGGGGCGGTCGTCGCACATCATCTTGGGCAGGCCGGTGGAGCCGCCCGAAAGCACGATCTTGCCCGGCAGCGGGATACGGTCCTCGACCGGCGTGGCGGGCAGGCTTGCCGCCAGCGCCTCGAAGTCGGCCAGCGAGATATCCCCCAGCCCCTCGGGCTGCCCGATCACCAACGCCGCACCGCTACGCACTTTCATGGCGGCGGCGGTCTCGGGCCGGATGCCGGGGTCGAGCACCATGGTCGTCGCACCCACCCGCCAGACCGCGACGGCCAGCGCCAGATGGGCGGGGATGTTCCCAAGGGCGAAAGCGACCACATCGCCCTGCCCCACGCCGCGCGCGATCAGCGCGCGGGCGAACCCGTCGGCCATGGCATTGAGCCCCGACCAGCTCAGCGATTGCGCCTCTCCGCGCGCGGGCAGAAAGCACACCGCTTCGGCATCGCCGCGCTCGGCGGCCAGTTGGCGCAGCCGCGCGCCATAGCTGATCGGGGTTTGGGTCATGGATGCCTCAGACTTCCTCGAAGTGGATGTCCTGCGCCCCGTCCCACAGAACCTTGGGGCCGATCTCGGCCAGCTTGTCGAGGTTCGAGGTCAGGGTGATGAAATGGTTGCCCGCAAGCTGCCCCATCTTCGAGGCGAAATGCACGCCGCCGTAGGCCAGCAGGATCTCGGTCTCCGAAATACCGCCCGGATAGAGGATGAACTGCCCCGGTGCCGGATAGCTGGTGTGGTTTTCATATTCGACGCCGAAATCGGTCTCGCCGAGCGGGATCCACACGCCCTCGCCGCTCCAACGCACGTGCACCACCTTGCTGGTATAGGGCATCTGCGCGCGGAAGGCGGCGACGGTCTTGGGCGCCGCCTCTTCCTCGAAGCGCGCGTCGAATTCGATGCCCGCGATGGTGACTTTGAGTTTGGTCATGGGATGGTCCTTGAAAGAAGTCAGTCGATGAGCCCGAAGAGCCGCGGCAGGAACAGCGACAGGTCGGGAATGAAGGTCACCGCGATCAGCATGGCAAAGAGCCCGGCGAGCGGCCAGCCAAGGCGGCGCGACACCTGCAGCACCGTGCGGCCCGCGACGCTGGACGACACGAAGAGCGACACGCCGTAGGGCGGCGTCACCGTGCCGATGGCGCAGTTGAGGATCACCAACAGTGAGAAGTGCAGCGGGTCGACGCCCATCTGCGCCGCGATCGGCGAGAGCACCGGCACGATAATCAGGATCGCCGCGATGGTCTCGAGGAACATGCCCACAAAGAGGAACAGCAGGTTAGCGATGATCAGGAAGATCACTTGGCTGCTGGACACGCTGGCAATCCAATCGCCGAGGATCTGCGGCACATTGGCATTGGCGATGAGCCACGAGAAGACGCTGGCGGTGCCGATGATCAGCATGACTGCGGCAGAAAGAGAAGCGGTGCGCAGGATCAGCCCCGGCAGCGCCGAGAGCTTCAGGTCGCGATAGACGAAGGCACCGACGAGCAGACCGTAGAAGCCGGAAACCGCGGCAGCCTCGGTCGGGGTGAAGATACCCCCGAGGATGCCGCCGAGGATCAGCACCGGCATCCCGGCGGCGGGCAGCGCGGCCCAGCCGGTGCGGCCTAGGCGCGCCATGGTGAAAGGCTCGGCGTCACGGTAGGTCTCGCCGCCCTTCTTGGCTTGGAAGTAAGCGATGAGCATCAGCATCACGATGCACATCAGCCCCGGCAGAACGCCCGACACAAAGAGCGCGCCGATCGACACGTTGGACACCACGGCGAGGATCACCATGGTCAGGCTCGGCGGGATGACCTGCGCGATGGATCCGGCGCAGGCGATCAGCGCCGCGCCGAAGTCGACGTCATAGCCCCGGCGGCGCAGCTGCGGCTGCATGATCGCCGAGATCGCGGCGGTGTCCGCCGAGCCAGACCCCGAGATCGCTGCAAGACCGGCGGCGGCGACGCAACTCACCTGATAGAGGCTGCCGACCACCCAGCCGATCAGCGCAGAGGCGAAATCCACGATGCGGCGCGAGATGCCGCCCGCGTCCATGATCACCCCGGCAAAGACGAAGAAGGGAATGGCCATCAGGGTGAAGGAGTTGAGCCCCGCAAAAACGCGCTGGCTGACGATGGCGACGGGCACATCGGTGGTGGTGACCAGCGCCAGCACGGCAGAGGCGCCCAGCACAAAGACCACCGGAACACCGAGGGCGAGAAGGAAAACGAAGGCGGCAGCGATCACGATCATCAGAGCGCCTCCTCGGCGTCGGGTTCGGGCGGCGGGAAGGGATTGTCCCAACGCTGGATGACCGAAAGCAGCAGTTCCAGCACCATGTAGCCCGCGCCGAACGGCAGGCAGAGATAGACGTATTTCATCGGCATGCGCAGCGCCGGCGAGCTTTGGAAGCTGCCCATCTTCAGCAGCGGCAGGCTGCCCCATGCGAGCGCCGCCAGAAAGGCGGTGATGACCAGTGCGATGGCGATCAGCGCCACGCGCGCCATCGGCAGCGGCAGCTGCGCGGGCAGCATGTCGATGGCCACGTGCTGGCCCTTGGCTACGGCTACGCCCGCCCCCATCAGCACCAGCCAGATCTGGCTGAAGGTGGCGATCTCGGTGGCCTGCGCGATCGAGTAGTTGAAGACATAGCGCCCGCCGACCTGCACCAGCACCGAGATCATCATCACCGTGAAGAGCAGGATCACCACGCCCGAGACGACACGGCGCAGGGCGAGGCAGAGGCGTTCGAGAATTGCGAACATGGGCGGGCTTTCTTGCGGCAGTCAGAGGAGAGGCCCGGCCACGGGAAGGACGTGGCCGGGCAGTTGGGTCGAGCTCGGGGAGCTTACTCGACCGATTTCACCAGATCGAAGATCTTCTTCTGGGCGTCGCTTTCGAGGTACTTTTGCTGCACCGGAGCGGCCGCTTCGCGGAAGGCGTCGACGTCGGGGTGGGTGATGTTCACGCCGACTTTCTCGAGATCACCGAAGCGGGCGTTGTCGGAGGCGAGATAGGCAGCGCGCTCGGCCTTGCCGGCTGCGAGGCCCGCTTCGTCGAGGGCTTTTTGGGTGTCTGCGTCCAGCGCCTCATAGGCAGCCTTGCCCATGATCACCGGCGCGACCAGTTCCAGCCAGCCAACCACGGCCCAATCGGGTGCGACCTCATAGAACTTCTGCGAGTAGAAGTTGGTGTTGGCCGCTTCCGCACCGTCGACCACGCCGGTCTCGATGGCACCGTAAAGCTCGGTGTAGGCGATCGGGGTGGCATTGGCACCGAAGGCGTTGAACGTGTCCACGTGAGCCGGGTTCTGCATGGTGCGGATCTTCAGGCCTGCCATGTCGTCGAGCGACTCGATCGGCTTTTTGGTCATGATGTGACGGGTGCCCGCCGAGAA
This sequence comes from Salipiger sp. CCB-MM3, assembly GCF_001687105.1. NCBI lineage: Bacteria > Pseudomonadati > Pseudomonadota > Alphaproteobacteria > Rhodobacterales > Roseobacteraceae > Salipiger > Salipiger sp. CCB-MM3. Next base: position 1,331,928 of record NZ_CP014596.1, read on the forward strand.
GACCGACAGCAGGTGGAAGCCCTGCGCGTCCAGCGCCGAGCCAATGGCGTCCAGCACTTCGGGATCGCTCAGGGCGCGGTCCATCTGCTCGGCATCGTCAAACAGGAACGGCAGCGAGAAAACCGACAGGTCGGGCACGAAGTTCGCCAGCGTCGAGTTGGCGGTCACGGCGATGTCCACGGTGCCCATCTGGGTGCCTTGGATGCTTTCCATCTCGTCGCCGAGGGTGGCGTTGTCATAGACCTCGATGGTCGCCTTGCCGCCCGACTTCTCTTCGAGGATCTCGGCCATCTTGCGCATGCCGACGCCATAGGGCTCGTCGGCGTTGGCGTTGTGGCTGGCCTTGAGGGTGATCTCCTGCGCGAAGGCCGGGGCGGAGACGAGCGTTGCGCCAAGCGCGACGCAGAGGGCAAGATTGGTGAGTTTCATCTGTTTATTCCCTGATGGGTTTCTCTCTGTTGGGGCGGAAATTTTCCCCCGGCACGGGGCCGGGATCAGGCCTCCGCCAGCAGCCCCAGATCGGTCATGATGGTTTCCAGCTCGGCGCGCTTGGCCTGCGGCAGAGGCAGGCGCGGCGGGCGCGGGTCGCCCATGGGGCGGCCGATCATCTGCATCGCGGCCTTGGTGGCCGAGACATAGAGGTCACCTGCCAATGCGTTGATCAGCGGCAGGCTTTTTACATAGAGATCGCGGCCCTCTCCGGAGCCGTCGACCGTCCGCTCGAAGGTCTGCGCCGAAAGCTTCGGTGCGATGTTGGACATCACCGAGCTGTAGCCCTCGGCGCCTGCCAGATAGCTTTCCCAAGGATAATACCCGGCAAACACCGTCATCCGGCCATTGCAGGCCTCCAGAAGCTCGGTCACCCGGTGCACGTTCTTCGACGTGTCCTTGATGTAAGAGATGTTGTCGACTTCCGACAGCCGCCCGACCAGCGCCGCGCTGAGATCGACATTCGCGGTGAACGGGTTGTTGTAGAGCATCACCGGGATCGACAGCGCCTCGGCGACGCGGGTGAAATGCACAACCAGTTCCTCGTCGGTGGGCGAGGAGTAATAGGGTGGCACCAGCATTACGCCATCAGCGCCCAGCAGTTCGGCCTCGCGACTCAGCGACACCGCCTCGTCGGTCCATTCGGCGGCGGTGCCGATCAGCACCGGCACCCGGCCCGCGGCCTGCTGGATCACTGCCTCGGCGACCGCGGTACGCTCTTCGCGGGTGAGCGACAGAAACTCGCCGGTGCTGCCCAGCGGGATGAGCCCGTGCACGCCTTCCTCGATCTGCCAGTCGACATAAGAGCGCAGCGCATCGAGATCGACGCGGCCCTGCGAGTCGAACGGTGTGACGCAGACGGTGTAGCTGCCCTTGAAGGTCATTGCGGTCCTTTCCGACTTCCTTGGCTCGGCAGCGGGTCGCCGATCCAAACCTCTTGCAGCCACGTTCGATCTGATCAGATAATGAGTCAACTCACAGAGCCAACACCGCGCCCCTCGGCGCCGCTTCCCCAAGGAGACTGACCATGCCCTTCATCGAAATCATCGACCGCGACGCGACCGAGGAAATACGGGAGGTTGCGACGAAAGACATGACTGATGGTCTCTGCCAGGCCTTCGGGATCAAGCCGGAAATCGTCACCTGCTATTATTTTTCAGCACCTCACTATTCCTACGGACATGCTGGAAAATATGGCAAAAATGCTGAAAACTTCCGCATCTTCATAAAAGTACATGCCTTCCCGCGGCCCCAGGAGGCCAAGGAGACCGCCGCCCAAGCGATCACCGAGGCGGTGGCGAGTGCCTATGGGGCGAGCCCGAAGGACGTGATCGTCTACTTTTTTGATCGCAGCCCTACCGATGCCTTCCACGCCGGGAAAGCCTCGGCTTGACCGGGCGGCATCCGGCTGTGTAGCTGATGATCAGATCAAATCTCAAATTCACGAACGGAGATCACATTGGATCAGTTCTATACTGAAGAGCAGCGCATGGTGCGCGAGACCGCGCGCCGCCTCTCGGATGACGTGGTCGCCCCCGCCGCTGCCGCCATCGACCGCGACGACGAATTTCCCCGCCCGATCTACGAAGCGCTGGCCGAGCAAGGGCTTTTCGGCGTCGCCCTGCGCGAAGAAGCGGGCGGCGTCGGGCTTGATGCCATGGCCGCCTGCATCGTCATGGAAGAGATCGCGCGCGGCGCGGGTGCGGTCGGCAATGCCTTCGCGATCCCGGTCGAAGCGGCGCTGTTTCTCGACCACCACGGCTCGGAGCAGCACAAGGCGCTGATTCCCGGCATCCTCGAGGGCAAGGTGATTCCGGCCACCGCGGTGACCGAACCCGACCACGGCTCGGATGTGGCGGCGATGAAGACCACCGCTCGACGCGACGGTGATGAATATGTCATCAAAGGCACCAAGGCGTGGGTCACTTTCGGGCAGGTCGCCGATGTGATCATGGTCTTTGCCAAGACCGATCCCGACGCCGGGCATCGGGGCATTTCGTGCATTCTGGTGGAAACCGACCGCCCCGGCGTGATCCGCGGCAAATCCGAGGAACTGCTCGGGATGCACGGGCTCGCCGAATGCATGGTCAGTTTCGACGACGTGCGCGTGCCGGTCACAAATCTGATCGGGCCGGAGCATGGCGCCTTCAAGATGGCGATGGAGAACTTTAATTTCTCGCGCCTGATGATGTCGTCCATGGCGCTTGGCATGGCGCAGGCGGCGATGGAGGATGCCATCGCCTACGCCGGTGACCGCAAGCAGTTCGGCAAGCCGATCTTCGAGCATCAGGCGGTGCAGTTCATGATCGCCGACATGGCCAAGGACATCGCCGCCGCCCGACTGCTAATCCACAATGCCGCGAAACTCTATGACGCGGGCAAGCCGATTGCGCTGGAAGCGGCGCAGGCCAAGCTCTTCACCACCGACATGGCGCAGGTGCACATCTCGAACGCGCTGCAGATCCACGGCGGCAACGGCTACTCGCGCGAGTTCCGGGTCGAGCGCCTGTTCCGCGACGTGCGGCTCAGCCAGATCTATGAGGGCACCAACCAGATCCAGCGCATGATCATCGCGCGGCAAGTGCAGAAGGCTTACGCATGAACCTCTTCTACGAAGACGTTGAGATCGGCCGGACCTATACCACCGGCACGCATGAGATCACCGTGGCGGATATCGCCGATTTCTGCCGCCTGACGCGCGACCACCACCCGCTGCACACCGACGAGGCCTATGCCAGAGAAGCTGGCTTCCCCGGCATCATCGCGCATGGGCTCTATGGTCTTGCGCTGATGGAAGGGCTGAAGACCGAGCTCAAGCTTTATGAGGAGACATCCATCGCCTCGCTTGGCTGGAACGACGTACGCTTCAAGCATCCCATCGTGGCCGGCGACACGGTCTACGTGGAGATGGATTTCACCGCCAAACGCGAGAGCGGCTCGCGCCCTGCCGGAATTATCACCGAAGCGGTGCGGCTGATGCGCGATGACGGCACGTTGCTGATCGATGCCGAGCATATCAGCTTGATCCGCAAGAGGCCCTGACAGAAGGTCACGCCATGCCCAACGAAGCGCTTGCCCTCGACACCGCACAGAACTCCGTGGATCAGGCCACCCGCCTGATCCGCGAGGATATTCTTTCGGGGCGCATCGCTCCTGGCGAACGGCTGAAGACCGCGGAACTGGCCAAGCGGCTGGGGTTCTCGACCATGCCGCTGCGCGAGGCGCTGCGCAAGCTCGAGGGCGAAGGGCTGGTCGAGATCGAGCCCAATCGCGGCGCCACCGTGCGCCAGCTTGACCGCGCCTATATCACCGATCTTTTCGAGCTGAATACCGAGCTGCGGATCTTCGCCGTGCGGCGCGGCATGATGGCCCTCACCTTGGAGCGGATCCGCGAGCTTGAGGCGCTGGCCGCCGAATATCGCGCGCATCTCGAGGCTGGTGAGGACATAGAGGCGATCGACACCAACCGCCGCTTCAACGCTCGGTTGGTGGAGTTTGGCGGCAATCGCGAGGCGCTGCGGGTCTTCCTGCGCGGTTGGGACACGATCTTTGCCTTTCGCCGCGGCTATGGCTACGGCACCGGGCGGCGACGGGTCATGGCCGAAGAGATGCAACTGCTGATCGACGCACTGCGCAGACAGGATGCCACCACCGCCGAAGCGATCCTGCGGATGCAGAACGCGGCGATGATGGAAGACCTCGTCTCGCGGATCGCCCCCGAAGGCTGACCGCTTTCACCTCTTGATGCAGGGAATTGGCCCGGGCGGTGTCGCCCGGGCTCTTGCGCATCAGTAGCGGTAGTTCAGCGAGATATTCAGCTGTGTCGTGTCGAGCTTGAGGTCCGTTTTGTCGAAGTCTTCAAACTCGCTGTAGACGATCTCTGCGCCGATGGTCCACGTGTCCGACAGGAAGGTCTCGGACCCGAAACCGACGAAATACCCGTCGGAATCCCCCACCTTCAGGTCTCCGCCGTCGTGATAGGCACGGGCATAGCCCCCGGTGCCATAGATCATCGTATTGCCAGCATCATAGCCTGCACGGGCGCCGACGCGCAGAATGCCGGTCAGCTCTCCGGCCTCACCAAATTCGGCGCCGATCCAGTCATACTGGACACCGCCGCCAACCACCCACGACCCCAGATCGTAATCGTAGTAGGCCTTGAGCCCGTAATCGCCGGTTTCCTCGTAATCGTCGTCGGCATTGCTTGTGTCAAACGCACCATAGCCAAGCTGAATGCCGACAGAGCCGCCGGTCCAATCGCGGGTCATGGGCACCGGCACGGGAACGGCAACGGGGGTGTAGACGGGCGCGGGCTCGAGGCTGCCTGCAAATGCGGGAGCGGCAGCCAGTGCGGCCAGCAGCGCGGTGCTTGCGAATTTCATGATCTCTGCTCCAATTTCAAATTATTCGAAAAGTCTTTGAGGCCCCGCCGGGGGGGGCATGAGAGCAGAGTAAGCCCGGCGCGAGATTCACCCTATACGTGTTTCAAAAGGAAACCGTCAGCCCGTGTCGCAAGAGGCACGCTTTCTCGCCCTCTTGCCATGATCACAGGCGGCATTCAGCCTATGGGTGTACTCTTTGAGCGGCATTCAGCCGTGCCAGACCTACAGGCACGAAGAAGGGGGCGATCCACGCCAACCCCTACCCCGTCATGCACCGAAGGCTTGGCTTGTGCCGCGCTCGAGGTAGACGCCCGCGTCGCGCGCGCCGGTCACCTCGCCCTCTTCAAAGATCGTCTTGCCGCGCAGGATGGTGCGCACCGGCCAGCCCGTCACTTCGAGCCCTTCGAAGGGCGTGTAGTCGCAGTCATGGTGCATCAGCGACTGCGAGATGGTCACTTCGCGCGCCGGATCCCACAGGGTGATGTCGGCGTCCGCACCCACCGCGATGGTGCCCTTGAGCGGGTAAAGACCAAAGAGCTTGGCAGGGTTTGTCGCGGTCAGCGCCACGAAACGCTCGATCGGGATGCGGCCCTTCGAAACCCCCTCGGAGAAGAGGATCGGCAGCCGCGTCTCGATGCCGGGAATGCCGTTGGGCACCCAGCGGAACGAGGTGCGCGCGCCCTCTACGTCCTTGCCCTTGTCATCCTCGAAGCGGAACGGGCAATGATCGGACGAGAAGATATCGAAGGTGCCGTCGCGCAGCCCTTCCCAGATCGCCTTTTGGCTGTCGGTGTCGCGGGGCGGCGGCGAGCAGACGTATTTCGCCCCCTCGAAATCCATGTTGAGCCCTTTGAGGTCGTCAGCGGTGAGCGTGATGTACTGCGGGCAGGTCTCGGCCCAGATGTTCATGCCGCGCCGCTTGGCCCATTGGATCTGCTCCATCGGATCGCGGCCAGAGACGTGGACGATGGTGATCGGCACATCGGTCAGTTCGGCGTGGCTGATCGCGCGATGGGTGGCCTCGCGCTCGACCGACTGCGGACGGCTTTCGGCGTGGTAATAGGGCGCGGTCTTGCCTGCCTCCTCCAGCCGCTTGGCCATGTAGCGGATCGCGTCGTAGCCCTCGGCATGGACCATGACCATGGCCTTCTCGCGCCGCGCCACATCAAAGACATCCAGCAGCTGCGCGTCGTTCAGCACCATGTCGTCGTAGGTCATGAAGACCTTGAACGAGGTATAGCCCGCCTTGACCAGCGCCGGCAGTTCCTGCCCCAGCACCTGCGGCGTCGGATCGGTGATGATCAAATGGAACGAGGTGTCGACGTAGCATTTGCCCTCGGCAGCCTCGTGATAGGCCTGCACCGCCTCGCGCAGTGACTGGCCCTTCTGCTGCAGGGCAAAGGGCATGACGGTGGTGTTGCCCCCCGCCGCCGCCGAGCGCGTCCCGCTCTCAAAGCCGTCAGCCATGACCACGCCGCCACCCTGATGCTGCTCGAGATGCACATGCGCGTCGATCCCGCCCGGAAGCGCCAGAAGCCCCGCGGCGTCGATCTCTTCGCGCGCGGGGCCGACGTCTTCGGCGATGGTGACGATGCGCCCGTCCCTTATGCCGATCTCCGCTTTGATGCGGTCGGCGGCAGTGACGATCTCGGCGTTGCGGATGGCGGTATCGAGCATGCTTCGGTCTTTCCTCAAATTCGGATCGGGCCCGCGGCGGATAGGGAGGGAGACGCCGCGGGCCCGAGGGGCCTGCTTACTTGGTCAGCGCTTCGAACAGCGCCTTCTGACCTTCGGTGGTAAGCTGGCTTTCGTAAAGCGGCTGCGACGCTTCGATGAAGGGCGCGGTGTCCGGCTTGGTGATGGTCACCCCGTGCTCTTTGAAGCTGTCGAGCAGCGGCTGCTCTTGGTCGACGACATACTGGCGCTGCCACGTGGCGGCTTCCGAACCGGCGTCCATCAGCGCGGTCTGGATGTTCTCGGGAAGCGCGTCGAAAGCGTCTTTCTTCATGGTGACCGGCGCGGTCATGTTGAGCCAGCCGACCAGCGCAAAATCGGGTGCGACTTCATAGAACTTCATGCCATCATAGCCGGTGGAGGCCCCTTCGGCCCCATCAACCACACCCGACTGCAGCGCGCCGTAAAGCTCCGAATAGGACATCGGCGTGGGGTTGGCGCCGTAGGCGCGGAAGGCCTCGACGTGCACCGGGTTCTGCATGGTGCGGATCTTCATGCCAGCGAGGTCATCCATGCTCTCAATCGGCTTGGAGGTCATCAGGTGGCGGATGCCCGAAGAGAAGACGGCGAGCAGCTGGAAGCCCGAGCCGTTGGCCGAGGTTTCCATCATGTCCCAGTTCGCATCGACCTTCTCGCCAAGCGCGGGGATCGAGGGGAAGAGGAACGGCAGATCGAAAACCTTATAGTCCTCGACGTAGTTCGACAGCATGGCGTTCGAGGTCATGCCCATGTCGAGCGAGCCGAGCATGACGCCCTCGACGGTCTGCTGCTCGTCGCCAAGCTGGCCACCGGCATAGATCTCCAGCGTGGCGGCGCCGTCGGTCTTTTCTTCCAGCAGTTCCTTCATCTTCTGCAGGCCCATGTCCTGCACCTCGCCCGCGGCGTTGGTGTGGGCGACCTTGAAGGTGTAATCGGCGGCAAAGGCAGGCGCCGCGGCGAATGCGGCCAGTGCCGCGATTGTGGTGAGAACCTTGTTGGACATTGCTGTTTTCTCTTTCTTTTTTGGTCGGTGAGTGGTGGTAGGGCAGCGCCCCTCGGTCACAGCAGGACCGAGGGAAGCCAGAGGGAGACGGCGGGCACGAAAGTGACCAGCAGCAGCGCCATGAGCATGCAGCCAAGCGGCAGCCAGACCTTGCGCGAGACCTGCTCGATGCGCCGTCCCGCAACGGTGGAGGCGACGTAAAGGCAGATGCCATAGGGCGGCGTGATCAGCCCGATCGAGAGGTTCAGCGCGGTAATCACCCCGAACTGCACCGGGTTGATGCCGTAGCTTTGCGCCATGGGGAGCAGGATCGGCAGCAGGATCAGCACCGCCGAAATGCTCTCCATGAACATGCCGACAACGAGCAGCAGCAGGTTCACGATCAGCAGAAAGACGATTGGGTTGTCGGTCACCCCGGTCAGCCAGTCCTTGAGCATCGCCGGGAAGCCCTGCGTCGCGATGATCCACGTAAAGACCGAAGCGGTGGAGATGATGATCAGCACCGTCGCCGAAAGACTGATCGCCTTGAGGAAGATGCGCGGCAGATCGCGCGGCTTCAGCTCGCGGTAGATGAACATGGTGACGATCAGCGTGGTGAAGAGCGCCACGCAGGCCGCCTCGGTGGCGGTAAAGATGCCGCCGACGATGCCGCCGATGATCACGATGGGCACCAGCAGGCCGGGGGCCGCGTCGATGAACCCGGCGCGCAGGCGCTTGAAGGTGAACGCTTCCTGATCGCGGTAGGCATCTCCGCCGCGCTTGGCGTAAAGCCAGCAACCGACCATCAGCCCGATCATCACCAGCAGGCCCGGCACGATGCCGCCAAGGAACATGGCCCCGATCGACTGGTTGGCCGTGATGGCGATGACGATCATCACGATGGACGGCGGGATGATCGAGGCGAGCGAGCCCGAGGCCGCGATCACCGCCGAGGCAAGGTCGATGTCATAGCGCCGCTTGCGCATCTCCGGCGTCATCACCGCGCTGATCGCAGCGGTGTCCGCCGAGCCAGAGCCCGAGATCGCCGCGAGGCCGGTGCCGGTCACGATCGACACCATGTAGAGCGAGCCGGTGATCCATCCCACCAGCGCACTGGCGAGGTTGACGAAGCGCCGCGCGATGCCGCCCGCCTCCATCAGCAGCCCCGAGGCCACGAAGAAGGGGATCGCCATGAGGGTGAATGAACTGATGCCGCCGTAGACCCGCTGCGCCACGATCGAGATCGGCGCGGTGGTGGTCAGCTCGATCGCCAGCAGGGCCGCGATGCCGAGCGCCAGAACGATGGGCGTGCCCGAGATGAGAAGTACGAGGAAGCCGCCGCCTGCCCAGATCATGCCGCCGCCTCCGCGTCCTGCGCCTGTTCGGCGGTCTGATCAGCACGGCCCGGGTGCAGCACCTTGGGCAGCGAGGTCACGGCAAATTCGATCAGGAAGTAGCCAAAGCCCACCGGCAGCGCCATGTAGGGGATCGCCATGGGAATGCGCAGCGCCGGGGATTTCACCACAAAGCCGATGGCCAGCATCGACAGCGAGCCCACGACAACCACGCCAAGGAACCACAGCCCCAGCAGCAGGCTCGCGCCATTGCACAGGCGCTGCACCGGCAGCGGCGCCTTGCGGATCAGCACGTCGACCCCGACGTGTTGGTTGTAGCGCATGGCGATCCCGGCCCCGAGCAGCGTCAGCCAGACCTGCGCGAAGGTCGCGGTCTCCTCGCTCCAGGCGATCGAGTAGTTGAAGAAGTAGCGGCCGATGATCTGTGCGGCGATGGCGCAGGCCATATAGGCCAGCAGCAGCAGCGCCACCCCATCGACCAACCGGCGCAGCAGGGTCAGGCAAAATTGCAGAAATCTGATCAGGTTCGGGGTCGGCGCGCTTTGCTGCGCGCCTGCCGTTCCGCCGTTGCTGGTCGTCCGATCGTGCATGGACGCACCTCCTTTTGTCTCGGTGGTGCCGCGGGTATCCAAGGGCGGACCCAGCGTCACCGTCGCCGGTTTTCATAGGAGGTTACCGCCAAGCGGACGGCACGGAAGCTATCGGACTATAAATATCGTGATAGGAAGTATTTAACGCGCCGCTTTTTCTAATATTCCGCAGAAATTCGATCTAGCCTCCAGATGACACAAAAATGCGCAGATCAAAAATCGGTCTAAATATGAGTTTCAGATCAAATATGATGCAGGATGAAAACATGGCAACCCCGAAGTTCGGCCTCGCCTTCTGTCTTCTGGGCCGCGCCGAGGCGGTTCTTCTGGCCCGCGGCGCGGGATTCGATTTTGCGGTGATCGACATGGAGCACGGCCCGCTTGGCATGAGCGAGCTTGGGCAGGCCGCGGCGGCGGGCATCGCGGCGGGTCTGCCAGTGTTCGGGCGCGTCACCGGCCCCGGCTCGCCGGATATCGCGCGGGTGCTGGACTGCGGCGCAAGCGGCGTGATCGTGCCGCATGTGGACAGCGCCTCGGACGCCTGCCGCATCGCCGAGGCCTGCCGATTTGCACCGCGTGGCACGCGCGCCCTGCCCGGCCCCCTGCCCGCGCTGGACTATCGTGTGGTGCCCGCGGCGGAGCTGACCGAGAAGGCCGAAAAAGGGATCAAAGTCATCGCAATGATCGAAAGCGCTGCAGCGCTGGCTGCGGTCGAAGACATCGCCGCCGTGCCCGGCATCGACATGCTGATGATCGGCAGCAACGATCTGGCCGACGGCATCGGGCGGCGCGGTCAGCTGGATCACCCGGATGTGGCCGCAGCCTTCGCAAGGATCGCAGCGGCAGCAACGGGCAACGGTTGCGCTTTTGGTGTGATGGGGCTGCCGCAGGCACTGCTGAAGAGCCACGCGCTGGAGTTGGGGGCGAGCCATATCGTCGCCACCAATGAGACCAATCTGATTGCAGAAGGAGGCGCCGCGCTGCTACGCCAGATGCGCGGCTAAGGTCGGAGGCCCAGCCCGGCTCAGACCTGAGCCGGGCGCTGGCTTTCCGCCCTGACCTCGGCAAGCCGCAGCGCCACACGCTCGCGGAACGCCTTGATGAAGCGCTGGGTCTGGCGCGAGGGGGTCTTGGTCTTCAGCATGGCCGCCGAAAGACCAAAGCTCAGCTCAGCGGCATAGGGGCGGACCACCAGACCGGGCCGCATGGCGCTATAGGCCGACAGCTCGTCGATCAGCGCCACGCCCCAGCCCTCGCGGACAACACGGGCGGCGGCGTTCATGAAGCGGGTCTCGATCGTCGGACGATAGTCGAGCCCCTGCGCGCGGAAACTGTCGGCCAGCATGAGCCCGATGCGGTTGGCCACCTGCGGGCCGACCATCGGGCGCTCGGCCAGATCTTTGGGGCTCACCGCGTCGAGCTTCGCCAGCGGATCGCTTTCGTCGCAGAGCACCACTGCGCGCAACTCGTCGACCTTTTCGTAAGTCAGCGCCTGCCGCTCGTAGGGCGAGAGCATGAAGGCCACGTCGGCCACCCCGTTCTCGACCACCTGCAGCACGCTATCGAGCAACCGGGTCTCGAGCGAGACCTGAATGCGCGGGTAGTCACGGGCATAATCGGCGATCACCCGCGGCAGCACGCCTTCGCTCAGTTCGGCGGTAGAGGCGATGCGGATGCGCCCGATCCGCCCCATCCGCAGATCCGCCGCGCGCTGGTTCACCGCGTCGCGTAGCAAAAACAGCGGCTCGGACTCCTCAAGCAGGATCAGCGCCTCTTCGGTGGGCGAAAGGCGGTTGCTGACCCGCTCAAAGAGCGGAAAGCCCAGCACGGTTTCGATGTGCCGGATGGTGTTCGAGATAGAGGGCTGGGACATGCCGAGGCGCTCCGCGGCGCCGACGGTGGTACGATATTGCACCACGGCGCGGAGAATTTCGAGCTGACGAAGGTTCAGCATGTCGCCGATGGGATACCCCTGTCCTTGCTTTGCCTTTGCCGGTTTCCCTTGTGCTGGCTTTGCCAGTCCCGGCTTTCCCAGTCCCATTCGGGCCGCCTCAGCTTTGCGTCAGACGGATGCGGTGAAAGTTGCGCACCTTGTCGGTGAACGGCCCGAAGCCTTTGATAGCATTGAATTCAGGCGTTTCATAGGCCTCGGGTCCGGTGATCGTGTAGATCGCCACATGGCGCGGCCCGCCCTCGATGCATTTCTCACGGCGCGCGTCCAGCCAGCCGGGACAGGCAAGAATGTCGGGCAGATGGGTCTTTTCGTACCACTCGTCAAAGGCGGCCTCATCCTCGGGGTCGATGTCGACAAAGACGATATGGGTTTGCAGTTGGGTCACAGGATCAGCTCCAGACAGGGACGAAGGGCGGTCATCAGCGCGGCAAGCTCCGTAGGCTCGATGCGCGGCGTGGGGGCACGGCAGGCCGGGCTGTCGATGCGTCCCAGTTCGGCAAGGCAAGCCTTGAGGCGCGCGGCGGCCAGATGGCCGGGCGCGGCATAAACCAGCTTGGCCAGCCCAAAGAGCGCCTCGTGGATCATCCGCGCCTCGTCGATCTCGCCCGCGCGGACATGGGCGTCGAGCCCGGTGATCAGTTCCGGCACCAGCGCCGCGAGGCTGACCGCCGAGCCATCGCTGCCCAGCATGAAACAGGGAAAGAGATGCTCGTCGCCCGAGGCCATGACGGCCACATCGGCGCGCATCTCGCGGGCGATGCGGCGGGTCACCTCATAGGCTTTGGTCTCCCAGCTGCCTTCCTTGATGCCCACCACGCTGTCGATCTCGAGCAGCTGGCGCAGCACGTCCGGCGTGTAGGCCAGCTTGAACGAGCCCACCGAGCCCTGAAACAGGTAGACCGGCGCGCCAGTCGCCTCGGCGATGCCGCGGTGATGCGCGACGATGGCGCGCGGATCGGCCCCCAGCGCCCAAGAGAACGGCGCGAAGACCATGATCGCATCGGCCCCGGCGCGCAGCGCGGCCTGCGCATCGGCGGCGGCGGTGGCGGTGGTCTCGGCGCTGACCGCGGCGAGGATGCGGCGCTTGCCCGCCACCTCGCGCGCGATGCGCACCACCTCGGCCTGCTCGGCGCGGGTCATGTGGATGCCCTCGCCCGCATGGCCGTTGAGCAGCAGACCCGCCTGCCCCGGATCGGACAGCACGGTCTGGAAGTGCCGCTCGAGGCTGGCGCGGTCGAGCGCGCCCTCCTCGGTCATCGGGCAGATCGTCGCCGCGTAGAGACCGCCATGCGCCGCCGCACTCATCACAGCACCTCGGCGGCGATCAGCGCCTTGCGCACGCCCTCGCGCACGGCCTCGGACTGCGGCAGCAGCGGCAGACGCGGCGCGGCGTTCTTGATCACGCCGAGCATCTGCAGCCCGTCCTTCATGCGGGTGTGCATGTCGATCACCGGCGCGGGGCCGTAGATCGCCCGCACCACCGGATAGAGCCGGTCGTTGGCAGCGCGCATCTTGGCCAGATCCATCTCTTCCGACGCCTGCCACAGATCGGCCAGCAAGCCGGGCACGAGGCTGGCGAGGCCCGAGAGGATACCGTCCCCCCCCAGAGCGACCTGCGCAAAGAACCAGTGGAAGTTCGACGGCAGGATCGCCGTGTCGGGGCCTGCGGCCTTCACCGCGCGGCGGTTCTCGTCATAGGCCAGCAGCGTCGCCGAGCCTTCCTTGATCGCGATGACCTCGGGGATCTGCGCGATCTCGGCCAGCACCGGGGTCGCGAGGCCAAAGCCCGAGCCGATGGGGAACTGGAAGTGCGACAAAGGCATCTGGATCTCGCGCGCCAGAAGCTCATACATCTTCACCGCCGCCGACGTGTTGGCATTGCCGCCGCCAAGCGCCTCGGGCGGGAAGATCACCGCCACATCGGCACCCGCCTCGCGCAGCATCTCGGCCTGACGCAGCGCGTCGGGGATGCCGGTCGGCACGATGCCCGCAAGCAGCGGCTGGTCCTTGTGGATCTGGTCACGGGTGCGCTTGATCACCTCGACCTTCTCGGCGTCGGTGAGCGCGGTGGCCTCGCCCGCGTGGCCGTTGACGAAGACGCAATCGGTGGTCTCGGACTTGGCGCAATGGTCGAGCACGGCGGAATAGCCGTCCCAGTCGATCGCGCCCGCCTCGTCGAAGGGCAGCACGGTGGCAACGGTGATGCCGCGAAGATCCTTACCGGTCAGGGTCATGCGATTACTCTCTTTCTCGGAAATTTCAGCGTGGCGTCGACTTTCAGTACCTCGACGCCCTCTTCGTTTTTCGCGCTGGCCTGCCAGTCGACGGTGCGGTTCTCTTCGTCCTTGCCGGAGATCCAGATGTCGAAGGTGATCGTGTCGCCGTAGCGCACCGCGCCGGTGAACCAAAAGCTGTCGCGGATCGACACGCCCACGGTGCCCACCAGCTCGGCGGTCAACACTGAGGTGCAGATGCCCGCCACCAGAATGCCCGGCGCCAGCCGTTCGCCGAAGCGGGTGGTCGAGGCATAGCCCTCGTCCACATGCACCGGGCCGAAATCGCCGGTGGCGGCGATATACATGGCGCCATCGGCCTCGGTGACGGTCTTGGAGACGGTGACGCGGTCGCCCACCTCCAGCTCGTCGATATTGCGGATGTCATACATGCTCAGGCCTCCAGCGGCACCATGCGCGCGCTGCCGGTGATCACCTCGTCACCCTCGACCAGAACCGACAGGCTGCAGGCGATGGCCTCGGGCGAGGCCTCGGTCACGGTGGCGGTGGCGGCAAGCGAGCTGCCCACCGGGAACGCGCGGGAGAAGGAGACCGAGAAGTCGCCGATGCGCCATGCCGGGCCTGCAAGGCGGCCAAGCGCAGTGGTCAGCAGGCCGGAGGCGGCCAGCTCAAAGACCGACATATCGGCAAGGCCCGCGCTCTTCGCATGGGCCCGGTCGACGTGGGTCTTGGTCATATTGCCGGTGATGCCGGTGAAAAAGCCCTGCTCGGCCACGGTCATCGTCTTGCGGAAGGTGATGGCGGCCCCGGTTTCGGGAAGATCCTGTGTCATCGCTGTCTCGTCTGTTGCGCCGAGCCGGGGGCCAGCCCCCGGACCCCCGGCGTATTTGGGGAACAATGAAGGCGGGCGACTCAGAGCGTCAGGCCGCGCTTGATCACCGAGCGGGCGATCAGCATGCGGTGCACTTCGGAGGTGCCGTCGTAGATGCGGGTGACGCGGGCATCGCGGTAGATGCGCTCGAGCGGCAGCTCCTTGGTGAAGCCGTAGCCGCCAAAGACCTGAATGCCGCGGTCGGCGACGCGGCCGAGCATTTCCGAAGCCTGCACCTTGACCATCGACACTTTGTCGCGCGGGTCGAGGCCCTGATCGACTTCCCATGCGGTGTTGAGCACCATCATACGGGTGGCGAAAATCTCCATGGCGCTGTCGGCGATCATCTGCTGCACCATCTGGAAATCGCCGATCGGCTGGCCGAACTGCTGGCGGGTGGCGGCATGCTCGCGCATCATCTCGAGCACACGGCTGGCCATGCCCACCGCACGCGCGCCGATGTGGCCGAGGCGGATGCCGCCGACATTGGCCATCATCACCTTGAAGCCGTTGCCGACCTCGCCCAGCACATTGCCCTTGGGGATGCGCACATCGTCGAAGTTCAGCTCGGCGTGGCCGTAGCCGCGGTGGCCCATCATCTTCTGGTTCCGCGCCACGGTGAAGCCGGGGGTGCCTTTGTCGACGATCAGCAGGCTGATGCCGCCGCGGGCGCGTTTCTCGGCGTCGGTGACCGCCATGACGATCACGTAATCGGCGATATCGCCGTCAGAGATGAAGTGCTTGGTGCCGTTCAGCACCCATTCATCGCCGTCGAGATAGGCGTTGGTCTTGATCGCCGCCGCGTCCGAGCCGGCGCCCGGCTCGGTGATCGCCATGGCGCAGATCTTCTCGCCCTTTACCGTGGGATAGAGGTATTTGTCGCGCAGATCACCCTCGAAGGCTTCGAGCATCGGGTAGACCTGCCCGAAGATGCGCCGGATCAGCGCGTCGGAGGTCTGGCCGAGCTGCTCTTCGACAAGGCACATGTCCATCACGCCAAGGCCCGCGCCGCCGACCTCTTCGGACATGTTCATCGCGTAAAGGCCCAGCTCCTGCGCCTCGGCCTTTACCGCCGCCAGCTTCTCGGGCGGGATCTGCGCGGCCTCTTCCGTCTCCTGCTCGAGCGGCTGCACCTTTTCGCGCACGAAACGGCCCACCGCGTCGGTGATCATCTTCATCTCGTCGGAGATCGTGAAATCCATCTGTCTTGTCCTGCTGGGTATCTTGCTTGGGAGGGTGGCGCGGCTCAGCTGCGCATCTTGTCGGTTTCGACCACGGCGCCCGAAGCGATCAGCGCCTCGATCTCGTCTTCGGAGAGACCTGCCTCGGCCAGCACCTCGCGGGTTTGCCCGCCAAGCGCCGGGGGCGCGCGGCGCACGGGCGGGGTCTCGCCGTCGTAGCGCACCGGATGCGAGAGCATGACCATGGGCGTGCCCTTGCCGCTTTCGACCTCGGTGAAGGCCTTGAGGTGCTGCACCTGCGGGTTGCTCTTGAGCCCGTCGTAATCCTGAACGACCTCGTGCCAGACCCCGGCCTCGGTCAGCTTGGCAACCGCCTCTTCGGTGCTCAGCGCCGCCATGCCTTCGGTCACCATGCGGGAGATCTCGCCGCGCTTGGAAAAGCCTTCATCGGCGGAGAGCTCTGCCAGTTGCGGCAGGCCGAGCGCGCCCGAAAGCTGCGGCGGCGTCGACATGGAGATCATCACGTGGCCATCTTTGGTGGCGTAGATGCCGTAGGGCGCGGGGCTGAACCATGTGGCCATACCGTCCGAGCCGCGCGGCCCGGCGCGATCCGCGCCGTTCATCCATGCGGTGATCGACTCGCCCTGCAGATCCATCGCGGCCTGCAGCATGTTCACCTCGACGCGGCGGGCGGTGCCGGTGCGCTCGCGCTCGAAGAGCGCCGCAACGATGCCTGCGACCGTCAGCGCGGCGGCATGGTGGTCAATCGGCACCGAGCCGACAGCGACAGGGCCGCTTTCCATGCTGCCGGTGTGCGCGGCGAGCCCGGCCATGGCCTGCAGCAGCACGTCCTGCCCCGGGCGCTTGGCATAGGGGCCGTCGGCGCCGTAGCCGGTGGTGGTGGCGTAGATGATGCGCGGGTTCACCTTGCGCATCTCGGCCTCCGACAGGCCCAGCTTGTCGAGCGTACCGGGGCGGAAGTTCTCCATCACCACGTCGGCGGTCTCGATCAGCCGCTTCACCGCCGCGATGCCCTCGGGCGACTTGAGGTCCACGGCGATGGACCGCTTGTTGCGGCCGGTAGTGATATGGTTGACCGACGTGTCGTCGACAAAGCGGTTGGCCACCGCCCAATTGCGCTGGAAGGCGCCATTCAGCGGCTCGACAGTGATCACATCGGCACCGATGTCGCCAAGGTGCTGCGCGGCCGCCGGGCCGGACAGGAAGTGGTTGAAGCTCAGTACTCGGATGCCATCAAGCGCGCCCATGTCGGTCCCTCTGGTTGTTTCGAGAGAGACCCTAGGTCAGATGCGGAGGCCTGAGAATATATCTGACTATGATAACTCAGCCGCCGAAAATTCGAAAAACGAATAGACGTGGGAAAGGCGAGTGATGCGCGCGACTTGGCCTTACCAAAATTGGCATTGCCAGAAACAGCAAAGGCCCATGGCGAGAGATATCTCGCTGGGTGTTTCAGGCCGTGTGCCGCTGCTCGGAAGGGTAAGGGGAACAGCGGCGATCCCAGGGAGGAGGAGAGGGATCGCCGCCAATTTCCGGAGCTCAGGGAGGAGGAGAGAGCCCCAGGAAACCCGATGACGCATCGCTGCGTCGTGTCTTGAAGTTAGCCAATGCTGCAGCGCCGCACAATGGTCAGCTTTGCAGACCTGTCTTGCCGTGGCGTCATAGCAACAGGCGCGCCGTGGCTCTGCTCAAAAGGTGAGCATTGGGAGGGGCTTGGCGGCTGTCGGAGATACGAAATGCTTCAGCTTGAAAGCGCGACCCGAAACATTTGCTCATTGATTGAGCAAATGCGCCGAGCGCGCCATGGAATGACCTGAGCAATACAAAAATTGCTATGCGCTGGTTCCGCGCTGATGAACGATGCTTATCTGAAGGGGTATCCGGCCGCCCCAAACCCTCCCGAAGGGGCGACCGGATCGTTGCAGATGGCTACTCCTCCCAAAGCGCCATCATGCTGGTCGATCTGCTGAGCGCCTTGCGCCAGTGGGTCGACCGGAATGTCGTGTCGTGAACACAACACATGAAGAATTGGTGACTGTCCAGTGATTTCTCACCGGCAGACGTTGCGTCACAGCCTGCATTTTAGGCATGCGGCTGCCTGTGACAGCAAGCTGCGCACGCATAGCGCGAGCAAACCTCGCCTCCAGCAGCCCTGTTTATAGTCACGACAGCCGGCATTCCCTTTGACTGCAGGGGTTTGAAAGCTACGCGCCGGGGCCTATACCAAGGGCAAGCCGCGCTCAGCGCGCCCTACCCCCAAAGCCCTGCGAGGAGCCCGGACCATGCCCAATCCCACCGCCGCCATGCTGGTCATCGGAGATGAAATCCTCGCCGGTCGCACGCGCGATTCGAACATGCACTATCTGGCGCAGGAACTGACGAAGCACGGCATCGACCTGCGCGAGGCGCGGATGGTGGCGGACGATCATGATGCCATCGTCGCAGCGGTGACCACGCTCAAAGACGGCCATGATCACCTCTTCACCTCGGGCGGGATCGGCCCGACCCATGACGACATCACCGCCGACGCGGTGGCGGGTGCCTTTGGCGCGTCGATCGGCGTGCGTCAGGACGCTTATGATCTGTTGGCCGCGCATTACGAGCGGTCGGGACGCGAGTTCAACGAGGCGCGCCAGCGTATGGCACGCATCCCCGAGGGCGCGACGCTGATCGACAACCCGGTCTCCATCGCGCCCGGCTTCACCCTTGGCAATGTGCATGTGATGGCCGGTGTGCCGTCGGTGTTCGAGGCGATGGTGGCCTCGGTGCTGCCGAAGCTGACCGGCGGCGCGCCGCTGCTGTCGCAATCCCTGCGGATCGAACGCGGCGAAGGCGAGATCGCCGGACCGCTGGCGCAGCTCGCGGCGGATTTCCCTGACCTGTCGATCGGATCCTACCCATTCCAGAAAGATGGGATCTACGGCGCGAACATCGTCATCCGTGGCTCTGAAGGCGCGCGCGTCGATGCGGCAATGACGCGCCTCGCCGCGCTCTTTCCCGCAAGCTGACCGGGCCGATTGCCCTCGCCCGCCACAGCCGCCATAGATGATGGCAAGGATGTAACCCGTACCGGCCGCGCCGCCGGCAGAGTGCCAAGATGACGCCAGACCTGCCAAGCCTCTACGCCACGATCGACACCACTTGGCCCGCCGCCTCAAAGGTGGCCGCGGGTCCGTGGCTGCTGCGACAGGGCGCGGGCGGCGGCAAGCGGGTGTCGTGCATCACCGCCGAGGATGGCTGGAGCCCCGACGATTTGCAGGCCGCCGAACAGGCGCAGCGGATGATGCAGCAGCAGCCGCTCTTCATGATCCGCGCCGGAGAGACGGCGCTGGACGTGGCGCTCGACTCGCGCGGCTATGAACTGATCGACGAGGTCAACCTCTGGGCCTGCCCGATTGCCCGGCTGACGCAGACGCCGCCGCACCGGATGAGCGCCTTCTCGCTCTGGGAGCCGCTGGCGGTGATGCGCGAGATCTGGGCCAAGGGCGGCATCGGCCCGGCGCGCGTGGGGGTGATGGAGCGCGCCGAATGCCCCAAAACGGCGCTCTTCGGGCGCGTCTCCGACAAGCCTGCCGGGGCGGGCTATTGCGGCATCCACGACGGCATCGCCATGGTGCACGCGCTGGAGGTTCTGGGCGCGCACCGTGGCAAGGGTGTGGGCAAGGCCATGATGCGCCGCGCCGCGATCTGGGCCGAGGACCGGGGCGCGAAATGGATGTCGGTGGTCTGCCTGCGCGACAACGATGCGGCCAATGGCCTCTATGCTTCCCTCGGGATGGTGCTTGTGGGACAGTACCACTACCGCATCAAACCCGGGACCTGAGCGCATGACCAAGGACAGACCCACCGCCCTCGATCTGCCGATGGTCGACCCGCTTCCAGAGCGCACCCAGAAGTATTTCGACGTCTGCGAGGACAAGCTCGGGATGGTGCCCAATGTCCTGAAAGCGCATGCTTTCGACATCGCCAAGCTCGACGCCTTCACCGGGCTCTACAACGAGTTGATGCTGGCGGACTCGGGTCTGTCCAAGCTGGAACGCGAGATGATTGCCGTGGTGGTCTCGTCGATCAACCGCTGCTTCTACTGCCTGACCGCCCATGGCGCCGCCGTGCGCGACTTGTCGGGGGATCCGCAACTTGGCGAGATGCTGGTGATGAACTGGCGCGTCGCCGACCTGCCGCACCGCCAGCGCGCCATGCTGAGCTTTGCCGAGAAGATGACCAAGGCCAGCGCCGAGATCGCCGAATATGACCGCGAAGCCCTGCGCGACGCGGGGTTCTCTGAGCGCGACATCTGGGACATTGCCAATGTGGCGGGCTTTTTCAACATGACCAACCGGGTGGCCAGCGCCACCGATATGCGGCCGAATGACGACTACCACACGCAGGCGCGCTAAACGCCTCCTCCCTGCCCTCGCGCTGTCGCTTCTC
Source organism: Salipiger sp. CCB-MM3 (assembly GCF_001687105.1). Taxonomy (NCBI): domain Bacteria; kingdom Pseudomonadati; phylum Pseudomonadota; class Alphaproteobacteria; order Rhodobacterales; family Roseobacteraceae; genus Salipiger; species Salipiger sp. CCB-MM3. Next base: position 1,352,131 of record NZ_CP014596.1, read on the forward strand.
TTTGCAGCGCCAGTTGCGGCGCTCGACCTTTCGCTGCCCGCGACCGCCCGGCTGGCGGAAGAGCGCATCACCGATCCCGGCAGCTACGCCGTGCCGATCGCGCCCTGGACCGAGATGGAGGGGCTGCCCACCGCCGCCGTTGAGGGCCGCGTGCAGCGGCAGGCGTGGCGGCTCGACGCCTCGGGGCTGACGGTCTTGCAGATCATCGACCCGCTGCGCGCGCAGTTCGTCGATGCCGGCTGGGACATCTTGCTCGACTGCGAAGCGCGCAGCTGCGGCGGCTTTGACTTCCGCTTCGCCACCGAGGTGATGCGCGCGCCGGCGATGTATGTCGACCTCACCGCCTACCGTTTCCTTGCGGCGCGCGGACCCGGCGGAGAGGTCCTCACCGTTCTTGCCAGCCGCAGCCCCGCGGCGGGTTTCCTGCAGGTGATCCGCGTCACGCCAAATACGCCCACAACTGTCGCGCCTGCAGTGCCCGGAGCCGCCGAGGCTGAAAGCAGCGAAGACGCCAACGCCGAGCCCGTGGTTGCCAGCGCCGAGCGCGACCTGATCGATACGCTGGAAGAGAACGGCCATGCCATCCTGCGCGATCTCGCCTTCGCTTCCGGGGCAGATGAGCTTGGAGAGGGACCGATTGACTCGCTCGACCGGCTGGCCAGCTTCCTGCGCGAGGATCCCGCGCGGCGCGTGCTTTTCGTGGGGCACACCGATGCGACAGGCTCGGCCGAGGCCAATGTGGCGATCTCGCGCAAGCGAGCCAACGCCGCGCGCAGCTATCTGCGGCAGCGCCACGATATCCCGGCAGCACAGATGGAGGCCGATGGCGCGGGCTATCTCGCGCCTGTGGCAAGCAATCTTGTCGAGCAAGGCCGCGAAGAGAACCGCCGTGTCGAGGTCGTGCTGCTGCCAGCGGTGGAGTGACCGCCGACCGAGCTTAGCTTTGATGCCTCAGGGGACCAGATCGCCAACGCGGCCCGAGATCGGAGCGCCCTGCTCGCGCAGCACCGTGTCGAGATAGGCCTCGAACTGCATCGCAAGCTCGCGCGCCGGGCCGCCCACTTCGGTGCGAGAGACGACCACGCGCCGCTCGGTGTCGTAGTCGGGCAGCACGCGGGTCAGGCGCCCTACCCCCAGATCCCGCGCCACCACGAAATCCGGCAGGCAAGCGATGCCCAGACCGGCAAGGCAGGCTTCGAGCACGGTGCGGGTGTCGGAAAGCTCGATCCGCCGTTCGGTGGTCACCGGCGTGTCCGCGCCGCGCCGATCGGTCAGCGTCCAGATCACGCTCTCTTGCTCCGAAGGCAGATGCAGCAACCGATGCGAGGCCAGATCGCTGGCGCTGTTGGGGCGGCCCTGCGTCGCGAGATAGAGCGAGGAGGCCACCACCACATGGGTGCTCACCGCCAGCGGGCGCCCGTCCATCACATCGCCTGCCTCGGTCGAGATGGACATATCGCAGCCCTCGGTCCCGGCGGGTTCGAACACCACCGACCCATCGGGATGCGACGCCAGAAAGCGACCGAGCCGCGGCAGGATCATATGCTCGACCAGTTCCGCCGGCGCGGCGATCCGCAGCGCGGCCTCCTGCGGCTCTGCCAGCGCGCGCGCACAGGTGTCGGCCCAGTCGGCCTCGGCCAGCAGCTGCCGGGTCCAGCGGTAGTAGTGATTGCCTTCGGTGGTCGGGCGGACCTGCCGGGTGGTGCGTTCAAAGAGCTTCAGACCAAGCCGTCGTTCCAGCGCAGCAACATTCTTTGAGACCGCCGCTTTCGACATTCCGAGTGCTTCTGCCGCAGCGGTGAACCCGCCGTGATCCATCACATGTGTGAACGCACGCAACTCGGCAAACTTGTCCATTCCGACTCTCCAAAGACCTTACTGGGTAGTGCCCCGCCGCGGCTTATGTAGTCCAGAAGACAGTTTTTCAACATTGTTAATTACACTGTTACTGACAATGTCATGGACTTTCCGCAAATGTGCCTTAATCTCAGTGACATGACCCAGAAATCTCCCCGCCATCGCAGCAAAGAGGAAAAGAGTGCCGCCACCCGCGCCCGGCTGATTTCCGCCGCCCGGCGCCTTTTTGATAAGCACGGTTACCACAATGTCTCGGTTACCGAGATCGCCCGCGCCGCCGGTGTCACCCACGGGATGATTCACGTCTACTTCCATTCCAAGGCCGGGCTGCTCTATGCGCTGATCCGCGACAACAACGCGGCGCAGATCGACACGCTCTCGGGCTCATTGCACGAATATGCGACGTTCGAGGAAAAGCTGCGCCACATCGTGACCGTCTTCGCCGAAGATGACCTGTCCGACCCGCAACTGATGGCCGTGATGCAGGCTTATTTCTGGCAATGGCCCGCAGAGACCGAAGCCGAGAATCGCCTGCAACTGCGGCAGGCGCTTGCGCCGCTTTGGCAGGCGCTGCGCGATGAGCCCCGCTTTGCGCACCGCAGCGACGCGGAAATCGACGATGCCGTCGAGGCGTTCTACGGCATCTACAGCCACGGTCTGCGCCCGGCGGTCTATACCGGGGCCAGCGCGGCAGACTGCGCTGACCGGATTGTTTCCCGCAGCATGATGCTCTTTACTGGATTGTCTCAGCCCGCGAGCGGCGCAGGCGCCGTCGCAGCCGCCATCTAGAAGGCACCCTGCCCCCAGACAAAAAAACACCCCGGTCGCGCCGGGGTGCAGGTTGGCTTGGATCGAACAGCCTGAGGAAAAACGTTTACCAGTCCTGCGGGCCTTTGTCGGCGAAGGCATGGACGAGGAAGTCGATGAAGGCGCGGACCTTCGGTTGGGTGAAACGGCCCGGCGGATAAACCGCATAGATGCCCTGCGTCTCGACCGGCAGATCCGGGATCGCATCTTCGACAAGCCCCTGCTTCATCGCATCGGCGTAAAGATACGACGGCAGATAGGCGATCCCGAGACCCGCGATACAGGCGTTGAGCAGCGACTGCCCGTCGTTGACCGAAAGCCAGCCAGCGGTGCGCACCTGACGCTTTTCGCCCGACGGCGCGGTCACCTTCCAGACGTTGCCCGACGACTGGTTGGAATAATGCAGCAGCTTGTGCTCGTTGAGATCGTCGATCCGCATCGGACGCCCGAACTTCTGGAAGTACGACGGCGAGGCGATCATCCGCTTGGTGGTATCGGTGAGCTTGCGGGCGCGCAGCGTACTGTCTTCCAACTCGCCGATGCGCACAGCCATGTCGAAGCCTTCCGAGATCAATTCGACGTAGCGGTTGTTGAGCACCATGTTGACGGTGATGTCGGGAAATTCGGCAAGGAACTCGCCCAGAACCGGGCTCAGATGGTTCACCCCGAAATCCGTCGCGACCGAGATGCGCAGCAGTCCCGAAGGCGCCGATTGCATGGAGGTGACCAGCGCGTCGGCTTCGCCTGCGTCGTTCAGCACACGGCGGGCGCGGTCGTAATAGGCAAGCCCGATCTCGGTCGGCGAGACGCGGCGCGTCGTGCGGTTGAGCAGGCGCGCCCCCAGCCGGGCCTCCAGCGAGGAGACATGTTTCGAAACGGCCGACTTCGAGATCCCCATCTTCTTTGCCGCGTCTGTGAACCCTCCTTGGTCCACGACCATGGCAAAGGCCTCCATTTCGGTCAGTCGATCCATACCCATACCCTCACAATCGCTCGTCTGATATCGGTATCGTCCCGGAATGGGGCAGGACTTGGACGGAGCGGAGACAATATCGGGGTTTCGATGGGCACTGTGCCTGAGCGCGAAACCCGAAGGTAAAATGTGCTGAAGAACTGTTTCCGTCCTTCAAACGACCATGCCTGCCTCAGACCTCCGCCCGCCTTCGCCGCCGCCCTATGGTCACAATTACGGCCCTGCCCGTCTATCAGGACCCCGAGCCAGACCGCGGCTAGTGCACTGCCCTCGCGCGACCGGCGAGCCAGCGCTCGTACTCGCGCTGCGCGCTCTCCAGCGTCTCGACGTTGAGCGTACGGGTGGTGAAGGCGCGGGACAGCGCCTTGACCCGCTTGTTCAGCGCCGGGCCCATATCCTCGCCCTCGACCCCAAGCTTGTCGTAAAGCGACAGCAGCCGGTTCTGGACGGTGCGCAGAGACATGCCGCGACGCTCGGCGATCAGCTTGTCCTGCAACCCAAGCGCAAGATCGAGCAGCACCGCATATTCGCTTTCATCCAGCGCATTGCGCGGCGAGGCGGTGCGACGCTGCAGCCGATGCACCTCGCGGTCGACCATGATCTGCCCCTCCATCAGCACCGCGCGCAGCGCCAGCTTCAGACGCTCGCGGGTGGCGGTCTTCAGCACGTAGCCATAGGCGCTGTCCTCGGGCACGATGCGCGAGATGCCCCGCAGATAGGCCTCGTCGGAATAATTGGACCAGAACAGGATGCGCGTGCCGGGGCGCTCGGCCCAGATCGCGCGGGCGGCTTCGATGCCGTTCCGCCCGTCCATCTGCAGATCCATCACCACCGCCTCGATCCGGCCATCACGGGCCTCGGCCTCGCCAGCGGCACCGTCGGAGGCATGCAGCATCTCGGTCACCTCGGGCAGAGCCTCGGCAAGCGCGTCCTGCAGATAGGAGGCGTGAAACTGGTCGTCCTCGACAAGCAAGACTTTCATTCTTCGTTCTCCGGAAGGGTGACGGTCACGCGGGTGCCGCGATCGGCCACAATTTCAAGATCGGCGCCAATCAGCTGGGCGCGGGTACGCAAATGAGAGAGCCCGGACCGGCGGCCGACCTCGGGGCCGATGCCCCTGCCGTCGTCGCTGATCGTGACGCGCAGGCGCCGGGCGGGTTCGGAACTCACCGAGACGAGGATGCGGCGCGCGCCCGAATGGCGCGCGGCGTTGTTGATCGCCTCTTGTGTGATGCGAAAGAGCGCGGTGCGCGCGGTCGAGCCAAGCCGGTCCGGCGCGCCATCGGTCTCATCCTCGACGTCCACTTCCACCGGCTCGGCCCCCACCGCGCGCTCCAGATGGACGCGCACCGCATGGGCGTAGCCGAAAAGATCGAGCAGCGTCGGCACGGCGGTGTCGATGAGCGCGCGCAGATCGTCGATCGTGTCGGTGACCCGCTCGGCAAGCAGATCGCGGTCCAGCGGAGCGTCCCCGGTCAGATCCCGCAGGATCCGCGTCAGGTCGGCGAGCGTCTGGTCATGCAGATCCATGCCGATGCGCTGGCGCTCCTGCTCAAGCGTCTGGGTCAGTTCCAGCGCCCCCTGCCGCAGCCCCTCTGCCTCGTCCTGCGCGGCGGCACGGAAATGCGCCGCCTGCCGCGCCTTGCGCGCCGCATGCAGCGCGTGGAACCACGGCGCGAGCAGATTGCCGAGGTGCTGAAGCCGCGCGGCATCTGCCTTGTCGTAAAAGCCTTCGGTCTCATGCGAGATGTTGAGCGTGCCGGTCACCTTCCCCATGACCCGTAGCGGCACATTGATACGCGCGCGCAGGCGATGGTTGAGGATCGGCTCGCAACAGGCGCCGGGGAATGTATAGCGCGGGTCCTCCATGGCATTGGCGCTGATCATCATCTCGCAACGGCCCTGCAGCAGATCGCGCACCGGCGAGTAATGCACCCTCGTACGGCGGTGCGACCAGCGGGTCTCGATCCCCGCCTCATAGCTGACCACCCAGCCGGGGCTGTCGTGCAGGCAGATGTCGGCATGGGTGAAGGGGATCACCTCGGCGATGAGCGGCGCGATCGCCGCAAGCGCGGCGCTTATCTCGACCTCTTCGGACAGCCGCGCGCTGATCGCGTCGAACACGGTCTGTCTGCCAAGCCCAGCGGCGGCCTGCGCTACGGGCGCAGACCTGCCTTGCGCTGCACGAGCCGCTTGCGGTGAATTCATGATGCCTCCCCACGCGCCTCCTCTTGCGCGTCTCCGCAAGATGGCGCGTTACGCCGCAGAAGAAAACACCTTTTCCCGCAGAGTTCTTGCGGCTTTCCGCAAGCGATCTGCGGGCTGCTCACTTTACGGGCAGCTGCCGCAGGGGCAGCATGGGCGTGCCCGTGGAGGACGGGCGACCAGTGAGCGCCCGCAAAGGGCGATGGGAGGGAGAATGACCAAGTTCCAATTCGGAACCCGGATGCTGCTCGGCGCGGCGGGGCTTGCCATGGTGGTAGGCGGCGCAATGGCCGACACGTCCGGCAAGCGCATCGCGCTGTCGAACAATTACGCGGGCAATTCGTGGCGTCAGGCGATGCTGCAGACCTTTCAGGAGGTCGGCTCGAAGGCGGTCGAGGAGGGAGTTGTCGCCGCGGCGGACGCCTATACCACCTCCGAGAACCAAGCGACCGAACAGGCCGCGCAGATCCAGAACATGATCCTGCAGGGCTATGACGCGATCATCCTCAACGCCGCCTCGCCGACCGCGCTGAACGGCGCCGTGGAAGAGGCCTGCAACGCAGGCGTTACCGTGGTCAGCTTTGACGGTATCGTCACCGCGCCCTGCGCGTGGCGCATCGCGGTGGACTTCAAGGCGATGGGCAAGGAGCAGGTCGAGTATCTCGCGCAGCGTCTGCCCGAGGGCGGCAACCTGCTGGAGATCCGCGGCCTTGCCGGGGTTTTCGTGGATGACGAGATCCATGCGGGCATCGAGGAAGGCGTCAGCGAGAACAGCCAGTTCGAGATCGTCGGCTCGGTGCATGGCGACTGGGCACAGGACGTTGCGCAAAAGGCCGTGGCGGGCGTGCTGCCCTCGCTGCCCGATGTCGTGGGCGTGGTGACGCAGGGCGGCGACGGTTACGGCGCGGCGCAGGCGTTCAAGGCCGCGGGCCGCGACACGCCATTGATCGTGCTTGGCAATCGTCAGGACGAGATGCAGTGGTGGGCCGAGCAGCGCGATGCCAACGGCTATGAGACCATGTCGCTGTCGATCGCGCCGGGCGTGGCCTCGCTGGCCTTCTGGGTGGCGCAGCAGGTGCTGGACGGCGCCGAGGTGCCCAAGGATCTGACCGTGCCCTTCCTGAAGGTGACGCAGGACACGCTCGACGACGCTCTCGAGACCACGCCCGAAGGTTCGGTGGCCAACACGGTCTACACGCTCGACGACGCCAAGGCTGTTATCGAAGAGGCCATGTAAGCCATCATGAGTACCGCAGCCCAAGCGGCTGCGCCGATCGTCGCCCTGACCGATGCCGCCAAGCATTTCGGTCCGGTCAGGGCGCTCGACGGCGTGAGCCTGTCCATCTCTCCGGGAGACTGCCTTGGCCTTGTCGGCCACAATGGCGCCGGGAAATCCACGCTCGTCAACGTGGTCAATGGCGGGCTCGCGCCCTCCTCGGGCACCGTCACCTTTCCCGCCTCCAGCGCGCCCAACGCGCTGACCGCCGGGGTGCGCTCGGTGTTTCAGGAACTTTCGCTCTGCCCGAACCTGACGGCGGCAGAGAACCTGCGCATTTCGCATTCCGCGCTTCGGGGGCTGAACTGGCGCCCCCCTGCGCGCGCCGAGATCCGCGCCGCGCTGGATCAGGTGTTTCCCGGCCATGGCATCGACGCCGACGCGCCGGTCGACACGCTGACCATCGCCGAGCGGCAGATGGTCGAGATCGCCATCGGTTTTGCCCCGCGCGGCACCGAGGCGCGGCTGGTCATCCTCGACGAGCCCACCTCGTCGCTGGATGCGGGCATCGCCGAACAGTTGCTCGCGCACATCAAGACCTTCTGCGCGCAAGGCGGCGCGGTGATCTTCATCTCTCACATGCTGGGCGAGATTTTCGAGGTCGCGACCCGCATCCTCGTGATGAAGGACGGCAAGGTCGTCGCCGAGAAGCCCGCCGGGGGCTTCACCCGTCAGGGACTGGTCGATGCCATGGGCCATGTGGCTGCCGAGGGCACCGCCGCGCAGGCGGGTCGGGTGCAGGGCGCGGAAGTCGTGCACACGCCCGAAGGGCTCTGCGCGCGCGAAGGAGAGATCGTCGGCCTTTCGGGGCTCGCGGGCCATGGGCAGGCCGAGGCGCTGGCGCGGCTCTATCTTGGGGCCACCTCCTCGTGGCGCAGCCCGCGCGGGGCGGGGATGGTCTTTGTCGCCGGGGATCGGGGCCGGGATGGCGTGCTGCCGCTCTGGTCGATCCTGCGCAACGCCTCGATCTCGATCCTGCCGCAGATCGCCAAACGCGGCATGGTCGACCGCCCCCGCGAGGCCGAGATCATCGCCGAGTGGAAAAAGCGCATCGGCATCCGCACCGATGATGTGACCAACCCCATTCTGTCGCTCTCGGGCGGCAACCAGCAGAAGGTGCTCTTCGCCCGCGCGCTCGCCTCCTCCGCCCCGGTAGTGGTGATGGACGATCCCATGCGCGGCGTCGACGTGGGCACCAAACAGGACGTCTACGCCATGATCCGCGCCGAGGCCGCCAAGGGCCGCACCTTCCTTTGGTATTCGACCGAGACCGAGGAGGTCTGCCAATGCGACCGCGTCTTCGTGTTCCGCAACGGCGAGATCTCTGCCGAACTGACCGGTGACGAGATCACCGAGGAGCGCATCCTCGAGGCCTCTTTCGAGATGGAAGGGGCGTGACGTGAAGCTCTTTGCGAAATACCGGATCCTCTTGCCCGTGGTCTCGCTGGCAGTGCTGCTGGCGGCGACCTTCTACATGCAGCCGCGGGCGATGAGCTATTTTGGGCTCAACCTGCTCTTCAACCTCGCGGTGCCCATCGCGCTGGCGACCATCGCGCAGATGATGATCATCATGGTCAACGACATCGACCTGTCGCTTGGTGCCTTCGTGTCGCTGGTGGCCTGCGTCACCGCGACCTTCCTCAATGACAGCCCCATGCTGGGCGTGCTGATCCTGCTGGCGCTCGTGCTGAGCTATGCCGCGCTTGGCGCGGTGATCCACGCGCTTGACCTGCCCGCCATCGTGGTGACTTTGGGCATGTCCTTCGTCTGGGGCGGGCTGGCTCTGTTCATCCTCCCCTCGCCCGGCGGCGCGAGCCCCGGCTGGCTGCGCACGTTGATGACCGTCAAGCCGCCCTACATTCCCATGGCGGTCTGCGCCTCGGTGATCATCGCGGTGGTGACCCACCTGCTGGTGATCCGCTCGGGCATCGGTACGGTGCTGCGCGGGGTCGGCGGCAACGCCCGCTCGGTGCAGCGCGCAGGCTGGCCGGTGGTCCGTCTGAAGGCGCTGGCCTATGGCCTCGCCGGGCTTTTCGGGGTCTTCGCGGGCATGGCGCTGGTGGGTCTCACCACCTCGGCCGATGCCAATATCGCGCTGCGCTACACCTTGCTGTCCATTGCCGGGGTGATCCTCGGCGGCGGCGAGTTCACCGGCGGCAAGGTCAGCCCGGTGGGCGCGGTCATCGGCGCGCTCACCCTGACCCTCGCCGCGTCTTTCCTGAGCTTCCTGCGGCTCTCGCCCGATTGGCAGATCGGCGCGCAGGGGGCGATCCTGATCCTTGTCCTGACGGCGCGGCTGCTCTTCACCCGCCGCGACGCGCAGGCATGAGGAGGCGCGCATGAAACTCATCTCGAAACCCTGGGTCTGGTCCTGGGTCGCCGCCGCCGCCGCCTTCGCGCTGACCGTCGTGCTGACCGAGGGGCGCGGCGCCGGAGAACTGGCCTATGCCGCGCTCAGCTTCGGGGCCTTCGCCGCCATCGTCGGCCTCGGGCAGATGCTGGTGATCACGCTGGGGCCGGGCAATGTGGACCTGTCGATCCCGGCCACGATGACGCTTTCGGGCACGCTGGCGCTAAAGGCCATGGGCTCGGATCCGGGCACGGCGTGGATGGGGCTTGGCGTGGCGATCCTCGTCGGCTTCGGCACAGGTCTGGCCAATTTCGCGCTGATCTACCTGCTGCGGCTGCCGCCGATTATTGCCACGCTGGCCGCCTCGCTTGTCTATCAGTCGCTGGCGATCTGGTCGAACCGCGGGCTGCGGATCAAGCCTCCTGCCGGGCTCGCCGACTTCGCGACCGGACGCACCATGGGCATTCCCAACGTAGCTCTGGTGGGACTGGGCCTGTCGCTGCTGATCTGGCTGCTGCTCGAACGCTCGGTCTGGGGCCGCTGGCTGCTGGCCTCGGGGCAGAACCTGCGCGCCGCGCGGCTCGCCGGGGTGCCGGTCGAGGCGGTCCGCGCCGCAACCTATGTGGCCGTCACCGTCTTTGCCGCCATCGCGGGCTACCTGCTGGCCAGTTTCTCGGGCGGCGCGGCGCTCAACATGGGGGCCGAGTACCTGCTGATGTCGATCGCCGTGGTGGTCATCGGCGGCACCTCCATCGCCGGGGGCTTTTCCAATGTGCCGGGCGTCTGGGGCGCCTCGCTCTTCATGTTCCTCGTCGTCTCCATGCTCAACTCCTACGGCGCGGGCGCCGGGGTGCGCATGGTGCTGACCGGTCTCATCATCATCGGCATCGTGATTGCCGCCAGCACGAGGAGGGTTCAGCGATGATCCGCAACCCCGAGCATCTGGAAATCCATGACGCGCGCTTTCGCCGCCTCGTCCATCCGATGGGCAAGCTCGAACGGCTCTGCACCGGTTTCACATGGACCGAAGGGCCGGTGTGGTTCGGCGACCGAAACGCGCTGATCTTCTCCGAGATCCCGTCCCAGACGCTGTACCAGTGGACCGAAGGGCCCAGCGGCGGGCTCAGCACCTTCCGCGCGCAGAGCCAGTTCAACAATGGCAACACCCGCGATCCTTTGGGGCGGCTCGTGGGCTGCCGCCATGGCACGCGCGACGTGGTGCGCACCGAGCACGACGGATCGCTCACCGTGCTGGCTTCCGCGCACGCGGGCAAACGTCTCAACTCGCCCAATGACGTGGTGGTCAGTTCTGATGGTGCCGTGTGGTTCACCGACCCGACCTACGGCATCATTTCGAACTTCGAGGGCAACCGCGCAGAGCCCGAACAAGCCGCCCGCCATGTCTTCCGCATCCCGCCCGAGGGCGGCGCGCCGGTGCCGGTGATCTCGGACTTCGCGCAACCCAATGGCCTTTGCTTCTCGCCGGATGAGAGCCTCCTCTACGTGGCCGAAAGCGGCTCGAGCCATGACGACAGCGTGCCCTCGGTGATCCGCAAATACGCGGTGGAAGGCGCTGCGCTGACGCCGCTCGGCGCTTTCGCCACGCTCGACTGCGGCCTGCCCGACGGCATGCGCTGCGACATCGAGGGCAACCTCTGGTCCTCGGCGGGTGACGGGGTGCATTGCTTCGCGCCGGACGGCACGCTGCTGGGCAAGATCCTCGTGCCCGAGGTGGTCGCCAATCTCTGCTTCGGCGGGCCCGACGGCCAGCGCATGTACATCACCGCGACAAGCTCGATCTACCGCGTCTTCGTTGACGTGAAAGGCGCCGAGCCCTGGACCCGCAGCACCCGAGCCTGACCGCCCTTTCATTGTTCCTCAAATACGCCCGCCGAAGGCGATCCCCCGCCTCCGGTTCCGCCGCCGCCTTCAAAAACCCGTGTCCGGAAAAGTCGGAACAGCGGGCGGGCCCTTCCCGTTGCATATCCAGACGCGCCCAAGACGGCGCCTTAATTGCAAGACAGATGGAAGGAGACCCTCATGACCGCCATCAGCACCGCAAAGATCCTGATTATCGCCACCAATGGATTCGAGCAGTCGGAACTGGAATTCCCGCGCGACCAGTTGCGCGTGAAAGGCGCCGAGGTCCATGTGGCCACGCTCGACGGCAAACCCATCAAGGGCTGGGAAGGCACCGACTGGGGCCGCGAGGCCGAGGCCGACGCCAAGATCGCCGACGTCAATTCGCATGACTACGACGCGCTGGTGATCCCGGGCGGCCAGATCAACCCCGACCTGCTGCGGGTGGAGCCGGGTGTCATCAACCTCGTGAAAGACTTCCACAACGAGGGCAAGGTCATCGCAGCCGTCTGCCATGCCCCCTGGGTTCTGGTCGAAGCCGGCATCGTGAAAGGCCGCGAAGTCACCTCCTATGCGTCGATCAAGACCGATGTGATCAACGCGGGTGGCTCTTGGGTCGACGAAGAAGTGGCCTGCGACAAAGGCATCATCACCAGCCGCAAACCAGACGACCTGAAAGCCTTCGTCTCGAAAATCGTCGAAGAGATCGAAGAAGGTCAACACGATCGCAAGGCGGCGTAACCCTTCCGTACCGCTTTGCGACACCTGGCCGCGCCGGTCCCCCCGGCGCGGCCTTTTGCTCGGAAGGCGACAGAGCTGCCCCCTGCCGCGAAAGCCCCCAAGGAAGGTGGATTTTCCGCGCCAACCCCGACCCCGCGCTCGGGTCAGTGAACCACACTACGCGCCGATTGAGTGTCCCACGCTTGATTGAGCCGAGCGAGCATCTCGTCGCACAACGCCGCCACCCCAGGGGCGATAGCGACGTCGCGCCCGGCTCCGACAGACTTCGACGAGACGTGATAGCGATCGGCGGTCGCTAGAGATTGATCACCCGCGAACCGTCGGATGGCATCCGTTTCCGCCTTGGGATTTTGCACGAAAATCTCGTAAGGGACCAAAAGCACCCGCGGGTCTTCCTCAAGCGCCTGCTGGAAGAAGAGCGTATTGCGCGCATACCAGAACAGCGCGGCGGCATCGGCTTCGGTCGGCTCTTCGACAGCCTCACGCACCCGCCGAAGCGTCTCGTCGGAGAGGTTCTCCCCACGCCAGTCACTTCGGTCGTTCAGAAGCGCCGAGAGGTCCCGGCGCCCGTTATCCTCGCCAAACATCCGGAGGTTCGAGCGCACCACATCGCGATAGTCGCGAAACATCCAAACCGCCCGGCACTGTGGAAAACCATCCAGCATCGCTTTGGCATTTTGGCTTTCGACAAGAGGCTTCAGGACGATCAGATCGGCCGTGTTCCTCTCCAACCGCGCCTTCACATCCTCAAGCGGACGCAGGCGCAATCCATGCGTATCCTGCGGATCGCTCAGCGCGCTCTTTTCCGGGAACACATCGCTTCGCGGATCCTGCGACAGCACCTCGCTCAACATGGTGGTCCCGGAGCGCTGACATCCAAGGATCAGCAACATGCGCCGCTCACCGGCCGGCTCGCCGAACCGTCTCAACTTCTTGAATACACGCCGTGTTTCCACCGAAGCGCGGTGGCGTATCCGAGGCCAACTCACCGGTCTATCTCTTACAGTCAATCGCATTTACCAGACCTCAAAAAATTCAATACAAATCGCCACAACGCCTCGCGATGCGCCCTACTCTCCCGCTGAGCCCCATCGCAATTGAGCCGCGGCGTAGCGGCCAGGTGACCGCAACGAAAGGTATGCGCAATGTGAGGCCCGTCAGCCTTCAAAGCAGCCCCGGGGTCGCCGGAGAGGGATTAATTCCCCTCGGAGTTCCAATGCGAGCCCCGCTGAGAGTCATGCTGCCCTCAGCCGCGGGCTCTGGCAACGAATTTTTGAGCGAAAGAGCCCCCGGCATCCCAGGCCTCACACAAGGCGCCTTTGTGCGGGCGTCTGTCACTTTTCGTAAGCGCTCAAGGGCCCCTCAAATGCAAGCCCCGGACGCACCGCTTGAGCCTTTTCGTTCGTTTCCGAGGGGGGAGCCATCGTCATACCTTGGCTGGTCGCGTTGGGGCCGGATTGACTCTGTTGCACAAATAGGGTGATGGCCGAGGTTCCCCCCCTCCCCGGACGGACTGAGCCAGCCCAATTTCAGAGCAAATTTTTCTCGCCCGACTTTACAAGGAAGCCTGCATGAATGTTCAAGAGGCCTACGCTTCCTTGGTGATAGCTAATCAGGCGTTTGTACGCCCAATGCATGCACCTTGCTTGCGGATATTCGACCGCATGGCTTAGGCTGAGGACTTCGGCAACGGGGGCGGCCCAGTCAAGAGTTTTCGCGCACGTCGAACGCCCCGCCTAACCGCGGTTTTGTCCTTATAGCTGTTGATTGGTTTCCCTGTTCGGCGGCCTTCTTTTGAGATCGACCCGGGTGCATGCTTCGGTCCGTGGTCGGCGCGGTGGCCGCCAACATGATGCTGGTTCAATGCAATTCTGGTGTGCCCATCTCATTGGCGTGCTCGACAAGGTCGGTATCAGTCCTGAGCACCGCATCACCGGAACCCCGCGTCCCGTGGGGACCTCGAAGGCTCGCGATCAGGCAAGCAGCAATCTGTAACCTGTGTCGTCTACCGGCATGAAGCACCGGCCTGTCAAAACGGAAGTCGGTGTCATCTCTCCACATCCGATGAAGGATCACGGCGATACGTCGGGCCAGCGCAACCATTGCGCGCTTGGCGCCGCGGTGGCGCGCGAGCTTCGCCGGCCAAGTTTGCAGCCATGTTGCTCGTCCGCGATGCATCATGACGGTGGCGCCTGGCACAGCGCGCGGCACAGGTTGACGTCGCCCGCCTTGGTGATACCGCCTGAGATGTCGCGCTCGCCAGACTGGTTGCGAGACGGCGTCAAACCGACCCACGGCCCAACTTTTTTCGAGGATGTGAAGCGACCAGGATCATCCACTGCGGATCGGTAGGTCAATGCCGCCTTGGAGCCGTCAATAGAGTTTGGTCACGCACAGCCGCGTCTCGCTAAGCAGATCCCGAATGGAGAGGCGCAGCGATGACCCCGCCGATGTAGAATAGCAAGCAAGCCAACGCAGCTATCACGCAGCAGGATCAAGAATGAATTTCTACTCGGGAAACTTTCTACTTGGTATCGCCCGCGCGACTCCGCTGCAAGAGATGCTGTGTGTCACGTGACGACGGCGGCGGCGAACGGACGTGCTGCCATTTCGCTTCGACGCCTGCAGCGTCGTCTCCATGGGCTGGAGTTGAGCCGCTGTCGAGCGTTTTAGCCCAACACGCGATACCGCCCTCCATGTCGCAGAGCTTACGGTGCTGGAAGGTCGGTTCAGAGAACCTTGAACCGCATGATACTTCGGAACTAGGCATAGAAATTTCGCATAAATTCTAGGTGCTTAATGGTGCCCCCACACTGACGCGCTAATGTGTTGCATCGAGTTGCCTGCCGCTGCGTTAGTTACTTGTTTTAACTCTCTTTTCACCCCCTTGAATGTAACACTCAGTTGTGTCGGGTTGCTCCTGTTTGCGAGATCGTTTGGGGGGCTGCTTGGGGGGCTGTGTGCTGGCGTTGTTGTGGGGGAGTCCTTATGTCTCGGGCGAAGAACAAAATCTCGGCGCTGGCCGTAAAGCGGTTGGGTCCGGGTAAACACGAGGACGGGGGTGGGTTGCGTCTGGAGAAGACCGCTACTGCGGCAAAGTGGATTTGGCGCTACTCCATCCAAGGTCGCCGGCGCGAGATGGGGCTCGGCACTCTGGACGAAACCCCTCTCTCGGAGGCTCGTAAAGCGCGCGATCGATGGGCCGCGGTGCTGGCGTCGGGTAAGGATCCAATCTATGAAAGGAAGCGCGAGCGCGAAATCGTGGTGGAAGAAATCCACCGGGTTGATCCGACCTTCGAGCAATATACCATGTCCGTCTTCGAGGCCCGCAAAGCGCGGCTACGAGGCGATGGCGAACGTGGGCGTTGGCTTTCTCCGCTGAAGCACCATCTCTTCCCTGAGCCAGCCCCTTTGAAGTGGTCCACCCACGAAGCCTGAAATCCGATAGGATTTCGGCGAACAGGAGGACTACGGAATGGCTGGAAAGCGTGAGAAGCCGGAAGACATTGTCACCAAGCTGCGTCAGGTCGAGGTGTTGCATGGCCAGGGCCTGTCGATGGCCGATGCGGTGCGGCAGATCGGGATATCGCAGCATACCTTTTACCGGTGGCGGAAGCAGTATGGTGGGATGAACCGGGCACAGTTGTCGCGGCTGAAGGAACTCGAGAAGGAGAACCTGAGGCTGCGGCGGGCGGTATCTGACCTGACGCTCGAGAAGCTGATCCTGACCGAGGCTGCCCAGGGAAACTTCTAAGCCCTTCGCGCCGCCGCGAATGCGTGGAGCATGTGTGCGAGACACTCGGCATCTCCGAACGCCGGGCCTGCCGGGTGCTCGGCCAACACCGCTCCACGCAGCGCAAGCCACCACAGGGCCGGGAAGACGAGGCGCGGCTGACCGCCGACGTCATCGATCTGGCCCGGGAGTATGGCCGCTACGGCTACCGCCGGGTCGCCGTGCTGCTGCGGCGTGCCGGCTGGCAGGTGAACCACAAGCGGGTGGCGCGCATTTGGCGGCGCGAAGGGCTCAAGGTCCCACACAAGCAGAAGAAGCGCGGCAGGCTCTGGCTGAACGATGGCTCTTGCGTGCGGCTGAAGCCCGAGCACCCCAACCACGTCTGGTCCTACGACTTCGTGCAGGACCGGACCAGTGACGGCCGGACCTACCGGACGCTCAACATCCTCGATGAATATACGCGGGAGGCGTTAATGATCCGTGTCGACAGGCGACTGAACTCCACCGATGTCCTGGACGCCCTGACCGATCTCTTCATCCAGCGCGGCCCGCCGCGGTTCATCCGGTCCGACAACGGCCCGGAGTTCATCGCGCAGAAGGTGCGCGACTGGATCGAGCTGGTGGGGGCGAAGACCGCGTACATCGAGCCGGGGTCACCCTGGGAGAACGGTTATTGCGAGAGCTTCAACAGCAGGTTCAGGGACGAACTCCTCAATGGCGAGGTCTTCTACTCGTTGAGGGAGGCGCAAATCCTCATCGAACAATGGCGAAAGCACTACAACACCGCTCGGCCGCATAGCGCTCTTGGATATCGGACACCGGCACCGGAGACATTCATCCCCATAGACCGAAGGCCGACCATGCATTAGCATTTAACCCGGACCACTCGATGGGGTCAGCTCAACCTTCCTGTCTTTTCAAACGCTTATGCAGGAAAAGTGGTGCCCCCACACGGGCCGACAGGAACATTAAATTTCTCAATAAAATCAGCGACTGGCTGTCCCAAATGCGGTTCGATCCGGCAAACATAAAATCAATGGGTTACAGAGAAAGTGTCCCACGCTCCTCGAGCGTGCCGGCCATGGTGGGCCCAAGCGCTCATCTGTTGCATGCCGCAGTTCTACACAGGCTATGATGGCATCATGCGACCCTTGGCGGCGTTGCTCTTATCCCTACAATCAAATACCATTTAATTGCACTACTCGCGATTATCGTCCTGATTTATACTTCATACGTTCAGAGACCTATATTGTTTAGTGAGTTCACATGTTTGATTGGCTCTTTATCACCGCAAGCACCCTAAAAAATTGGCTACTATCCCTCCCAGAGATTGCACTACTTGCTGCGATATTTACAGCGGTCGCTTTGGCTGTAGGCCTACCCCTTTACGGCATAATACATCGCATGGAAAGACGTAGGCGGCGAAGGGCAAACCCATGGTTGGTTTCCCAGCCACCTTGGAGGAACAGGCGTTCCACTCGAAGACGCTTGCTTCGGAGAGGACTGAGCGCAAACACCGAGCTCGCCCTCAGCGCATGCATCGCCGTAGCCATCTTCGCGTACACTAAGGCATCGGACATGTTTCCTGATGAGGTACCCCCCTCCACCGTGCGAGTACATCGACATGGTGGCGCAAAGGGCGCTACCGAATTGTCTGGGACAACAACTCATATACGCGACGGCGACACCATTGAGGTCCAAGGCGTTCCAATCCGCTTCGAGTCGCTCGACTGCGCCGAACTGGGTACGCCTCAAGGCGAACGGGCCAGTGCGAAAATGAAAGAGCTCGCATCCAATCGATCGCTCAGGTGCACCCTGATCGGGCGTAAGAGTCACGATAGGGAAATTGGCGAATGCTCCCTTGCAGACGGTAGAAGCTTGAGCAAGATCATGATCACCGAGGGCTACTGCAAACGCTGGCGCTGAGCCCCCTCACCTGCTCTGGTGTCCCTCTATCGCGCCAACCGGCGAACCGATCTCCTCCTCGGCCCTCTGTCGCAAATACTCACGCGCTTTATCCGTCAGTCCATAACGCATCATGTAATCGAGCAGCACTTCGCTCAGTCGAACTTCCTCCGGCATGTTGACCTCCTGTGATTGCACCTCAAGGCTGCGGGAAAAGTCTTAATAAGGGCTGAATGGGCGATGCTAGGAGCGCGCCCGCCGCGTTTGGGAGGGCGAACAAACCAACGGCGGCGGAACAGACCCGACAACCCGCGCGACTCCGATCAGCGCTAGGGTGGCGCACCCGATAGGAGAACGCCTGAGCTGACCCCATCGAGTGGTCCGGGTTAAATGCTAATGCATGGTCGACCTTCGATCTATGGGGATGAAGGTCTCCGGTGCCGGTGTCCGATATCCAAGAGCGCTATGCGGCCGAGCGGTGTTGTAGTGCTTTCGCCATTGTTCGATGAGGATTTGCGCCTCCCTCAACGAGTAGAAGACCTCGCCATTGAGGAGTTCGTCCCTGAACCTGCTGTTGAAGCTCTCGCAATAACCGTTCTCCCAGGGTGACCCCGGCTCGATGTACGCGGTCTTCGCCCCCACCAGCTCGATCCAGTCGCGCACCTTCTGCGCGATGAACTCCGGGCCGTTGTCGGACCGGATGAACCGCGGCGGGCCGCGCTGGATGAAGAGATCGGTCAGGGCGTCCAGGACATCGGTGGAGTTCAGTCGCCTGTCGACACGGATCATTAACGCCTCCCGCGTATATTCATCGAGGATGTTGAGCGTCCGGTAGGTCCGGCCGTCACTGGTCCGGTCCTGCACGAAGTCGTAGGACCAGACGTGGTTGGGGTGCTCGGGCTTCAGCCGCACGCAAGAGCCATCGTTCAGCCAGAGCCTGCCGCGCTTCTTCTGCTTGTGTGGGACCTTGAGCCCTTCGCGCCGCCAAATGCGCGCCACCCGCTTGTGGTTCACCTGCCAGCCGGCACGCCGCAGCAGCACGGCGACCCGGCGGTAACCGTAGCGGCCATATTCCCGGGCCAGTTCGATGACGTCGGCGGTCAGCCGCGCCTCGTCTTCCCGGCCCTGGGGCGGCTTGCGCTGCGTGGAGCGGTGTTGGCCGAGCACCCGGCAGGCCCGGCGTTCGGAGATGCCGAGTGTCTGGCGCACATGCTCCACGCATTCGCGGCGGCGCGAAGGGCTTAGAAGTTTCCCTGGGCAGCCTCGGTCAGGATCAGCTTCTCGAGCGTCAGGTCAGATACCGCCCGCCGCAGCCTCAGGTTCTCCTTCTCGAGTTCCTTCAGCCGCGACAACTGTGCCCGGTTCATCCCACCATACTGCTTCCGCCACCGGTAAAAGGTATGCTGCGATATCCCGATCTGCCGCACCGCATCGGCCATCGACAGGCCCTGGCCATGCAACACCTCGACCTGACGCAGCTTGGTGACAATGTCTTCCGGCTTCTCACGCTTTCCAGCCATTCCGTAGTCCTCCTGTTCGCCGAAATCCTACCGGATTTCAGGCTTCGTGGGTGGACCACTTCAAAGGGGCTGGCTCACCGGGGTGATCTCTATTTGCTCGGCCGCAGGCACGAGGTGCAGCGCGACGGGGTCTCCTGGCTTGACTCGCAACCAGGAAAGAAGGGCAGCGCGCCGGCCAGCCTTCCCATGGCGCCACAGCTGCTCGCCGCCACGCGCGGCATGACCGTGCAGGGAAAGACGTATCTACTGAGCAAGCACGGCCGCTCCTTCCGCAGCCCAGAGGTGCTCGGGAACACCGTGCAGAGATGGACCTCGGAAGCCGGGCTCACGGCCCGCTCATCGCACGGTCTGCGCAAGGCTCTGGGTGGACTGCTGGGGGAATTGGGCTGCTCGGAGCTGCAGATCATGTCGATCCTCAGCCACACTGAACCTACCACGTCATCGATTTACACAAAGAGCGCTGAACGGCGCCGGTTGGCGCGCGAAGCGATGCAGATGGTGGGCGGCCTAAAGCTATGGTGACCCAAATCTGCCCATAATTCCCGACAGCTGGATCGCCCACAGGTAAATGAAGGCGCTCTGTGGAGAATCGCGCATTTAAAGCATCGGCATAAATGCAGAGAACGAGGTCCCCGCCAGCCTCCGCGCCCTGGGCAGGCCCGCTCGTCCGATGTAAGCCCTATTTTGCCCTTTGCCTCGAGATACCTCGTCGGGAGAAGGGGACTTTTACGTCAAGAAAATGGAGCGTTCGCTCGGCGAACCTTCCTGCCGTTCGCCGGTGCCGCCGCATGTCTGTCTTGTACCGAAGGCTTGATAGGAGGGAGCCGAGCTGCCCCCAACGGACCGTCATATAAAGCGTGACGAATGACAGCTTGGAGCGGAGTAAGCCGGCATTCGCCGCACACGTCGCGAAACTAGGCAATGCGGACGAACCTGCCCACGAAAAGGCGTTGTAGGCTTCGCGAAGGCGTCTGTCGAGCTTGGCTGGGGCTTACGACCCAATCAACCTCGTGGTGAGCGACGCGAATTAAGTAGCCACTGTCGAGAGATTTCCTACGGATAGCCCTGTCCCGCAAGAATCTTGCGTTGTCTTTCGGAATTTTCGGTGCAAGCTGAAAACCAGCCTGGACGGCAGTAGTGAGTACAAAAGGTCTATATTGAAGAGCTTGATGCTGCGAGGATACATTGAAGTCCACCCAGCATGTCATGGAGCACTTAAGCCACCTCGGAAATTCGGAGGTGGTTCGCATAGTATAAAAATCCACGACACGTGGGTAGCGCATCGGATATAAGTTTCACGGTAGCATCTTTGCGCGCTAAAAATGAAGCAAAACCACGTGATAGAAGAATTTGAGATTTTAGCCGTACTGGAAGGTAAATTGTACTATAACATTTTCCTATGATTAAAGATATTTAAGTGGAGCACGAAAGCAACATGAACAATACGATTAAGTGGGATTTCAGCGGTAGTTTGTCCGGGGTTCGCATGCCAGAGCTACTCGCTATAGAGGATCTCTTTTTTTTAAGGATGGTAGGGCCAGCCGATACATTGCCCCTTCTGTCTGTAAACTTCTTGCACTCATATGATGGCGAAGAATTCGAGGGAGTTACATATGTACCCGGACAAGGGATGAATAGCGATGACTTTCCTCAGCCGACAAAGACAACAATTTCTGGATACTCCAAGGGAGGGGGGGACCTTGTGTGGCGTAGATTCCCAATTTTTATTGACGGAGATTTCCCCACAGCGCCTGATGTGTCAGACTACATCGTGGATGACTTGTATCCGAACTGGGAAGCCGCGGAGCAGGCAATATCGACGTTCCTGGATGCGGTAGAGACATGGTTTCGAGAAGTAAAGTCCAACGTAGAAGCGCTTCGCTACCGTGACCCCGATACAGGTCTATCACTGAAGTTGACCTTTCTAAATCCCGCCACCAGAGATGACTTGACCCAAGGGGACTTTTCCGATCAGGAATCGATTATAGACATGCCATTCCCCTATCTTTTGTCCAATTCGGCGGATATTTTAGGAACGGACTTCGCGGACAACCTGACTGGCGGAAGCCAGGGGGATACCATTCACGGAGAAGGCAGGAATGATACAATTCGGGGCGGCGACGGAAATGACTATATCGACGGCGGCGGGGGAAAAAAAGACATCCTTATAGGTGGAAACAAGGCCTCAGACGGGTCTCTTGACGACTTCGACACATTCTTTCTAAGCGGAAATCGCTCAGACTACTCTATAGTACAGAGCGGAAAAATAAGCCTCTTCAAAAACGAAGTAACTGGCGAGATCGACGTTGTAAGGGGATTTGAGAAAGTAGAATTTGAGGGAGATATTTTCGGTCCGGAGCGAACCCGCATTCAGAACTTTGTTCTTGAGCTTGCCGAATTGTCAAAAATGGCATATGAAAGCACATTTCAAGAAGGCCGTCTCGAGGGTAAATGGCTCCCAGTTCACGCCAATGAACTAGGAATTCCTGTATATGCTGACGATTCATCGTACAGCATGATTAACGGAGTATTCAGCGCAATAAACGGCGCCGGCGTAGCGCATATTGGGGAAGCAATGATAGATGGTCAGCACACCATTTTTATCGCGTTTCGAGGTACCGATGACTCCGTTGACGCGGCATTCGGCTGGGGGCCCCAAGTGGAAGATTATTACTGGCCTGCATTTGATCCTTTACTTGATGGACTACGTTCCTTCTCTGAGGAACGAGGGTCAAACATAATCGTCACTGGCCACAGCCTGGGAGGAATTTTGGCCCAGATGTTCATGGAGGAATTTAAAGACGAAAATACGCGCGCGGTAACATTTGCCTCCCCGGGCTCACCGACAGGGGAGGACGCCGACCCGAGGATTTTACACATCGAGCACAGCCAGGATATTGTACCTTGGATTGGAGACATTGCCGCATCTAGCCTTGAAGAATTGCTTCCCGCCGAACATGAGAATTTGGCTTACTTGTGGAAATTTCACAAGGCCGGAGAACGAGTTATTATACCTGTCGACGACGGGTCGTCTCTTTTGGACAATTTTCTTGGCCCGCATGAGCACAACATGAGTATGTATCTAGAAAACATCAAGGCCATCTATCAATCAAAAATTTCAGTTGATGTGCTTGATGTCGATAGCTATCGCCCTGGATTTATTTCTCGCATGTATGCAGCCCCGAGTGATGTCTTTGAATTTTATGGGGACAAGGGTGATTATGATGAGATTCTCATCGGAAACAACGAAGAGAACGACATCAACGGATATGGAGGGGACGACAAAATCTTCGGCCGAGGGAAGAAGGACTTCATCAATGGAAGGAATGGCGCGGATGAAATCTTTGGCGGCCAGGGTAAAGACGCAATTTTTGGCGGCAAAGGTAATGATACTATATTTGGGGGGGACGGCGAGGATGTAGTTTTTGGCGACAAGGATAATGATGAAATATTTGGAAAAAAAAATAATGATACTCTTTCTGGGGGTGGCGGCTCGGATCGCATAGATGGAGGCCCTGGGGACGACACGCTAGTTGGCGGCAAGAAGGGAGATATTTTCATCTTCTCTAAGGGGCGTGATACTGTTCACGACTTTAATGCTTACTCAAGGCACGAGGATATTGATCTAAGTGGAACCACGTGGATCAGAAACTACAAGGATATCACTAAGAACCATCTAACTCAGGTGGGGGAGAATGCGGTGCTCGATGACCTTGAGGGTAACACTTTGACCCTCATTGGCGTTTCACTCGCTGATTTAGACAGGAGCGATTTCATTTTGTGATCGCTAGCTCCGCTTTCCACTGGTGACTTGCTTTGCCGTGATGGTGCCGATCGTGTTATCGGCACCATTTCTTGGCAATGATGTAGGTGCGATCTAGTCTACCTTCTGTACGATTTCTTGGTGTTCCAACTTGCGGCAACGAAGGTCATCCTTCCATCCTTCGTCGAGAATGCCGAGCCGACTATGACTACCGGGACTTAGCCGCCTGCAGGAGACGTGCTGCGTCTTTAAACGCGGCTTCAGAGCCTCACATAGTCTTTTCCGCTTTTGCGCATTCCTGCCTGAGCAGGGCAGCAGGGCGAGCAGCGGCTACCTGCGCTCAGAGGTCGACTGACGCTGGCCCGCCTCGCGGCTGCCGCACGCCCGGACCCGGACTTACCTGATCGCTTGTTCAGCATGAGTGAACTCGATCGGTATGAGCTCAAAGTGTCCCACGCTCAAAACCCGTGGGACAAAACCGCGATAAAATGCTGTGAAACCAATGCATGAAGGTTGAACTGGTGCCCCCACACGGACTCGAACCGCGGACCTACTGATTACAAATCAGTTGCTCTACCAGCTGAGCTATAGGGGCACCGTGGGCGCAGGGATATGCCAGCTTGGCCACCGGGTGCAAGGGGGATTTCACCGATTTGCCTTTGCCAGAAGCCCGACCGCCGCCAGACCGACGCCGATCACCAGCACTGCGGCGGGGGCGGCGCCTCCGAGGTTCTCCAGCGACGCCTGATCATGCACGCGGGTTGCCAGCGTCTCGTAGTTGAACGGGCGCAGGAGCAGCGTTGCGGGAAGCTCTTTCACACAATCGACGAAGACCAGCAGCAGCGCCGAGGCGACCGAACCGCGCATCAACGGCACGTAGACCTCGCGCAGGGTCTGGCCTTGTGTGCGCCCCAGCGAGCGCGCCGCGCGGGCTAGGTTGGGCGAGACTCGGCCCATTGCGGCATCCGCCGCGCCTTGGGCGATGGCGAAGAAGCGCACGAAGTAAGAGAGCACCAGCGCGAAGGCCGAACCGGTCAGCACGAGGCCGATGTCCACGCCGGTGAGCGCCTCGACGCCGTCGGCAACCATATGATCCACCGCCGCCAGCGGGATCAGAATGCCGACGCCCAGCACCGCCCCGGGTGCCGCGTAGCCGATGGTCGAGACCGGCAGCAGCAGCCGCGGCAGTTGCCGCCCCGACAGGCGCACGCCATAGACCAGAAACACCCCGCCCAACACGGTCAGAACTGCTGCGATGCCGCCAACGCTGAGCGTGTTCGCTCCGGCACGCCAGAGATCCGGGTCCGACCAAGCGCCCGCGTTGTCGAGCGCGTGCCCGAGGATCACCCATGCCGGCAGCACAAAGCCCATGGCAAAGGGAATGGCGCAGGCCAGCGCGGCACCCCATGCCCATCCCCCCGCGAGCCGCGTGCGCGGTACCGGGCGGTGACGCGACGAGAGGTTGAAGAACCGCATCTTCCGGCGCGAGCCCTTCTCCAGCAGCACCAGCAAGATCACCAGCGCCAGCACGGTCCCGGCGATCTGTGCCGCGCCGCCCGCGTTGTTGCTCTGCAGCCAGACGCTGAAGATGCCGGTGGTCAGCGTCTGCACCGAGAAGTAATCGACCGTGCCGAAATCATTCACCGCTTCCATCATCGCGATCGCCATGCCCGCGGCGATCGCTGGCCTCGCCAGCGGCAGGCCCACCCGCCAGAACCGGGCAAAGGCGCCCTGCCCCAGCGAGCGCGCCACCTCGTCGGCGCTGCCCGGCTGCTCGCGAAAGGCGTTACGTGCGAGCAGGTAGACATAGGGGTAAAGCGCCGCCGAGAGCACGAGGATCGCCGCGCCCATCGAACGGATCTCGGGGAACCAATAGTCGCGCGAAGTCTGCCAGCCGAAGATCTGCCGCAGCCCGGTCTGCACCGGCCCGGCGTATTCCAGAAAATCCACCAGCGCATAAGCGCCCACATAGGCCGGAATTGCCAATGGCAGCAGCAGCAGCCATTCGAGCCAGCGCCGCCCGGGGAACTCGTAGCGCGCGATCAGCCATGCGGCCCCGGATCCGGCAGCCCCGGCCAGCAGACCAACCCCAGCCATCAGTTTCAGCGTATTGCCGAAATAGCGCGGCAGCGTCGTCGACACGAGATGCGGCCAGATGTTCTCGCTGGGAAAGAGCGCGATCCAGAGCACCGCGAGGATCGGCGCCACCACCACAGACGCGATCAGCGCCGCCCCCAGCGACCACGGGCTCGGCCAGCGCGCGCGAAAGCGGCGGGGGGCGCTGTTGTCGGCAAGGCTCATGGCGGCTCCTTCGTGGATCCTTCTGGTTCGCGCGCGGTTTCGCTCGGGCGCAAAGCGCTTATAGTGCGCCCTAAAGGCAATCGAAAGAGCAGGCGGAACCACAGGGCCATGCAGGTCATTCTTCACATCGGCGTCCATTGCACGGACGAGGACCGGCTGCTCAAGGGACTTCTGCGCAACGCCGACGATTTTCACCGCGAGGGCATCTCCATTCCCGGCCCCTCGCGCTATCGCATGTTGCTCTCGGAAGTGGTGAGCCAGCTTGGCGCGGGCACTCCGGCGCCCGAGGCGCGCGAGGTGATGCTCGACGCGATCCTGAGCGAGGATCCGGCGCAGGTGAAACGGGTGATCCTCAGCCACGAGACGCTTTTGTCGGTGCCCAAACTGGCGCTCGAAGGCGGCGAGATTTACCGCAAGGTCGAGCGGCGCCTGCAGGCGGTGGCCAAGCTTTTCGACGGCGATGATCTGCAAATCCTCGTTGGCCTGCGCGATTTCGCCACGTGGATCCCGGCGATGCTGCGCGCGACGCCGCATGAGACCCCCGAAAGCTTTCTGGCCGGGGCCGATCCGATGCAACTGCGCTGGTCCGACCTTATCGCCCGGATCCGGCAGGCGCTGCCGGACGTGCCGCTGCTGCTGTGGTGCAACGAGGATACACCGCTGCTCTGGGGGCAAATCCTGCGCGAGGCCGCGGGGATCGAGGCAGAGCGCAAGATCATCGGCAGCTTCGATCTCTTCTCCGAGCTTGTCAGCCCCGAAGCGATGCAGCGGTTCCGCGGCTTCCTGCGTGAGAACCCGCAGGTGAGCGAGGCACAGAAGCGCCGGGTGATGGCGGCCTTCTTGGAAAAATACGCGCTGCCCGAGGCGATGGAAGAAGAGCTCGACATGCCCGGCTGGGACGCGGCCTATGTGGATATGCTCACCGAGCTATACGACGAAGATGTCTGGCAAATTTCGCAGATGGATGGCGTGCGGGTGTTGAGCCCCTGAGGGCGCGTAGCGACCGCAAACACCGTAGACGCGCTGCCCCGTAGCCTAGCCTTTACGGGTAGGCCTCGCGCAAGGATCAGCCGCCGCGCAACGCGCCTCTTGGCGCAGCGGCGTGGCAAGGCTACACCGGCCTTCCCGAAAGACCCCGCCGAAAGACCCCAAGGAGGCCTCCCCCGTGGACACCCAGACCCGCATCGCCAGCACCATCGCGCGTGAAATTCAGGCCAGCCCGAAGCAGGTGACGGCGGCGGTCGAACTGCTCGACGGCGGCGCCACGGTGCCCTTCGTGGCGCGCTACCGCAAGGAAGTCACCGGCGGGCTCGACGACACGCAGCTGCGCAACCTGTCGGAACGGCTCACCTATCTGCGCGAGATGGAAGCGCGCCGCCGCGCCATCCACGACTCGATCAAGGAACAGGGCAAGCTGACGGACGCGCTGGAGAAATCCATCGCGGGCGCCGAGACCAAGGCCGCGCTCGAAGACATCTACCTGCCCTATAAGCCCAAGCGCCGCACCCGCGCGATGATCGCCCGCGAAAACGGGCTCGAGCCGCTGCTGCGCGCCATCGAAGAGAACCGCAACGCCGATCCGGCCAAGCTGGCCGAGGGCTACCTCGGCGAGAATGTCGCCGACGTGAAGGCCGCGCTCGACGGTGCACGCGACATCCTTGGCGAAGAGCTGACCGAGAACGCGCCGCTGCTCGGCACCCTGCGCGAGTTCATGCGCGCCGAGGCCTTCATCACCGCCAAACTCGCCCCGGGCAAGGAGCAGGAAGGCGCCAAGTTTTCGGACTATTTCGACCACCGCGAGAAATGGTCCGATATTCCCTCGCACCGCGCGCTGGCGATCCTGCGCGCCTCGAAGGAAGAGGTGGTCACCGTCGATATCGCCCCCGACCCCGAGGTCTCGACCCGCCGCGGCGAGGACATCGTGGCTGCGGCCATCGGCATCCGCGGCGACGGCGCTGGCGACAAATGGCTGCGCGGCGTGGCCGATTGGACGTGGCGGGTGAAGCTGAGCCTGTCGATGTATGTGGACCTGATGACCGAGCTGCGCCGCCGCGCGCATGAAGAGGCCATCGCGGTCTTTGCCCGCAACCTCAAGGACCTGCTGCTGGCCGCGCCCGCCGGGTCCAAGGCGACGCTGGGCCTCGATCCCGGCATCCGCACCGGGGTGAAATGCGCCGTAGTGGATGCCACCGGCAAGGTGCTCGACACGGCGACGATCTACCCGTTCCAGCCCAAGAACGACACGCGCGGCGCCACCGCCACGCTGATGGAGTTGATTGCGCGCCATAAGATCGAGCTCATCGCCATCGGCAATGGCACCGCCAGCCGCGAGACCGAACGGCTTGTGGGCGACGTGCTGAAGCTGCTGCCCGCGAGCGTGACGAAGCCGACCAAGGTTGTGGTCTCCGAAGCCGGGGCCTCGGTCTATTCGGCCTCGGAAACGGCCGCCAAGGAATTCCCCGATCTCGACGTCTCGCTGCGCGGCGCGGTGTCCATCGCCCGTCGTCTGCAGGATCCGCTGGCCGAACTGGTGAAGATCACCCCACAGAGCATCGGTGTCGGCCAGTACCAGCACGACGTCGACCAGCGCAAACTGGCGCAGACGCTCGAGGCGGTGGTCGAGGACGCGGTGAACGCCGTGGGCGTCGATCTCAACACCGCCTCTGCGCCGCTCTTGGCGCATGTGGCGGGCCTTGGCCCGTCGCTGGCGCAATCCATCGTCAGCCACCGCGACAGCACCGGGGCCTTCCCCTCGCGCAAGGCGCTGCTGAAGGTGGCGGGGCTGGGGCCGAAAGCCTTCGAGCAATGCGCGGGCTTCCTGCGTATCCGCGACGGGGCCGAGCCGCTGGATGCCTCCTCGGTGCACCCCGAGGCCTACGGCGTGGCGCGCAAGATCGTCGCCGCCTGCGGGCGCGACATCCGCCAGATCATGGGCCAGCCGCAGGCGCTCAAGGGGCTGCGCGCCGAAGAGTTCGTCGACGGCGCCTTCGGCCTGCCCACGGTGCGCGACATTCTCTCGGAGTTGGAAAAGCCCGGTCGCGATCCGCGACCCGACTTTGTCACCGCCAGTTTCACCGATGGCGTGGAAGAGATCACCGACCTGCGCCCCGGCATGATGCTCGAGGGGACGGTGACCAACGTCGCGGCCTTTGGGGCCTTCGTCGACATCGGCGTGCATCAGGACGGTCTGGTGCATGTGAGCCAGCTGGCCGACCGCTTCGTGAAGGATCCGCATGAGGTGGTGAAGGCGGGCGACGTGGTGAAGGTCCGCGTCACCGAGGTGGACGTGCCGCGCAAGCGCATCGGGCTTTCGATGCGCAAGGATGGCAGCGGTCGCGAGGCGGCGCAGGACCGGCGCGCCCAGCCCGACAAAGGGCGCGGCGGCGCACCGCGCGGCAAGGGCGGCCCCGGCAAAGGTCCCCGCGGGCCGATGAGCAGCGGACCAAAAGGCGGCTCTGGCGGTGGTCAGGGCGCGCTTGGCGCGGCGCTGATGGACGCGATGAAGAAAAAGCGCTGAACTCCGCGCTGCGTTCACGCTGCCGGTGACAACGTATCCCCGGCAGCCTTTCGCGGATTAGAGATAGCTCTGCAGCATCTCCATATCGGCCTCGGTCAGCGCGACGCCCTTTTGCTCGGCCTCAGCGCGCACCACTGCGCGGCGGTCGCCCGGCAGGCGCTCCTGCCCCGCCGCCCGCACCGTATCAGACAGCGCGGCGACACGGGTCGCAAAGCCGTGGCTGCCGCCGTGCTCGGGGTCCATCACCAGCAGGAACTGACCGGTGAGCGGGATCTTCGCCCCTTCGTGCTGCGACCAGTCCACCTCGGTCGAGAAGGCCCCGCCGGTGAAGGCGGCGGCGAGGATCTCGATGGTCATGGCAATCGACGCGCCCTTGTGCCCGCCGAAGGGCAGCAGCGCGCCACCGTTCAGGATGACATTCGGATCATTGGTCGGCTGGCCCTCGGCATCGACGCCGGTGCCGGGCCTCAGCTCATGCCCCTCGCGCGCGGCGATCTGCACGTCGCCATGCGCCAGAGCGCTCGCCGCCTGATCCCAGACATAGGGCGCCTGCCCCGCGCGCGGCGCGGCAAAGGCCATCGGGTTGGTGCCGAAGACCGGCGTCTTGCCGCCCGGCGGCACCACCACGGCCATGGAATTCACCACGCTCAGCGCCACCAGCCCCTCTTCGGCGAAGGGCTCCACGTCCGGCCAGAGCGCGCTGAAGTGCTGCGAGTTGCGGATCGCCAGCGCCGCGACGCCCTCGGCCCGCGCTTTCGCCACCAGACGCGCGCGCGCCTCGGCCAGCGCCACCTGCGCAAAGCCGCCCTGCGCATCGACCCGGATCAGCGTGCCGCCGTCCTCGTCGATCACCGGCATGGCGCTGGGATTGCCCCAGCCGCTCTGCAGCGTCGAGACATAGCCCGGAATGCGGAACACTCCGTGGCTCAGCCCGCCGTCACGCTGGCAGGTGGCGCAATTGGTCGCCAGCACCTGCGCCACGCGCGGCGGCAGGCCCTGACCTTCGAAGATCCGCGTCAGCAGACCGACCAACTCGCCAAACGGAAGTCTCACCTCGCTCATGCGGCCAACTCGCGGGCGACCAGCTCGACCCAATAACGCATGCCGGGCAGGATCGCTTCGTCGTTGAAATTATACGAGGGGTTGTGCAACTCGGCGCTGTCACCATTGCCGTACCAGACGATCGCACCCGGGCGCTGCTCAAGCATGTAGGAGAAATCCTCCGAGCCCATCATCCGGTCGCAATTGTCATCGACATTTTCGGCCCCCGCCACAGCCGCCGCCGCACCGACGGCCACAGCGGCTTTGCCGGCATCGTTGGCGGTGACCGGATAGCCCGGACGCCAGTCAAGCTCGGCCTCGCAGCCGAACTGCTCGGCCCCGGCATTGAGAAGGCGGCGCAGATGGCCCTCGATCTCGGCCCGGGTCTCAGAATTCATCGTGCGGATCGTGCCGCCGAACGTGGCTGTGTCGGGGATTACGTTGAGCGCCCTGCCCGAGCCGGCCTCGAGGTAGGTGATCGAGACAACCACCTGATCGAAGGGATCGGAAAACCGCGACACCAGCGTCTGCGCCGAGGCGATGAGATGCGCCGCCGCGACCACCGGGTCGATCGACATGGTGGGCGCCGAGGCATGGCCGCCGCGCCCGGTCACCGTCACCACAAAGCGGTCCCCCGCCGCCATCAGCGGGCCGGGGCGCGTGGCGAACTGACCCACCGGCAGGCCCGGCTTGTTGTGCATCGCATAGACGCTTTCGATGCCGAAGCGCTCCAGCAGCCCCTCCTCGATCATCGTGCGTGCGCCCGCGCCACCCTCTTCGGCCGGCTGGAAGATCAGCGCCACGGTGCCCGCGAAGTCGCGCGTCTCGCACAGATATTGCGCGGCGGCGAGCAGCGTCGCCGTGTGCCCGTCATGGCCGCAGGCGTGCATCATGCCGGGGATCTTCGAGGCGTAGGGAAGGTTGGTCTTTTCGTCCATCGGCAGCGCATCCATATCGGCGCGCAGGCCAATCACCGGGCCCTCGCCCTTGGCCCCTTCGATCAGCGCCACGATGCCGGTCTTGGCGATGCCGGGAACGATCTCATCGACGCCAAAACCCTTCAGCTTTTCTTCGACGAAGGCGGCGGTGATGGGCAGATCGTAAAGAAGCTCGGGCTGTTCGTGGATGCTGCGGCGCCAACTTTTCGCCGTTTCGGCGATGCGGGCCATGTCGTCTGCGTGGGTCACGCGGGTCTCTCCTGTTGTCTCGATCCGGCGGCGCGAGGCGCATTGCGGCGCGGCCATGCCGGATCACGCGCGCATGCTTGCAGAAGCGCAGGCGAAGGCCAAGACGGTCAGAGAGAATCTTCGACGCGAAAGCCCTCGGGGATCTCGTCGCGCCCTTCGAGCAGCAGATCGGCCATCACCTGCGCCACCTTGGGGGCCATGCCGAAGCCGATCTTGAAGCCGCCGTTGGCGATGAACACACCCTCGCGCCCCGGCCAAGCGCCCAGCATCGGCGCGCGGCTGCGCGCGCGCGGGCGCACCCCGGCCCAGCGTTCGATCACCTCGGCGCCATGCAGCGCGGGCACCGCCAGCGCGGCGCGGGCGACCAGATCGTCGCATTGCGCGTCGGTGGTGGTGGGATCGTCAAACTCACGCTCCGAGGTCGAGCCGATAGCCACCGTGCCGTCGCTGTGCGGCACCACATGCAGCCCGCCCGCAAAGAGCTGTGGCACGTCGCCCGCATCGAAGCGCAGGCTCACCGACTGGCCCTTCACCCCGGTGCCGACCCGCTTGCCAAGCGCCTGCGACAGATCCTCGAGCCCGCGCCAGCCCGCAGCCCAAAGCACCTGCCCGGCGTCCTCGGCCTCTGGCTGCACCTCCACGCCGCGGACCGCCAAGGCCGCGACCAGCGCAGCACAGGCACGGCGCGGATTCATCCGCGCGGTCAGCGTGTCATGCACCAGCAGCCCGGTGGGAGAGACCGGCGCCCAATCCCCCGCCTCGCCTGCCTTGATCACCCGCCAGTCCGCGTGATCGCCCCAAAGCTGCCGCGCCGTCTCTTCGCGGCCGCGCGCCAGATCCACCGCCTTGTCGTCGGCCAGCGGCTGCAAACGCCCCAGACGGCCATAACCCGCCGAGACGCCGCCGGTCTCCTCCACAGCGGCCCAGAAGCCCGCCGCCATCAGCAGGCTTTCCAGCTGGAACGCCTTCTTGGGGTTCCAGTTCTCGGGCACATGCGGCGCCAGCGCCCCCACCTGCCCGCCGCTCGATCCGCTGCCTGCGCCGAAGGGATCGACCACCCGCACCCGCGCGCCGCGCTGCACGCAGGCCCATGCGATCGACAGGCCGAAAATCCCCGCCCCGCGCACCGTCACATCCACGCCATTCTGCCCGCTTGCCATTCCGACCACTCCGCTTCATGTAGGATCACAGTTCTAGGACAGGTGCGCAGAATGAGCCAGCCCGACACCCCCCGGCCCGATCCCCTGCTGCCCGCCGATGCGCCGGAGTGGCGGGACGGAGACGTGCCGGTCTCACCGCGCTTCGACGATCCCTATTATTCGCTCGAGAACGGCCTTGCCGAAACCCGCCACACGTTCCACGCGGGCAATGATCTGCCAGCGCGGCTGGTGGATGGGTTTCATGTGGCCGAACTGGGCTTCGGCACCGGGCTGAACCTTCTGGCGACGCTGGCGCTGTGGCGCGCGGAGGGTATCCCCGGCACCCTGCGTTTCACCACTTTCGAGGCCTTCCCCCTTGCCGCCGAGGACATGCTGCGCGCGCAGGCCGCCTTTCCCGAGCTTTCGGATATCGCCGCGGAACTTGCGCCCTTCTGGCAACAGAACGCCCGCGCCTTTTCGCTGCCAGACCTGCAGTTCACGATGGTCGTGGGCGACGCGCGGCAGACCCTTGCCGCATGGGACCAGCAGGCCGATGCGTGGTTCCTCGACGGCTTCTCGCCGGCCAAGAACCCCGAGCTTTGGGGTGCCGATCTGATGGCCGAGGTCGCCCGCCACACCGCCCCCGGCGGCAGCGCCGCCACCTATACCGCCGCAGGCCATGTGCGCCGCGCGCTCGCCGAGGCCGGGTTCGAGGTGACCCGCCAGCCCGGCCATGGCCGCAAACGCCATATGACCGTCGCGAACATGCCTCTCGCAAGGACGCCCTGAATGGCCCAGCAGAACACCCGCCTCGGCATCTGGCTGATGGTGCTGACCACCTTCATATTCTCGGTGCAGGACGGTCTGTCGCGGCATCTGTCCGAGGCCACCAACGTCTATATGGTAACGATGGTGCGCTACTGGTTCTTCGCGCTTTTCGTGCTGACACTGGCCGCGCGCCACAAGGGCGGGCTGCGCGCCGCCGCCAAGAGCGGCCAGCCGCTGCTGCAGGCCTTCCGCGGCGTGCTCTTGGTGCTCGAGATCTGCGTGATGGTCTCGGCCTTCGTCTATCTCGGCCTCGTGGAAAGCCACGCGGTCTTTGCCTGCTACCCGCTGCTCATCGCGGCGCTCTCGGGCCCGGTGCTGGGCGAAAAGGTCGGCTGGCGCCGCTGGAGCGCGATCGGCATCGGCTTTCTTGGCATCCTGATCATCCTGCAACCCTCGGGCGGGGTGTTCTCGCCGCTCGCCGCCATCCCGCTGCTGGCGGCCCTGATGTTTGCCCTTTACGGGCTGCTGACCCGCCGCGTGGCGCGCACCGACAGCGCCGCCACCTCGTTCTTCTGGACCGGCACCGTGGGCGTCGCCACCGCCACGCTCATCGGCATGTGGTTCTGGGAGCCGATGAGCGCCCCCGACTGGGCGATGATGGCAGCGCTCTGTGTCACCGGCGCGGCGGGGCATTTCACCTTGATCAAATGCTATGAGGTGGCCGAAGCCTCGGCGGTGCAACCCTTCGCCTACCTGCAGTTGGTCTTCGCCTCCGCCTTCGGCATGCTGGTCTTCGGCGAGACGCTGCGGCCCAATGTGGCGCTCGGCGCCGCGATCATCACCTGCGCGGGCATCTTTACATTGATCCGCGCCCGAAAGGCGGCGCAGAGCTGAGGGCGCCCCGGAGCGCCCCGCGAAGTCCCGTTCACGGCTCCAGCTGGCACCACGCCGAGTCGGCAAAGGACGACTCGACGCAGGCGGCGATGAAGCGCATGCCCGCGAGCCCTTCCTCAAGTCCCGGCAAAAGCCCGAGCGCCTCGGAGCGCCGACCTTCCTGCGCCGCGCGGATCACCTCCGCGGCCTCGGTGTAGAGATTGGCAAAGCCCTCAAGATAGCCCTCAGGATGCCCGCCGGGAATGCGGCTCACGGCATTGGCCGCCTCCCCCGCCCCGGCGCCGCCGCGGGTGAGAAGCTGCTTGGGCTGGCCGAAGCGCGTGAACCACAGGCGGTTCGGATCCTCCTGCCGCCATTCCAGACCGCCGGTCTCGCCATAGAGCCGCAGTTGCAGCCCGTTCTCGCAGCCCACCGCCACCTGCGAGAACCAAAGCATCCCGCGCGCGCCGCCGTCGAAGCGCAGCATCACATGGCCATTGTCATCCACCCGCCGCCCGGGAACGAAACTCTGTAGATCCGCCGCCAGCGCCGCAACCTTCTGGCCCGACACGAAACACGCAAGGTTATGGGCATGGGTGCCGATGTCGCCCACCGCACCGCCAAGGCCCGAGCGCTCGGGGTCGGTGCGCCACGCGGCCTGCTTGCTGGCGCTCTCCTCGGCCAGCCAGTCCTGCGCATATTCCACCTGCACCACCCGCAGCGCCCCCAGATCGCCGCGCGCGACCATCTCGCGCGCCTGACGGATCATCGGATAGGCGGTGTAATTATGCGTCAGGATGAACAGCGCATCGCTCTGCCGCACCGCCTGCGCAAGCGCTTCGGCCTGCGCCATCGTGGCGGTCAGCGGCTTGTCGCAAAGGACATGGATGCCGCGCCGCAGGAAGGCCGCCGCCGCCGCGCCATGCAGGTGGTTCGGCGTGACGATGGCCACCGCCTCGATTCCATTCTCGCGCGCCGCCTCGTCCTCGGCCATCGCCTCGAAGCTGCCGTAGCAGCGCGCCGGGTCGAGCCCCAGCGCCGCACCGCTCTCGCGCGATCCGTCCAGTGTCGACGAGAGCGCCCCGGCAAGAAGTGCATACTGCCCATCGAGCCGCGCCGCGATGCGATGCACCTCGCCGATAAAGGCGCCTCTGCCGCCGCCGACCATGCCAAGCCTGATCCGTGCCATCTCCCCCCCAAATTCCAACCCCACCGAGTGCAGGGCGAAGCTTAGAGAAGCGCGCTCCGAAGTCCACCTGCCCGGCGGCCGACCCACACGGGCATACTGCGCAAAAACCCGCGGCCCGGCACCTAGACGCCTGACAGAGGTAGCAAAGATGCGCCCCCTGCTTCTTCTCTTCAAAAATACGCATATCCGGCGCGGCCACCCGCGCCGCGCCGCTCAGACGCGCAGCGCCGGCAGCCCCACCCCTGTGGACTGGAAGCCGCCATCCGAGGCGATGGTCTGCCCGGTCACATAGCTCGCCCGGTCCGAGCACAGGAAGACGATCACCGAGGCGATCTCATCCTCCGAACCATAGCGGTTCAGCGGGATCGCATCGTGATAGGCGGCGATGATCTCGGGCGAATGCACCGCCATCGCCAGTTTCGTGCGCACCGGGCCGGGCGCCACGCAATTGGCGCGGATGCCGTATTCGCCCAGCTCCGCCGCCTGTTGCTGGGTGAGCTGGATCACCCCGGCCTTGGAGGTGCCATAGGCCACCCGCAGCGTCGAGGCGCGCAGGCCCGAGATCGAGGCGATGTTGACGATGGCGCCCTGCACCTGCTTCAGATGCGGCACCGCCGCCTGCGAGCACAGGAACACCCCGTCGAGGTTGGTCGCCATCACGGTGCGCCAACGCTCGAATGTGGTGTCTTCGATGGGGCCGAAATCGGCGACCCCGGCGTTGTTCACCAGCGCGTCGATCCGCCCGAACTTCGTGGCCACCTCGTCGATCATCGCCGCCACCTGATCGGGCTGCGAGACGTCGCAGACCACCGGCAGCACGCCCTCGAGCTGCCCGACCTCTTCCATCAGCGCCTCGGCGTCGCGGTCGATCATCGCCACTTTGCGGCCCTCGGCGAGGAACTGCTTGGTGGTGGCAAGCCCGATGCCGCGCGCGGCGCCGGTGACAATCGCGGTCTTGGGGGCTGTCTTCTGGGTCATGGCATAGTCCTCAATTGGCGGGCCCGAGCAGGGCAAGGGAAAGCTGCGGCACCAGTCCGATCACCGCCAGCCCGACCCCGCAGACCAGCAGGAAGGGCAGCGCGCCGCGCGCAACGCGTTCGATCGGCAGGCGGGTGACATTGGCGGCGACGTAAAGGTTGATGCCCACCGGCGGGGTGATCAGCCCGATGGCGAGATTGACCATGACCAGCACGCCGAA
This sequence comes from Salipiger sp. CCB-MM3, assembly GCF_001687105.1. Taxonomy (NCBI): domain Bacteria; kingdom Pseudomonadati; phylum Pseudomonadota; class Alphaproteobacteria; order Rhodobacterales; family Roseobacteraceae; genus Salipiger; species Salipiger sp. CCB-MM3. The sequence continues at coordinate 1,388,334 of NZ_CP014596.1, forward strand.
CCAGACCGGATCCCAGCCCAATTCGCGCACCACCGGCATGAAGATCGGCAGGCAGATGAACATCACCGTCACCGCGTCCATGAACATGCCCGCGATCAGCAGGATCAGCATGATCACCAGCAGGATCACGCCCTCATTGCCGGAAAGCCCCAGCAGCGCGCCCGAGTAGCTGCCGACCAGATCCTCCACCGTCACCACCCAGCCGAAAAGGCTGGCATAGGCGACGACGAGCATCACCGTGGCCGAAGACGCGGCCGCATTCGACAGCGAATGGTAAAGACCATCCAAAGTCAGCGTGCGGTAGATCAGCCCGCCGACCAGCAGCGCGTAGACCGTGGCGACCAAAGCGGCCTCGGTGGGTGTGAAGATGCCCGAGTAGATGCCGCCCAGAATGACCACCGGTGTCATCAGCCCCCAGAAGCTTTCCTTGAACGACAGCCACAGCCGCGCGCCATAGGATTTCTCGGCATGCGGCATGGGGCTCAGCTTTTCCAGCGAGGCCGCGTGCCCGGCCTTCGGCTTGGCGAAGGGCAGCGTCAGCAGCATCATCGCCCCCATGAAGAGCCCCGGCAGGATGGCGGCGAGGAAGAGATGCGAGATCGAGGTCTCGGCGATCACCCCGTAGATCACCAGCCCGATCGACGGCGGGATGACAATCGACAGCGCCGCGCCGGTGCAGACGAGGCCCGCCGCATAGGGCTTGGGGTAGCCGTCTTCTTCCATGCCCTTGATGATCATCGGCCCGATGGCGGCGACCGAGGCCGGGCCCGAGCCGCTCACCGCGCCCCAGAACAGGCACACGGTGGTGCCGACCACGCCCATACCGCCGGGCGTGCCGCCGATCAGCACGCGGAAGAAGCGGATCATCCGTTCGGCAATCCCCAGCGAGCCCATCAGCGTGCCCGCGAGGATGAAGAAGGGGATGGCCAGCAGCGAGAATTTGGTGATGCCGGTGGCGATGAGATCGCCCGCCAGTTCGAGGCCAAAGCCGATCTGCCACATGGCGTAGATCGCCGAGAGCCCCAGCGAGAAGGCCACCGGTACGCGCAGCGCCAGCAGGATGAAGAACAGGATCACCATCTCGGTGCCTGCGGGAAGTCCGGGGATCAGGTCATACATCGGGGATGACCTCGTGATCCTCGCCGGTGCGCCAAACCACCCATGCGTGCTGCAGGTAGCGGATCAGCACCAGCGCAAAGCCGAAGGGCACGGCGGCCTGATAATACCACGCGGGGATCTGCAGCCCGTAAGAGCGCATGCCGTTGCCCATCATGTTGGTCATCGCCTGCCAGGAAAACCACGCCGAGAGCACCAGCAGCAGCGCCGAGGCCAGAACCGAGAGCGCAAAGACCACCCGCCGCACCGGGCGCGGCAGCAGGTCATGCACCAGCCCCACCGCCAGATGCTCGCCGCGGCGCGCGGCGATGGCGGCGCCGAAGATGGTCAGCAGCAGAAAGCCGTTGGTCAGCAACTCTTCGGTGGCGGCCAGCGAGTAATGCGTGCCGTAGCGCACCACAACATTGGCAAAGCCGAGAAAGGTCATGGCCAAAAAGAGCACCGCGCAGATGATCTTCTCGGCCTCGCGCAGGATGAAGGCCATTGCCCCTCCCTTGGATCAGCAGGCGAGTGTCTTGGGGACGAAAGACGTGTCCCCGCGGGGACACGCCGTTTTTCGGGGGTTACTTCGCGCCGTCGATGGCGCTCTGGAAGCTCTGCACCAGCTCGGGGCCGACCTTGTCGGCCCATTCGTCAAAGGCGGGCTGGGTGGCCTCCTTGAAGGCGGCCAGTTCCTCGGCCGACGGCTCATAGACCTCCATGCCCTTCTCGCGCAGGAAGTCGATGCCCGAGGCGGTGGCCTCGCGGCTGATCTCGCGCTGGTAGCTCATCGCCTCGGTCGCGGCGGCCTGCAGCTTGGCCTGCGTGTCGGCGTCATAGCTGTCCCATTTCTTCTGGCTGATGCCGATGAAGATCGGGTCGTAGGAATAATGCCATGTGGTCAGGTACTTCTGCACCTCATAGACCTGCTGCGGGATGATCACCGCGCCGATCGGGTTTTCCTGACCGTCGACCACGCCCTGCTGCAGCGCGGTCATCGTCTCGCCCCACTGCATCTGCTGCGGGTTGGCGCCGAGCGCGTTCATCACGTCGATATACATCGGCCCCGCGACGCGCATGTTGAGGCCCTTCATATCGTCGGGGCCGTGGATCGGGCGGGTGTTGTTGGTCACCTCGCGGAAGCCGTTCTCGCCCCAGGCCAGAACGATGATGCCCTTGCCCTTGAGGATCTCGGCCAGTTTCGCGCCGGGCTCGCCCTGCGTGGTGGCATCGACTTGCGCGTAATCGGCATAGAGATAGGGCAGCGAGAAGGCCGCCATCTCGGGCACCAGCGGGGTCACGTTGATCGCCGAGGTCACCACGAGATCGAGCGCGCCGCGGCCGACCATCTCGGCCTGACGCATCTGGTCGCCACCGGCAAGCTGCGCATTGGGGAAGACACGCACCGACAGATCGCCGCCGGTCGCCTCGGAGAGCAGTTCGCCGAATTTCTCGGACCCTTTGTGCCAGGTCGTGGTGTCGCCGGTGTTGTGCGACAGGCGCAGGGTTTCTGCGGCAGCCGCGCCGACCATCATCGCGCCCGCAAGCACGGTTGCCAGGGCAGTGCTGCCCAGTTTCGCAAATGTCATTCTGTCCTCCCAGAGTTCGGACCGGCACCGGCCCCCGCCCCGCACGGCCTCCCTGCCCTGCGCTGCGATCCACATCATGGAACAGTTTCATTGCCACGGACAAGAAGAACTTGCAATATTGTGAAAGGAACAAAATATTGCGGGGCAACTTTGCGAAGTCTCGTGGGAGGAGGCGGACCAAACAGGTCCATATTATGGAACAGGTGAAGGCAGATACTGGCGCACTCGCAGGCAGCCAGAGCGTCGACCGGGCGCTGGCGCTGCTCGGCATGGTCGGGCGTCGCCCGCTCGATGGCGCGAGCCTTGGCGAGCTGGTCGCGGAGTCGGGGCTCAACAAGCCCACCGTCCGCCGCCTGATGCTCGCGCTGATCCGCAACGGCATGGTCGAGCAGAACGAGGAGAGCCGGCGCTACTTCCTCGGCGAAGAATCCTATATTCTCGGGACCTTCGCCGCGCATCGGCATGGGCTGCTGGAGCTGTCGTTCGAAACCCTCGCGCGGCTGGCGCAAGAGACCGGGGACGCCGCCTTCCTGTCGATCCGGCGCGGCTTTTCTTCTCTCTGCCTGCACCGCGAAGAGGGCACCTATCCGATCCGCACCTACGCGCTGATGACCGGGCGGCTGCACCCTTTGGGCGTCGGCGCGGGCTCGCTGGCGATGCTGGCCTCGCTGCCCGATGCCGAGGTCGAGGCGGCGCTGGCCGCCAATGCCGCGCGGCTCGAGGAAGACTACCCCGGCCTGCCGCCGGACCAGATTCGCGCCCGAGTCGCCGAGACACGGGCCAAGGGCTACGCGCTGAACCCCGGTCTGGTGTTCCCCGACTCATGGGGCATGGGCGTCGCGCTGCGTCGCCCGGACGGCGCATTGGCTGGCGCGCTGTCGCTGGCAGCCATCGAAAGCCGCATGCAGCAGCCGCGCCGGGAGGAGCTTGTGGCGCAGCTGAAGGTGGCGGCGCAGGAGATAGAAGGCACGCTCGCGCAGCTTTACGCCGCGCGCACCCGCATTTGAGGAGGACAACATGCGAGACCCACAGATCGTCGGTTGGGGCCACACGCCCTTTGGCAAATCCGAGCACCCCGACACCGAAAGCCTGATGGCCGCCGCCGTGAGCGAGGCGCTGGAGCACGCCGGGATCACCCCCGAGGACGTCGACGGCATCTTCACCGGCGTGTTCAACAACGGCTTTTCGCAGCAGGATTTTCAGGGCGCGCTGGTGGCCATGGGCGACGCGCGGTTCGCCCATACCCCCGCCACCCGCTACGAGAACGCCTGCGCCACCGGCTCGGCGGCGCTGCATGGCGCGATGGATTTCATCGCCGCCGGTCGCGGTCGCATCGCGCTGGTGGTGGGCGCCGAGAAGATGACCGCCACCCCCACGGCAGAGGTCGGCGATATCCTTCTGGGCGCCAGCTATTGCAAGGAAGAGGCGGACATCAGCGGCGGTTTCGCCGGGCTCTTCGGGCAGATCGCGGGCAGCTATTTCCAGCGCTACGGCGACAAGAGCGAAGAGCTCGCGATGATCGCCGCCAAGAACCATTCGAACGGCATGGCCAACCCGCTGGCGCATATGCGCAAGGATTTCGGCACCGCCTTTTGCAACACGGTCTCGGACAAGAACCCGATCGTCGCGGGGCCGCTGCGGCGCACCGACTGCTCGCTGGTCTCGGACGGGGCGGCGGTGCTGGTGCTGGCCGATGCGGACACGGCGGCAGAGATGACGCGCGCCATCGCCTTCCGCGCGCGCAGCCACGTCAACGAGATCATGGCGCTGTCGCGCCGCGACGTGCTGGAATTTGCCGGTGCCCGCCGCGCGTGGGCGCAGGCCTTCGAGACCTCGGGGCTGACGCTCGACGATCTGTCGCTGGTCGAGACCCACGATTGTTTCACCATCGCCGAGATGCTGGAGTATGAGGCCATGGGCCTTGCCGAGCGCGGCGACGGCGGGCGGGTGATCCGCGAGGGCATCACCGCCAAGGACGGCAAGCTGCCGGTCAACGCCTCGGGCGGGCTGAAGTCCAAGGGCCACCCGATCGGCGCCACCGGCGTGTCGCTGCATGTGATGGCGGCGATGCAGCTTGCCGGGGACGCGGGCGAGATGCAGATCCCCGGCGCCGAGATCGCGGGCGTGTTCAACATGGGCGGCGCGGCGGTGACCAACTACGTGTCGATTCTGGAGCGGGTGAAATGAGCGCCGCCGCCATCGACCTCTCCGGCGGACTGCCCCCCGTCTCGACGCGTGTGATGAACCTTGCGAATTTCCTCACTGAAAGCGCCCGGCGGCACCCGCAGGACGTGGGCTTTGTCTGGGGCGCGCAGACATGGACATGGGCCGAGATGGAGGCGCGCTCGGCTGCCTTCGCCGCCGCGCTGTCGGGCAAATTTGGGCTCAAGAAGGGCGACCGGCTGCTGGTGCAATCGGCCAACAACAACCAGATGTTCGAGGCGATGTTCGCCTGCTGGCGCATCGGCGCGGTCTGGGTGCCCGCCAACTTCCGCCAGTCGCCCGAGGATATCGCCTTTCTCGCGCAAAGCTCGCAGGCCAAGGGGATGCTCTGCGAGGCCACCTTCCCCGAGCATGCGGCGGCCTGCGAAGGCCTTGGCTTTACCATCGGCATCGGGGACGGTCTGGGCGAGGATTATGAGACGCTGGTCGCCGACCACCTCGGCCAGCGCCCGCCGCAGGCGGAGGTGCAGCGCGACGATCCGTGCTGGTTCTTCTTCACCTCCGGCACCACCGGGCGGCCCAAGGCGGCGGTGCTGACCCACGGCCAGATGGCGTTTGTCGTCACCAACCACCTGTGCGACCTGATGCCCGGCACCGGGCCCGAGGATGCCTCGATCGTCGTGGCGCCGCTATCGCATGGCGCGGGCATCCACCAGCTCGCGCAGGTGGCGCATGGGGTGAAGACCATCCTGCCCGCAGGGACCAAGTTCGACCCCGATGAGATCTGGGGGCTGGTCGCCAAATGGAAGGTGACCAACCTCTTCACCGTGCCGACCATCGTCAAGCTGCTGGTCGAGCACCCGTCGGTGCGCGACCATGATCATTCGAGCCTGCGCTACATGATCTACGCAGGCGCGCCCATGTATCGCGCCGATCAGGTCCGCGCGCTGGAGGTGCTGGGGCCGAAGCTGGTGCAATATTTCGGGCTCGGCGAGGTCACCGGCAATATCACCGTGCTGCCGCCCGCGCATCACACGGTGGACGATGCCGCGATGCGGATCGGATCCTGCGGCTTTGCCCGCACCGGGATGCAGGTGCAAATACAGGACGCCGAAGGGAATGAGGTCGCACCGGGCGAGACCGGCGAGATCGCCGTCATCGGCCCTGCAGTGTTTGCGGGCTATTTCGACAACCCCGAGGCCAACGCCAAGAGTTTCCGCAATGGCTGGTTCCTCACCGGCGATCTGGGCCATATGGATGCCGAGGGCTTCGTCTATCTGACCGGCCGCGCCTCGGACATGTATATCTCGGGCGGGTCGAACATCTATCCGCGCGAGATCGAAGAGAAGATCCTGCTGCACCCCGAGATATCCGAGGTCGCCGTGCTGGGCATGCCCGACCCGGTGTGGGGCGAGATCGGCGTCGCGGTCTGCGTGGCGCGCGGTTCGGGCGTGGCACCCGAGGCGCTGCTCGACTGGCTGGGGCCGAAGATCGCCCGCTACAAGCTGCCGCGCCATGTGGTGTTCTGGGACGAGATGCCGAAGAGCGCCTATGGCAAGATCACCAAGAAGATGATCCGCGAAGAGCTGCTCGCGCGCGGCGATCTGCCCGAGCACGAGCCTGGGCACGAGCCTGAGCCCCGGAAGGCCTCGGCACAATGAGCACGCTGCAACTTCTCAGCCATCCCGGCCCGCGCGCCGAGGCGCGTTTTGCCGCGCTGCCCTGTCGCGCGCAGCCGGTGGAGATCCATCTCGCGGCAGGGCAGAGCTTTGAGCGGGCGGTGGTGCAGGGCTTTGCCGAGGCCGGGTTCTCGGCGGGCTATCTGCGGCTTGCGGACATCGCGTTCGAGCGGCTGACCTATGTGATCCCCGCCCCCGCGCCCGGCGACGGGCGGGCGGCGTGGTACAGCAAAACCTATGTGCTGGAGCGCGCCGAGATCGCAGAGGCCGGGCTGCATCTGGGCATGAAGGACGGCGCGCCTTTCCTGCATTGCCATGGGCTGTGGTCCGGCGCGGGAGGCCCGCTGCGCATGGGGCATCTTCTGGCGGCGGGGTCGGTGCTAGCCGAGGCGGTGACGATGAGCGGCTGGGGCATCACCGGCGCTGCGCTGGAGGTGACGCCGGACGCCGAAACCGGCTTTGATCTCTTTGCCCCGCGCGCGGTGGGTGAGGCAGGCAGCGGGCACCCGGCCCTGCTGTGCACCCTGCGCCCCAATGAAGACCCGCACAGCCTGCTTCCGCAACTTGCGGGCGGGATGGAGCGGGCGCGGATCGAAGGGATCGGCAGTCTGGTGAACACACGGTTCGAGACCGGCACGCTGGAGAGTTACGCCACCGAGATGCTGCTGCGTGCCGGGCGGCTGACCGGCGAGAGCGTCATTCTCAATGCCGCTTCGGTGGGGTTTGACGGCACGCCAATGAGCGGCGTGCTGCGCCCGCATGAGAACCGCATCTGCATCACCGCCGAGCTTTTGCTGATCGAAGATCCCGCCACTTGACGCGAAAAGGGCCCCGCCGTGGCGGAGCCCTTTCCTGTCGAGCGAAAATGCAGGGTTACTGCTGCGCCGGGATCTGCTGCACGAGGCCGCGCTTAAGCTCGCGGCCGAAGGTCTTGGCAGTGGTGGCGACGACCTCTTCGGGGGTCTCTTTGTCGAGCCACATCGCCTCGACATCCTTGACCAGCACATCGGTGGTCTTGGCGGGGAAGAAGGTCTGCACCTTATAGCCAAAACGACCGTCGGCCACGGCGCCCGACACGGCGGTTGCCGCGTCGAAGTAGGCTTTCACCACGCCGGTCGCCTCGGGATCGGTGGGGAAGTCCTGCAGCGGGATCGACCAGTAGCCCGGCCAGACCGCGGCGATATCGGCGGCGAAACGCTTCGACATGATCATGTCGAGCACCTCTGCCGCGCCGTCGATCACATCCGAGTTGGCGTTCACCGACAGCGCGAAGGCCGCGCCGACCGAGTAGTTCGGGTAAGCCACGGCATCCGACAGCTGCGGGAAGGCGGCCCAACCGATGTCATCGGCCTTGTCGCCGGTAAAATAGCTCATCGCCCATTGGAACGCGAAGGAAGGCGCGAAGAAGAACGGCGTCTTCTCTTCGGCCAGTGCCGAGATCGAGCTGTCGAAGTTCAGCGAGAAATAGTCATCGCCGCCCAGATAGCCCGCCTTGTAGTAGCGGTTCAGCTCTTCCATCGCCGCCAGCATCTCGGGGCTGTCAAAGCTGGCCTCGCCGGTGAGCATCTTTTCAAGCTCGGCGGGCGGCACGAACTGGTTGATGAAGGTCGAGGAATAATTCTCGTTGATCGGCTGCCAGCCATTGTTGCCGACGGCAGAGGCATACATGCCCTTTTCCTGCGCGGCCTTCATGATCTCTTCCAGCTCTGCGCCGGTCTTGGGAACCTCCCAACCGTTCTCTTCGAGCACTTTGGCGTTGTAGAACATGCCGTCCGAGACCAGCGAGGGCGTCATGCAGTAAAGGCCGCCCTGCTGGGTGCAGGCCTGCATCGACGGCGTGACGATACGGTCGTTCCAGCCGTATTTCTCGGCGTAGTCGCTGAGGTCGGCAAGCTTGCCGGCTTTGGCCAGCGGCGAGACCCACGACGGACCCGAGGTGTAGACGATGTCCGGCCCTTCGCCCGCCATGACCGAAACGCGCACATCGTTGTCGACGTCGTTCTTGTATTCGATCACCAGATCATAGGTGTCCTGCGCGTCGTGGAAGGGCTGGACCAGCGTGGTTTCCAGCGCCTCGCGGTACTCGGGGGACGCGCCCCAGAACCAGAGCGTGACGGTCTCGCGCGCCGCCGCTTGCAGCGGCAGCAGGGCGACGGTCGTGGCCAGAAGGGCAAAACGGGTGGAGCGGGTCATGGGAGGGGTCCTGTTGGGAGGTTAGGTGTTGGGAGGAGGTTATTGCGGGTGCCGCAGGCGCTGACCTTGGGCATCGAAGTAAAGGCACTGCGCTGCCTCTGCCGAGAGGCGCAGCCTGTCGCCCGGTGCGGGGCGCGCGCCACGGGTTTCGACGCAAAGACGGGTGCCGCCCGCGTCGAGATAGGAAAAGCCAAGGTTGCCGAGATCCTCGGTGAAGAGCACCTCCGCCTCGATCGGCCCCTCGGGGTCGATGCGCAGATGTTCGGGGCGGATGCCGATCTGCGCGGCGGCCTCGGCCGCTTGCGGCAGCGGCAGGCGGCCAGCTTCCACGAGGTTGATCTTGGGCGAGCCGATGAAGCCCGCGACAAAGGCATTGGCCGGATCGTTGTAAAGCTCGAGCGGACGGCCCACCTGCTCGATCCGCCCGCCGTTCAGCACCACGATGCGGTCGGCCAGCGTCATCGCCTCGGTCTGATCATGGGTGACATAGATCATCGTATTGCCAAGCTCGCGGTGCAGCCGGGCGATCTCGATGCGCATCTCGACCCGTAGTTCCGCGTCGAGGTTCGACAGCGGCTCGTCAAAGAGGAAGATCTCGGGGCGGCGGGCCAAGGCGCGCCCGATGGCGACGCGCTGGCGCTGCCCACCCGAAAGTGCGGCGGGGCGGCGGTCGAGATAGGGTTCGAGCCGCAGCAGGCGGGCGATCTCTTCGGCGCGGGCGCGGCGCTGCGGCTTCGGCACATTGCGGATCTTCAGCCCGAAGGCGATGTTCTCGGCCACCGTCAGATACGGGTAGAGCGCGTAGCCCTGAAACACCATGGCCACGTTGCGCTCGACCGGCGGCAGGCGCGTGGCGTCGCGCCCGGCGATCTCGATGCGGCCGGTGTCGATGCCCTCAAGCCCGGCGATGGTGCGCAGCAGCGTGGACTTGCCGCAGCCCGAAGGGCCGACGAAGACGATGAATTCGCCCGCCTCGACAGCGAGATCGAGGCCGCGGATCACTTCCGTCTCGCCATAGGATTTGCGGATCTCGGAGAGCGTCAGCTGCGACATATGGGGCGGGTCATCCCTTGACGGCGCCGCGGGTGACCCCGTCGACGAACAGGCGTTGCATGAGAAGGAAGAAGATGAGCAGCGGCGCAATGACGATCACCGCCCCCGCCATCATCAGCGATTTATCCGAAGCGATCTCGCTGTTCATCGACAGGAAGGCGAGCATGACGGTGTAGCTCGACTGGCTTTGCTGGAAGGTCTGAGTGATCAGATATTCGTTCCACGCGTTAAAGCCGGTGAGGATCGCCACGGTGACAAGGCCGGGGCGCATCAGCGGCAGGATCACCAGCCGGAACACCTGCCAGTTGCCCGCGCCCTCCATATAGGCCGCCTCGTCCAACGCGGCGGGGATCGACAGCGCGAAGCTGCGCAGCAGCAGGATCGCCACCGGCAAGTTCACCGCCGAAAGGATCACCGCCGTCGCCACCGGGTTCGAGACGAGGCCAAGCTTGGCGTAGACGAAAAACAGCGGAAACAGGAACAGCTGGATCGGCACCGCCACCGTGGCGAGGAAATAGAGCATGATGATCCGCCAGCCGCGCACCGCCTTGCGCGCCAGCGGCCATGCCGCCATGGCGGCGGTGCCGGTGGTCAGCGCGACGGTGACGGCGGTGATGAGCACCGAGTTGATGAGCGCATGGCCGAACTGACCGGTGCGCCACGCGCGGGCGAAAGCGTCGAGGCTCGGGCTCTGCGGCAGCGCCAGCGGATTGCTGACCACTTCGGCATGGGTTTTCAGCGCGTTGAGCGCCATCAGCGCCAGCGGGAAGAGCACCGCCGCCACCAGCAGGAGCAGGATCACGGTCCCGGCAAGGCGCCCGGCGCGGCCCGGCGTATGGGGGTGCGCGACGCTCATTTCAGCGCCTCCCGGCTGACGAAGATGTAGGCGAAGGAGGCAAGAATGCCGAAACCGCTCATCACCACCGCCACGGCTGCCGCCTTGCCGACCTCGAAGGTGCGGAAGGCGAAACCATAGGCCAGCGTCGAGAGCATCTCGGTCGAGCCCGCCGGGCCGCCGCCGGTCATCAGAAAGACGTAGTCGAAGTTCAGAAAGCTGAGGATGGTCACCAGCGCCAGCAGCAGCGCCACGGTCGGCAGGATGTTGGGCAGCGTCACCTCGCGGAAGATCTGCCAGCCGTTCGCGCCCTCGAGATAGGCCGCCTCGAGCTGATCTTCGGGCGTCTGCCGCATGGCGGCGAAGAGGATCACCGCCAGATAGCCCCAGAAGCTCCAGATGTTCACCGCCGCGACGGTATAAAGCGCGGTATCCGGATCGCCGAGCGGGTAGCCGACGGGCGTGATATTGCGGTCGATCCAGCCCAGCAGCCCGGCGTTGTTGTCGAGGATCACATTCATCCAGATGCCGACATTGGCGACCGGAGAGATCACGAAGGGCAGCAGAAAGATCGCCTGATAGACCGCCGCCGCCCTGCGCCGCGTGGTCAGCAGCGCCGAGACGAACAGCGCCAGCGCCATGGGGATGGTCAGGAAGATGATCAGCCAGCAGCCATTGTTGACCATCGTGCTCCAGAAGGCGCGGTCGGCGAAGAGGTCCTGATAGTTTTCAAAGCCGATGTACCAAGGCTCGGACACACCATCCCAGTCGGTCAGCGACATGGCATAGGTTGCGATGGCCGGCAGCGCGATCACCGAAACCGACAGGAGCAGCGCGGGCAGGCAGAACCAGAAGAGGCTGGAATGATGTCTCGGACTGGCGCGCATGATGCGTCCCGGCTCTCCTGTCGTGTGAATCCGTGAGTGCGGCTTTTTATGAGGTATTACTATTAATACCCCTTGGTCCTTGTCAACGCCCTGACGTCAGCTTTCCTGTGTCAGCCCTGCCCCATGGGCGCCGAGTTCAGCGTCAGCCGCACCGCATCGCCCCAGACGAGGCGCGACAGTTCGATCGGGCGCTCCTGCTGGTCGAAGGTGATCGATTCCATCTCGATCCCCTGCGAGCCGAGCGGGCGTTGCAGCAAAACCGCCTGATCACTGGAAAGCTGGATCATCCCCACGCGATTGCGCGAGCGCGAGGGCGTCAATTTGAACGCCTCGGACAGCGTGCTCCAGACCGACTTGTTGAGCAGCGCATGCGGATCGAACCCCGGCATCAGCGCGGCAGGCAGCCAGCTTGTGTTGATCACCAGGGGCCGGATGTCCGCCGAGACGAGGCGCACCAGCCGGAAGCCCTGCTCGCCCTCGGGCTGCCCGAGCGCCATGGCGACGGACGCGGGCAAAGCACAAGATTCGCGGGAAAGGAAGGAGATCACGCTGCGCTCGCCCTGCGCCTGTATCTGCTGCCAGATCGGCTGCATCAGCGTCAGGTCGATCTCCAGCGGCGCGGGCTGCGCCTTCACGATGGTGCCGCGCCCGTGCACCCGCTCGATAAAGCCCGCCTCTTCCAGCCGCCGCAGCGCATTGCGCAGGGTGACGCGGCTGACGCCATAGGCCTCGGCCAGTTCGATCTCGCGCGGCAACCGCGTGCCTTCGGGCGCCATGGCGCCTTGGATCGAGCGCCGCAGATCATCCTCGACCTGCAGATAGGCGGGGACCGGAGAGTCGGGGTTCACCGGCTGGAACTCGAGTGCGGGATCGGGTCGGCTTTGCATGAGGGCTCCTTCTGCTGCGGCCACAGTATTGCGTCCCGAGGAAAATGAAAATATGAGGTATTACGTTTAATACCTATTGGAGGTCACATGCGTCCCCTTCTGATCGACTGCGACCCCGGCATCGACGATTCCGTCGCCATCGCCTATGCGCTGCGCTCGGGCGCCTTCGACCTGAAGGCCATCACCACGGTGTCGGGCAATCTCACCGCCGACGCCTGTTCGCGCAACGCACGCCAGCTGCTCGACCTGATCGACGCGCCGGGCATTCCCGTGGCGCAGGGCCCGCTCAAGCCGCTGACCCGCCCCTACCCGCGCGATCCCTTCTCGCATGGTTCGGACGGTCTGGCAGAGATGGCGCTGCCCGTCAGCAGCCGCCCGCTCGACCCGCGCTTTGCTGCCGATCTGATCATCGAGATGGCCAACGCCCACCCCGGCGAGCTTGAGATTACCGCGCTGGGTCCGATGACCAATATCGCGCTGGCGCTGATCAAGGACCCGGACCTGCCGAAGAAGGTGAAAAGCCTGACCGCGATCTTTGGCGCTTTCGGCCTGCACGCCTCGGGTACCGAACGCGCCACCGGCGACAATCCCGCCAGCGAGTGGAACGTCTATGTCGATCCCGAAGCGGCGCGGCTGGTGCTGGAGGCGGGGTTCAACTTCACCGCCTGCGGGCTCGACGTGACCACGCGGCGCGAGTTGCATCTCACCGGGGCGCATCGCGCGCGCCTTGCCGCCTCGCCCCGCCCCGAGGCGCGGCTGCTGCGCGAGGTCACGGATTTTGTTGAACGGCGCGGCCATGGCACCTATTGCGGGCTGATTGACTCCGTCGCCATCGCCACCGTGCTGCACCCGGAATGGACCCGCATCACGCCGCTGCGCGTGCTGATCGAATGCATGAGCCCGATCACCCTTGGGCAAACGATCGTCGAACGGCGCGAGAACTTCAGCTGGGATGGTCTGTCGGCGCTGGATGTGGTCGAGGATTTTGATTTCACTGCCTTCATGGACGAGATCGTCGACGCCTTCTGCTGAGGCGCGCCGCAAACTCCCAAGGGCCAGCCGGTGCATTCCGCCATGGCCTTTGCGCCCCGCCTGAGGATAAATCAGACGGGCGCGCAAAATGGGAGATCTGCGATCGACACCTCAGCACGACTTCTCAGCAAGCTCCGCTTTCGGCAGGTCCGCTGCTTCATCGAGGTTGCCCAGAACGGCAGTTTCATGGCGGCGGCCGATGTGCTGGGGCTGACGCAACCAGCGGTCTCGCGCTCGATCCGCGAGCTTGAGGCAACGCTGGATGTGGTACTTTTTGACCGCTCGCAGCGCGGCGCGGTGCTGACGGTGCATGGGCGCAAGCTGTTCGACGCTGCCGAAGCGGCGATGGCGCTGCTGACCGAAGGGCTACAGGCGACGCAGGATATGGGCGGGGCGCGCGAGCTCTTGCGCATCGGCGCGCTGCCCAACGTCTGCGGCCTGACCCTGCCTGCGATCATCGAGGACTTTCAGGAGATTTATCCGCGCACCACGGTGCGGGTCGTCTCTGGCTCCAACGCCGATCTGCTGGCCCGGTTGCGGCAGGGCGCGCTTGATTTGGTGATCGGACGGCTGTCGGATTCCACCGCGATGCATGGGCTGAGCTTTCAGCATCTCTACGACGAGTCGATCGTCTTTGCCGTGGGCACAGAGCATCCGCTGGCGCAAAGCGATGCGCGGGCCGATCTGCGGACGCTGCTCGAGCAGCCGATGCTGGCGCCGATCCCCGGCACGATTATCCGGCAGGAACTGGAGCGCTTTTTGTTCAAGAGCGGGTTCGTCGCGCCGGATTTCGACATTGAATCGATCGACGCGGGCTTCATCAACAAGACCATCCGCGCCTCGCGCCATGTGGTGGTGACCGTCGAGGCGCTGGTGGCCGATGCACGCGCCGCGGGCGAGGTGGTGGTTCTGCCGATCCGCGATGCCGCGCTCAACGGTCCCGTGGGGCTGACCACCCTGCCCGGCGTGCAGGACGGCGCGGCCATGCGGCTGCTGCAGACCATGTTCCGCGAACGCCTGTCCCGCGCCCCTCTTCATACCAATAATGATATGATCGAGGCCGAGAAGGAATAGGTCATTCTCGCGCGCATGATATATTGTCAGCGCTCAGAGGAGAGAATTCCGAACCGGAGGAGAGCGGATGTTCCACACCCTTAAATACATGACGGCCGCGGTTGTGCTGGCGAGCGCCTGCCTTCCGGCGAGCGCCGATACGCTGAGCATTGAGGGTGGCGGCAGCGCGTCGCTCACCGGCATCGTGCCGCAGACATGGGCGCAGTTCACCAGCGGCGCAGGCTATGATCTGCAGGTCTCGCTCGGTCAGGCGCTGACGCGCTCGGCGATGAAGGTTGGCGCCGGTCAGCTTGATCTGGCGGTTGTGCCGCCGCCCGCCTATGGCGCGATGACCCGCGGCGCCGGGCCTTACGCAAAAGCCGCCGATCAGGCCAAGGCTTTTTCTGGCAACATGCGGCTGCTGTTCACCTTCCCCGGCGGCTCGTTCCATCCCATCGTCTGGGCCGACAGCGGCATCGAAAGCTGGGACGACATCAAGGGCAAGCGCGTCTATGTCGGCCCGCCCGCCGGTGCCGCGGCCAATCAGGCCCGCGGCATGGTGCGCGAGGCCAGCGGCGGTTTCGAGGATGGCAGCGATTACGAAGGCATTCGCCTGCCGTGGGAAGCCTCGAGCCAAGCCTTTCAGGATGGCCAGTTCGACATGTACATCATGTCCGCCGCCGTTGGTCAGCAGTCGGTTCAGGAATTGAGCCTGCAGCGCGAGATCCGCATTCTCGGCGTCGCGGATGACATCGTTTCGGGCGACGGCTGGGCCGACTACCTCGTCGATCAGGCAGTGCGCACCGATGTGGTTCCTGCGGGCACCTATCAGGGCCAGATCAATGGCGACGAGGACCAGAACATCATGGTCACCGTGATGATGATGGGCGCCAACAAGGACCTGTCGGACGAGGCGGCCTATGCGCTCACCAAGTCGTTCTTCGACAATCTCGATGCGATGAAATCGGTCAACGCGCTGCTGACGCGGCTGAACACCGACGAGCCCTTCGCGGGCGCCAATATGCCGGTCCACCCCGGCGCGGCTCGCTATTACGAAGAGCAAGGCATCACCATTCCGGACGCGCTGAAGGCAGAGTGATCCGGGCCCCGGCAGACCGCCGGAGCAGATGAACCGCACCCGGCCCCCATATGGGCCGGGGCACCGCCGCCACCGCGGCGCAGGGCCCACGCCGGGCCGGGAGGAAACCTCATGACATCTTCGATCGAACGCAGGGTGAAGGCCTTGCACTGGGCAGGTCTTGCCGTTGGTCTTGTCATCGCCCTCGCCGGGCTTGCCAACGTGATGCCCACCTATGGCGTGCTGCCGCGCGTCGGGCCGTTCGAGCTCGACTGGTTCCGGCCGCTGTTCTATTGGCTCTGCTTCCTGAGCTTTCTGATCTGGGACGCCCTGCGACTGACCCGCGACGGCAAGCTCACCTTCTTCCACCTGATCGGCTACGCCATTGCGCTGGCGCTGATGAGCTGGGTGTCGTGGGATTATTATCAGGTCTCGATGGTGCTGAAGGACAGCTTCATGTTCTTCTCGGCCCGCGAGGCATGGATGGCCGCGATCCCCGCCGTGCTGTCGATCATCGCCTGCTGGCGGCTCTGGGGCGCGCCCATCGCCATCCTTGGTGCCGTGGTCTTTGCCTATCTCGCCACCGGCCCCTACTGGCCCGGCGTCTTCCAGACCATCGTCGGCGACATGAATGAATTCATCGCCCAGAACATCTGGTACGACGCCAGCCAAGGCATCTTGGGCAATATCATGGGCATCGTGCTCTCGACGGTGCTGCCCTTCATCATCCTCGGCGCCGTGCTTGAAGGCTGCGGCGCGGGCGGCTCGATGATCCGCATCTCGTTCCACCTGATGCGCCGCTTCCGCGGAGGACCGGCCTATGCGGCGATCTCCGCCTCGGCGCTGTTCGGCACCGTCTCGGGCAGCGCCGTCGCCAATGTGGTGGGCACCGGCGTGGTCACCATCCCTATGATCCGCCGCCGCGGTTTCTCCGGCAATTTCGCGGGCGCGGTCGAAGCCGCCGCCTCCACCGGCGGGCAGATCCTGCCGCCGATCATGGGGGCCGCCGCGCTGGTCATGGCCGATATCGTCGGCGTCAGCTACCTCGCGGTGATCCTCGCCGTGCTGATCCCCGCCATCGCCTACTACGTCAGCCTGTTCCTCGCGGTCTTCTTCGAGGCCGAGAAGCTGGGCATCACCGCGCGCGAAGAAGACGAGGCGGTCGAGCCGCCCGCCGGACAGGACTGGATCAACCTCGCGCTGGTTTTCGGGCCGATCGCGCTGATCGTCTGGCTGCTGGTCTCGGGCCTGTCGCCGGCCGGGGCCTCCATCGCGGCGATCTTCCTGCTGATCCCGATGAGCTTCATCAACCCCGAGATCCGCCGCGCGCCGTGGAAACTGCTGGAATCGCTGGCCGAGGGGGGCAAGACCGTCGCGCAGCTGGCCATCGCCATCGCCATGGTGGGCATCGTGGTCTCGACGCTGAACGCCACCGGCATCCCGACCAAATTTGCCGTGCTTCTGGCCAATGCCGCGAGCAGCTCGCTGATGGCCGCCCTGCTGATCGCCGCCGCGGGCTGCATCGTGCTGGGCATGGGGATGCCGACGCTGCCGGCCTATATCGCCATCGTCGCCGTCATGGGCCCCACGCTCACCGGCTTTGGCGTCGAGTTGCTGACCGCGCATATGTTCGTGTTCTTCTTCGGCGTCGCGTCGGTGATCACCCCGCCGGTGGCCATCGCGGCCTATGCCGCGGCGTCGATCTCAAAGGGCAAGCCCATCGGCACGGCGGTCGAGGCGACGCGGATCGGCGCGATGATCTTCCTCGTGCCCTTCGCCTTCGTGTACAACCCGGCGCTGCTGCTGGGCACCGAGGCCGCCGCCAGTGCCTCGCTCGGCTTCGTCGCCTTCTCGCTGCTGACGCTGGCGGCCTCGCTCTACCTCGCCTCCAGCGCGCTGATCGGCTTTGACAAGCAGCGCCTGCCGGGCTGGGAGCGCCTGCTGCGCCTCGTCTGCGCCGCCACCCTTCTGTCGCCCTATGTGCTCGCCGGTGCTGCCGCGCTCGCCTTGGGCATCGCGCTCGCCGTTTGGCGCCGCACCGCGAAACTTCAAACCGCCGAGGCCCTCTGATGTCCGACCGTCCCAGCTTCATCCTGTTCATCACGGACCAGCACCGCGCCGATTTCCTTGGTTGCTACGGCCACCCGATCGTGCGCACGCCGAACATCGACGCCATGGCCGCGCGCGGCACCGCCTTCGACCGCTTCTATGTGGCGAGCCCCGTCTGCATGCCCAACCGCGCCAGCCTGATGACCGGGCGCATGCCCTCGGGCCACGGGGTGCGCTTCAACGGCATCCCGCTGTCGCAGCGCAATGTGACCTTTGTCGAGTTGCTGCGCGACGCGGGCTATGACACGGCGCTGATCGGCAAGAGCCACCTGCAGACCTTCACCGGCATCGCCCCGGTGCTGACCCCGCCCGAGGCGCGCCCCGGCTACTACAAGGCCAACGGCGAGCTCAGCGAGGCGGTGCGCAATGATTTCGCCACGCCGGTCTATCACGTCGAAGAGCCCGACTTCTGGTCAGGCGAGATGCCCGCGGTGCCCGTGCCCTTCTATGGCTTCAACCATGTGGAACTGGTCACCGGACACGGCGATCACGTGGGCGGCGATTACACTCGCTGGGCGCTGGAGCGCGATCCCGACATCGGGGCCAAGATGGGCGCGAAGAACCAACTGCCGCATGACTACACCTGCCCGCAGGCCGTGCGCACTGCGGTGCCGTCCGAGCTTTATTCCACCTCCTACATCGCCGAGCGCGCCAGCGCGTGGCTGGAGGCGCGCAAGGACAGCGACAAGCCGTTCTTCCTGATGGTCAGCTGGCCCGACCCGCATCATCCGTTCAACCCGCCCGGCGACTATTGGGACATGTACAAGCCCGAGGACATGCCGGTGCCCGTGGCCTTCACCTCAAACGACTGGACGCCGCCGCCGCATGTGGCGGGCGTGCTGGGCGCGCGCGAGGACGGCAAGGCGAACCTTCAGGGCATGAACGCCATCGGCTGCTCGGCCCGAGAGGCGCAGGAGGCACAGGCGCTGACCTGCGGCATGATCACCATGATCGACGACGCGGTGGGCCGGGTGCAGGGCGCGCTGGCGGCCAGCGGGCGCGGCGATGAGACCGTCACCATCTTCACCTCGGACCATGGTGATCACCTCGGCGATCACCGGCTGCTGTTCAAAGGATCCGAGCAATACGAGCAGATCACCCGCGTGCCCTTCGTCTGGGCCGACCCGCAGGGCGATCAGGGCACACGCAGCGACCGGCTCGGTCAGACGCTGGACATCGGGGCGACGATCCTCGAACGGGCGAAGATCGAACAGGCTTGGGGCATGCAGGGGCGCGATCTGATGTCTGAGACCTCCGCCCCCGAGGGCGTGCTGATTCAATACGCGCATCAGGCCCAGATGGACGGGCTGGGCGTCTGCCCCAATGTGCACAGCCTGCGCGACGCGCGCTACCGGCTCTCGTTGTTCCAAGGGCTGGGCTGGGGCGAACTTTATGATCTTGAGGCCGACCCGAACGAGCTGCGCAACCTTTGGGACACGCCCGAGGCCGCGCCAGTGAAGGCCCGTCTGCTGGAGCAACTGATGCAGGCGGAACTGGCGCATACGGAAACCGCCCCTGCGCCCGTCGCCCGCGCCTAAGTCTGAGCCTGATCCGATGACCCGCGAAAGCCCCTCCCCGCGCGCCCTCCGGGCGCGCGCCGCCGCTTTGGTTCCCGACTGGTTCGGGCTGACCACCAAGGCCACGCTGCGCGCCGACCTGATGGCCGGCCTCACCGGCGCGACGCTGGTGCTGCCGCAGGGCGTCGCCTTTGCCGCCATCGCCGGGCTGCCGGCGGAATACGGGTTCTACACCGCGATGGTTTCGACCCTCGTGGCGGCGCTGCTCGGCTCCAGCTGGCACGCGGTGTCGGGGCCAACCACGGCGCTGTCGATCATGCTCTTCGCGACGCTCTCGGACAGTTACCTGCCGGGCTCGCCCGAGTATGTCACCGCCGCGATCACCCTGTGTCTGATGGTGGGGCTGATCCAGCTAGCCTTTGCCGTGGCGCGGCTCGGGGCGCTGGTGGATTTCGTGTCGCATTCGGTGATGACCGGCTTTGTCACCGGGGCCGCGATCCTCATCGCGCTGAGCCAGCTGCGCCATGTGCTGGGTGTGCCGCTGCCCTCGACCAGCGACCTCGGCGCCTTCGTCAGCGCCATCCCCGAGGCCGCCCTCGCCACCGATTGGCACGCGCTCATCGTGGCGCTCTCAGCCTTTGTCGTCGGACTGGCGATCAAAATCTGGCGTCCGCTCTGGCCCAACTATCTGGCCGCGCTCATCGTTGCCACGGGCCTCAGCCTCGCGCTTGGCGGCGCCGAGGCGGGCATCGCCACCATCGGCCCGCTGGGAGAAATCCTGCCGAGCATGGACGTTCCCGACCTCTCGCTCGGCGATCTGCGCGAGTTCGGCGGCGGGGCCATGGCCATCGCCATTGTCGGCCTGCTCGAAGCGCTGTCGGTGTCGCGGGCGCTGGCGCTGCGCTCGGGGCAGATGATCGACGGCAACCGCGAGTTCCTCGCGCAGGGCCTGTCCAACGTCATCGGCAGCCTGTTCCGCTGCTACCCCAGTTCGGCCTCCTTCACCCGCTCGGGCATCAACTACGACGCTGGGGCGCGCACGCCGCTGTCGGCGATCTTCTCTTCGGTCTTCCTGTTCGGCATTCTGCTGCTGGTCGCCCCGGCCTTTGCCGTGGTGCCGATCCCCGGCATCGCCGGGGTGATCATGCTGGTGGCATGGCGATTGATCGACTTTCGCGAGATTCGGCACCTCGTCACCTCCTCCTCGACCGAGACGATCATCGCCGGGGTCACCTTCGCAACGGTGCTGCTGGTCAACCTTGAGACGGCGATCTACGTGGGCGTCCTGCTGTCGCTGGGGTTCTTCCTGCGCGGTGCCGCGCGCCCCTTCCTCGGACAGGGTGCGCCCGATCCCTCGACGCCCGGTAGAGTGTTCAAACACGCCGCGCCGAATGGGCTCGAGGAATGCCCGCAACTCATGGTCTGCCGCCTAGACGGGCCGCTGTTCTTCGGCTCAGTGGAATATCTGCGGCGCGAGTTCCGGCGGCTCGAACGCGAGCGCCCGCTGCAGCGCACCATGCTGTTCATCGTCAAGGGCGGCGGCGACGTCGATCTCGCCGGAGCCGACCTCATCCTTGATGAAGCGCGGCGGCGCGAGCGCATGGGCGGCGCGCTGCACCTGCAGGTCAAAACGCCGCGCACCCTGACGAAACTGGCGCGCTTCAAAGTGGTTCGCGAGCTTGGCAGAGAGCGGCTGCACCTGTCAAAAGGCGACGCCATCGCGCTGATCGTGCCCAAACTTGACGGCGACATCTGCGCCACCTGCACCAAACGCATCTTCCACGAATGCGCGCGCCAGCCCGGACCGCCCGCCAAATAACGGCGGCGTGAGTACAGCTTGCGGGGATGCGCTTGCCCGCACTGCGCGAGCCGCTATGCTCTGACCTCTGGTTCCAAAGCAACGGGAGAGAGCCATGACCCCGCTCAAGACCGCCGCCGCGCTTCTGGCGCTTGCGGCCCCGACAGCGCTTTATGCGGCGCATGGGCCGGATGTGTTTCAGGAACCGGGAGCCGCGGCCCCGGCGGCGCAAGACGCTGCAGAGCCCTCTGGCCCACTGCTTGCAATGAGCATCGGCAAGCCCGTCACCCTGACCCAAGGCGAGCAGCAGACGCTGCGCACGCTGGTGCCCGGCCTCGATCCCGCATTGGTGCCGCCAGCCAAAGTGGGCAAGCTGCGCGCCATCCTTTACGGCCAAGGCAATGACGCCGAAAAGCGCGGCCGCATCGAGCGCCTGCTCAACTGAGCCGCCCACCTGCGCCGCTGCTGGCCGACCTGCAAGTGAACGGCGGCGGCACGATGGTCAACGGCGATCCCAGCCCCGAGGGGCTGGCGCGCATCGCACAGGCGCACCGACGCCTTGGCACCGGAGACATCTTGCCCACGGTGATCACCGACCGGCCCGAGGCGATCGAAGCCGTCGCCGAGGCCGCGCTGGCCTGCTATGGCGCAACTGGCATTCTTGGCCTGCATATCGAAGGGCCGCATTTCTCGCCCGCGCGGCGCGGCACCCATGCCGCGCAATATCTGCGCCCGCTCGATCGCCGGACGCTGACGCTGGTCGAACGGCTTGCACGCTGCCGAGATGCCGGTGATGATCACCCTTGCCCCCGAACGCGCCGACCCGGCGCTTCTGGATGCGCTGATCGCCAGCGGTGCCGTGGTCAGCGCCGGGCACAGCAGCGCCAGTGCCACCGAGGCGCGGGCCGCCTTCGCGCGTGGGGTGTCCTGCGTGACCCATCTTTACGACGCGATGGACCAGATGAGTTCGCGCGCGCCGGGGGCGCCGCTTTGCGGTGAGCGACGCCATGGCCACGGTTGGCGGGCCCGATCATTTCAGCCTCTATGGGCAGGACATCCGCGTGCAGGAAGGCCGTCTGGTCAATACCGAGGGCGCGCTGGCCGGGGCGCATGTGGATCAAGCGCGGCAATCTGGCCAATGTGGTGCAGCGCGTGGCTCTGCCGCTTGAGGCTGCGCTGCCGATGCTCACCGATATTCCGCGCGCGGTGAGGGGCCTCGCCCCCCGCGAGAACTGCGTCGGTACGCCGGTGGCGGAACTGCTGCTGGATGCGGCGCTCGGCCCGGTCGCATAACCGGGCCGAACAGCCCCGCCGGTCAGGCGAGGAAGACCGTGTCGACGAAGTGGAGCTGGTCGAGCGACGTCACCCCGTGCAGTAGGATGTAATCGCCATCTTCGGGATCCAGCGTCAGGCGCAGGTTGTTGCCCGTGGCGCGCACTTGCGAGATCAACTCTCCGCTTAGGTCGAGACGATCCTCGCCGGGCGTGTAATCGAGGATGTTGAGCGCGTCTCGCGCGCCTTCGATGTCCGTGAAGACAAAGATGTCGTCCCCGGCAAAGCTCTCCATCACATCCAAGCGGCCGCCCTGCCCGTCGAGGATCTCGTCGGCGTCGCTGCCGCGCAACGGCCCCGATCCGGCATCGCCCAGTACGATCTCGCGGCTCTGCAGATCCATCCCCACAAGCACCGGATCATGGTCCGAAGAACGGTAGGGATCGGCATCGTAAAGCTCGTCGATCTGCGCATCAGATTTGTAATTGGTGTTGTAGTCGAGAACTGAAGCCTCGCCCGCGTTGATGTTCCAGACGTCGGCCCCAGTGACCTGCTCAAAGAGCGACGAACTCGCCAGTGCGTAGTCAAGCGTGCCGAAGCCCTGTACCTGCGGCGCCGCATCGCCCAGCGGGAAGCCGTAAGAATAGCCCCCGCCAAAGGCACCGACGCTGTCGACATAACCTTCACTGATCAGGAACTGCACCGGGTCTTCCATGGCGTAGGAATTGAGATCGCCGGTGATCAGGATATCGGGATCGTCAGAGCCGGTTGGGTTGCTGTCGAGCCACGCATCCAGCGCCATAGCGGCCTGCAGCCGCGCCTCGTTGTTGTTGCCTGCGCCGTCGCCAGCATCCTCGTTGTCACCGAACGGGCTGACCGATCCCTTGGACTTGAAGTGGTTCACCGCCACGGTGAACGCTTCGCCGGTCGAGGCCTGCTCGAAGGTGGCGGCCAGCGGCACGCGGCTGGTGCCATCGCCCTCGAACACCGGGTTTCCGAAGTCGAGCCCGAGGCCCGCTAGATCACCCTCGGTCAGGGTCGCAACGTTGGTGTCCTCGGCCAGCGTCACGGTCTGCGAGTTGTAGATCATCCCCACCGAAATCGCGTCGCTCCCCACATAGGGCGTTCCCGGATCGAGCCAGACATAGCTCGAACCCGTGGCGGCGTTGAGCGCATTGACGAGGCTCTCGATGGCAAATTCGCCATCGCCGTTCTGATCGCCGAACTCGTTCTCCACCTCCAGCAGACTGAACACATCGGCACCGATCTCAGCCATCGCCGCGATCAACTTGTCGGTCTGCCGCTCGAACTCCAGAAGGTTGTCGGCACCGCGCGGCTCCATGCCGTCGGGACCGGAGGTCAGGCCTTCGTCGCCCAGCGAGGTGAAATAGTTCAGCACGTTGAAGGTCGAGACTTTCAGCGTTCCGCTCACCTCCGGCGCGTCTTCCTCGCGCGGGGCGCTGTCGACGAACTCCGGCGCTTCCGTCGCTTGAATGCGGTACTGGTCGAACCCGAAATCGAGAACGCCGGTGAGCCCGCTCACCGTATCGCCAGAGCCAAGCGCGTCACCCGCATCGAAGCTGCCCGCCACATCGCCGCTTTCGCCCGCGATCTCGAAGGGGATGGTCTCGGGGTTCTGCGCCGTACTGCCGTCGTCGAGCACAATGGCATTGCGTGCGGCCTCCTCGAGATAGGCGTGATACCCCTCGGCGTCGGGCGCATTGACCTGCGTGTAGGTGGGCAGCATGCCCTGCGCATTGAGGTCGATCTCGCCATAACGCCCAAGGCTATAGACATCACCCACCGTCATCTCCTGCGGCAGGGTAACCAGCATGCCTTCATACATCTCGAGATCCGCCGTCAGAACGCCTTCGTTCTCGATAAGGCTCGCCACGGGGAAGGTGATCTCGGCCGCCGTGGGCAGCGTATTGCCCGAAGAGACAATCTCGACGCTCACATCGGTCAGTTCGGTCTTGCCGTTGTACTCCTCAACGGTCCCGGTGACCCGCACCAGATCACCGGCGCTGACGTCCACCTGAGGCGCATTGCCGTCATAGACAAAGATACCCTCGGAGGTCAGCGCATCGCCATCGGCATCAGCGTCCTCTTCTTGCATGAAGAAGCCGCCAAGCCGCGTTGCGCCATCGGTGTTCTGGAAGTCGCTAACAACCACCGCCTCGACCAGCACGCGCTGGCCTTCGAGCGGGCTTGCCGTGCCGTTGCCCTGGACCTCGCTGATCAGCACCTCTTCTGGCGGCGCTTCGGGCGCCTCCAAGCTCAGCCCGTCGCCGACGCGGACGTTGTCGAGCACCAGCGGCTCGAAACTGTCGGTGGAGGTCAGTTCGAACTCCAGCGTCACACTCTCGCCGGTCGGCAGGGCGAAGGCGAAATCTCTAAGTTCGGTGGTCAGCACCGCACCATCCCCGATGCCGTCGAGGTCGGTATCGAGGCGCAGGTCGCCGCCGTCTTCGGGCGGCGCGAAGGCACCGATCAGGACCCGCTCACCCCCATCCACGCTGGCGAAGATCTGGATGCCATCTCCGGCCTCGTAGTTGCTAAAGCTCGGCTCACTATCGAGGGCGCCGAAAGAAGCGATGAGCACCGGTTCGGCCTGACCCGCGATCGAGATATCAGCGATGGTCACCACACCCGTCGCATCGCCGCCGTCACCGTCGACGTCCTGCGCCTGAATGGCATAGGCCCCATCAAAGCCTTCGGTGAAATCGTCGCGCGCGCCATTGCTGCTGTCGGGCGCAGGGAAACGGCCGAAATAGTCGAAAGACCCGTCGTCAAAGGCACCGGTGAGCGTGTAGCCCGCGCCGGGGGCCTCCTCGAAGCTCTCCACAAAGGCGCCGAAAGGCGTGCCGTCCGACTCGGTGCCGGGTGAGAAGAGCGCGCCCGAAGCCTCAGAATGCGCGATGAAATCTCCGGTCAGTTCGGGACTGCGGGTCAGCGACTGGTTGTCAGAGCCTTCGCTTCCATAGCTCAGTTCGGCCAGCACGGTCGTGCCATCTGCCGATGTCAGCGTGATCGTGTCACCGCCATTGTTGAGTCCAAGTGCCCCCGACGAGGCGGTGGTCACCTGCGCGCCTCCGAAAGCTCCGCTCGGGGTGCCGCCGCCAAAGACGACGATCGCCGCGCCCGCCGCCAGCGTGGTGCCCGCCGCAAACACATGCCGCACGCCGACCGCATCCGACAGGGTCACACCCGAGAGGTCAAAGCTTTCGGATCCCGCGTTGACGATTTCCACGAACTCGTCCTGCGTGGCATCGCGGGTGCCGTCGCCATTGGCGTCCCCGCTCAGATCGCTGGCCGGGTCGGCCAGAAATTCGTTGATCACCAACGCCGCGTTAAAGCTGGCCGCAGTCGGCGTGTTGTCGGTGCCGAGATTGAAATCCGCGAGCGCCCAATCCGCGGCCGCATCTGTATCGACCCCATCCGTGACCCGACGCACGCCCGCCGGAAAGAAGCTGCCATCGGGGCCGATCACCGGACCTTCGCCAAAGAATTGATCATTCGCGCCACCGTCGCTCAGCCCGACGCTGTCGATCACCGTCTCCGTGCCGGTCAGCGCTGTGCTCGAGAGGCTCGCCGTCTCGACAATCATCACCGTCAGCGAGCTGTTCTCGAGCGAATTGTCCGCCAATGCAAAATCGGGCGAGACGCCATATACACTTTCCAGCCCCGCCGAGTTGCCGATAAGGAAAAACCCGTTGTCGCCGACGCGATCATCGGCGCCGAAGTCGATGCGCAGGTCGATGCTGCCCGCGCCGCCTTCATCGCCTTCGACGACGATCAGGCTGTAGCCCTCAAGCAAGAGACCGGGCGTCCCCCAAAGCTCAACAAATTCACTCGTGTCGGTGCCTGCATGGCTCGCCAGCACCTCGTTAATCACCAGCAGTTCGGACATGAGCGTTTCCGAGCTGTCTGCCGTGGTTCCGATCGTCATCATTGCCGCCTTTGTTCGCTGAAAGATCGAACCGGACTGTCCGATCTTTCAGTAACACTTTGTTAACCTTTTCCATGGGTCAACGACTTCAGCCGCGGCGAGCGGAAAGCCGCGAGGCTCAGCAAAGAGCGCTGTCGATATAGGCAAAGGAGGCGGCGACTTCCTGCTGCAGCGCGCCACTCTCCTGCACCGATGCATCGGTGCATTCGAACGAAAAGGCGCCCTCGTAGCCCGCCGCACGCAGCGCCGCTATCTGCTCGAGAGTGCCGCAGCGATCCTGCGCATCCACCAGCACGCGGTGTGGGTCCTGCGACGCGTCAAGCGGCACATCTGGCGCGGAAATGCCGGAGATATGCACCATCCGCGTCCAAGGCGCAAAGACCTGCAGCTCACCGGCGATCTGATGCTGGAACGTGTCATGCACGATGCCGAAACAGCTACTGCCGCCCACCGCCTCGATCGCCTCCACCGCCTCGGCTTTGCGCCGCAGGCTCGACGAGGCAAAGCCGATTGGCTCGACCAGCGCCACCAGCCGCCGCCCTGCGAGCATCTCACGCACCTCGCGCAGCGCCTCACGCAGCGGCACAACGGGCCGGTCATCGACCGAGGGGATCAGGCTGATCGTCTCCGCACCCGCCGCCTCGGCGACCTCGATCAGCGCGGCGACCTGCGCCGCCCGCTCGCGGTCCCAGACGTTGATGCCATAGACCTCGCTCAGCCCCAGCAGCCGCAGTCCCCGGCCGCGCGCCATGCGCGCCGCCTCGCGCGGGTCCAGCCCGTCGAAGAAGGGCCGCCCGAGATCGTCGCGCGGCTCGACCCCGACACAGCCGAGGCGCTGCGCGAGATCGAGAAAGCCTTCCCAGGAAAGATGCCGCGCCGTCTTTTGGTTCAGCGCGCGGGGGATCATGTGGCGTCGCGCTCCATGATCCACTCCACCGGCGGCGCCGGAACAAAGCGCCACTTGCGCAGCGGCCCGGCCATCACGTTGAGATAATACATCTCAAAGCCGTAGGGCGCGCCGCACGGGTGGTGGCCACGCGGCACACAGACCACGTCGTGATCATGCACTGCCATGGTCTCGTCGAGCAGCCGGTCGTCGGTATAGACCCGCTGCACGCCAAAGCCATCCGCCGGGTTGAGCCGGTGGTAGTAGGTCTCTTCGAGATAGGTGATGCGCGGGAAATCATCCTCGTCGTGGCGGTGGCTGGGATAGGACGACCAATTGCCCGCCGGGGTAAAGACCTCGGTGACCAGCAGGCTGTCGCAATAATCCTCGTTCTCCATGGCGATATTGTTGATATGACGGGTGTTCGCGCCCTTGCCGCGCTGCGTCAGGGTGATCCCCTCGGGCCCGATCCGTCGCGCCTCATGACCGCCCACGCCGGGCGCCGAGCACACCGCGATGGTGCACTCGCTCATCGCCTCGGCCCGCCAATCGCAGCCATTCGGCAGATAGAGGCAATGCGGCGGGGTCTTTTCAAAGACGTTCATCCGCTCGCCCAACTCGCCCCAGTCCTGCCCGGCGCCGGTGATCTTCGCCTTGCCCTCGACCATCACGAGGATCACCTCGCGCTCGCCGGTCGCCTCGGCCGCGCTCTCGCCCGGCCGCAGCCGATAGAGCGAAAACCCGACGTAGCGCCAACCGGCGCTCTGCGGCGTGATCTCATGCACCTTGCCGTGCGCGCCGAAGGGGCGGTGAAGAAGATGGCTCATCGGTCCTCCTGTCCGGGCGGCGCAATTTATGGCCCCACCCTTTCATCTTTCCAAAAATACGCGGCGCCCAACGCTCTGCACTCTGCGCGCCGATCCTTCATTGTTCCAAAAATACGCCGGGGGTGCGGGGGCTGCCCCCCGCTCTCCCCCGCTCTCCGCAAGCGCGCTCAGTCAAAGACCCGCTGCTTGGCGGCGTTCTGCGCATAGGTCGCCCGCGCGCTCTCCAGCCGCTCCGGACCGCCCACCTGCGGCACCGCCACGTCCCACCAGTGACCGCCCGCGCCGGTGCCCGGCACCGCCGTGGTGTCGATGACGATCACCGTGGGAATGTCGCGGCTGCGCGCCTCGGCGATCTTCGCTTCAAGCTCGGCGATGTTGGCGGCCTTCTCGGCATGCGCCCCCATCGAGCCGGCGTGGGCGACGAAGTCGATCTCCGGCTGCACCTCGACGTTGCTGTCCTTGTACATATTGTTGAACTCGGCGCCGCCGCATTCGATCTGCAGGCGGTTGATACAGCCATAGCCGCGGTTGTCGGTGAGCACGATGGTGAAGGGCACGCGCCGCATCACCGCCGTCGCCAGTTCCGAGTTCGCCATCATGTAAGAGCCGTCGCCGACGAAGCAGATCACCTCCTTTTCGGGCGCGGCGAGCTTGATGCCCATGGCGCCAGCCACCTCATAGCCCATGCACGAATAGCCGTACTCCATGTGATAGCCGCCCTTGGCGGCCTGCCAGAGCACCTGCAGCGCGCCGGGCATGGTGCCCGCGGCGCACATCACCACCGTGTCCTCGGTCGAGACCCGCTGCACCGCACCGATCACCTGCGCATCGCTTGGCAGCCCGGCACTCTCGGGCGCCGCGGTAACTTCGGCCACCGCATCGTGCCAGCCGGTCCGCGCCGCCGGATCGTGCCAGCCGTAGAGCCGGTCCTTCAGCCCCGCCCCCAGCTTCTCCAGCACCACTTTGGCATCGCCGACCACCGGCTCGGCGCCGTGCTTCTGCGCGTCATAGCCCGCAAGGTTGATCGACAAGAGCCTGCGGTCCGCCGCCTCGAAGACCGTCCACGAGCCGGTGGTGAAGTCCTGAAACCGCGTGCCGACGCCGATCACCAGGTCCGCCCGTGCCGCCAGATCATTGGCGCAGGCCGAGCCGGTCACCCCCGGCGAGCCGAAGTTCATCTCATGCTGCCACGACAGCCCGCCCTTGCCAGCTTGCGTCTCGACCACCGGGATGCCGTGGCGGGTGGCGAACTCGGCCAGCATCTCTTCGCCCCCCGAATAGAGCACCCCACCGCCCGAGACGATCAGCGGACGCTTTGCCGCCTTCAGCATCGCCAGCGCCGCATCCACTTCCACCGGATCGGGCTCGGGCCGGCGGATGCGCCAGATCTTGGGCTCAAAGAACGCTTCGGGGTAGTCGAAGGCCTCGGCCTGCACGTCCTGGCAAAAGGCCAGCGTCACCGGGCCGCAGTTTGCCGGATCGGTCATCACGCGCATCGCCCGCGGCAGGCAGGTGAGCAGATGCTCGGGCCGGGTGATGCGGTCAAAATAGCGCGACACCGGGCGGAAGCAGTCGTTGGCCGAGACCGTGCCGTCGTCGAAATCCTCGATCTGCTGCAGCACCGGATCGGGGCGGCGGTTGGCGAAGACGTCGCCGCAGATCATCAGCAGCGGCAGACGGTTCACATGCGCCAGCGCCGCGGCGGTGACCATATTGGTCGAGCCAGGACCGATCGAAGAGGTCACCGCATGGGCGCGCTTGCGCCGCTTGGTCTTGGCATAGGCGATGGCGGCATGCGCCATGGTCTGCTCGTTCTGGCCGCGCCATGTCGGCAGCACATCCTGATAGCGGTGCAGCGCCTCGCCGATCCCCGCCACGTTGCCATGCCCGAAGATCGCCCAGACGCCCTCGATGAAGCGCTCGCCCTCTTCGGTCATCTGCACCGAGAGCCATTTCACCATCGCCTGCGCGGCGGTCAGCCGGATCGTGCCCATCGTCGTTCCTCCCATGCGGCCGCCAGCGGCCCCTTCGTCTAGATCAAAATATCCCGGGGGAGTTCGCGCCCCGGCGCGGACGGGGGCAGCGCCCCCTCCATTCCCGCCATCCTTCATGCTGCGTTCAGCCGGGCACCGGCGCGCGCCGCGTCCCAGACTTTGCAGAGCTTGGCGTAGCGCGCCGCCATCTGCTCGACTGCCTCGCCGTCGCTGACCGCGCCGCCCATCCAGGCCCGCGCCGCGTCGCCGAAGATCGTCCGGCCCACGGCAAAGCCCTTCACCAGCGGCTGGCGCGCGGCGAGCGCAAAGCTCTCGGCCAACTCTTGCTCCGGCGCGTCGAGACCCAGCACCACGATGCCGCGGGTGCGCGGGTCGTTCTCCTCGATCGCCGCCACCGCCTTGGCCCAGGCCGCCTCGGTCTTGAACGGCTCGAGCTTCCACCAGTCGGGGCAGACGCCGAGCGCGTAGAAGCGGCGGATCACCTGCGCCGTGGTCTCGTCGTTCACCGGCGCGACCTTCGAGGGGATCACCTCCAGCAGGAACTCCAGCCCGTTGCGCCGCGCGGCGGTGAAGAGCCGCAGCACGGTCTCCTCCTGCGCCGCCCAGGTCTCGGCGTCGTCGTCGGGGTGGCAGAAGCACAGGCATTTCACCACGTGGTCGCGCGGCCATTCGGTCAGCCCGCCGTAGTCCGGCCCGAGATCGGGCTCGAGCATCAGCGGCCGCGAGCCCGGCCATTCCACCGGGCGTCCGATCCACAGCCCAGTGCCCTCGGCCTCGTAGAGCGCGTCGCGCCCGAGACGCCCGTCGCAGAGGATGCCGTAGCCGCCCTGCCCGCCCGCCACCTCATGCGCGGCGCGCAGGCAGAGCTGCTTGAAGGCGCCGATCTTCTCGGGTGTAGCGCCGGCCATCTCTTCCATCTGGCTGCGGTGATCGAAGGCGAAGACGCGCATGGTCGACCAGTCGCCCTTGCGGTTCGTCGCCCAATGCACCTGCTCGAGCGCCGCGTCATTGCGCAGGTCCTTTCGCTTGATGCCGCGCTCGAAGAAATACTGCAGCTCTTCCCAGCTCGGGTAGGCCGGGGTGCAGCCGTGGCGCGAGACGGCGAAGGCGCCGCAGGCATTGGCGTATTTCAGCGTGGTGGGCCAGTCCTCACCATCGAGCCAGCCCTTCAGAAGACCCGACATGAAACCGTCGCCGGCGCCCAGCACGTTGAACACCTCGATGGGAAAGCCCGGCCCGGTCTGGCCGCCGTCGAGGCTGTCCGGGATCTCGCCCTCGAAGGCCGTCGCCCCCATCGGTCCGCGCTTGCAGACCAGCGTCGCGTCCGAGACCTTGCGCACGTTGCGCAGCGCCTCAAGCGTGTCGGTCGAACCACCAGCGATGTGGAACTCCTCCTCGGTGCCGACGATCAGGTCGAAGAGGTGCAGCGTGGATTGCAGCTGCGCGGTGACCTCGGCGCTCTCGGCGAAGCGGCTCTCGCCGTCGCCATGGCCGAGCACGCCCCAGAGGTTCGGGCGATAGTCGATGTCGAGCGCGGTCTGCGCGCCATGTTTCCGCGCCAGCTCCAGCGCCTTGAGCACGGCAGCGCGGGTGCGCTCGTGGCTCAGATGCGTGCCGGTCGGCACCACCGCGCGGGCCGAGGCGATGAACGCCTCGTCGATATCGTCCTCGCACAGGCCCATATCGGCGCAATTCTCGCGGTAGAAGATCAGCGGGAATTGTTCCTGATCGCGGATGCCGAGGATCACCAGCGCCGTGAGCCGCTCGGGGTCGGTGACGACGCCCCTCGTTTCCACGCCCTCGCGCGCCAGCTGTTCGAGGATGAAGCGCCCCATATGCTCATCGCCGACACGGCTGATCAGTGCCGACTTCATCCCAAGCCGCGCGGTGCCGCAGGCGATATTGGTGGGCGAGCCGCCGATGTATTTGTCGAAGGACCCCATGTCTTCCAGACGGCCACCGATCTGGCTGCCGTAGAAATCCACACCGGCCCGGCCGATGGTGATCACATCCAAGGTCTTGGTCATGGGTCTCCCCCCTTCTTGCTTCAGAACCCGGCGCGCCGCAGAAAGTCCCGGCTGGCCGCCAGGTCCTGCAGGATGCTGCCGCTGTTCCGTGGGTCGCGTTCCTGTTCGATGGTGATAAAGCCGCCATAGCCGAGTTCCGTGAGCAGTGACCGGATGGCGGAATAGTCGATGCGGCCTTTGCCGATCGGGCACATGACCCCTTCGGCGCAGGCGTCGAAGAAGCGGATTTCGCGCGACATGATATCCGCATAAACTTCGGCATCTATGTCTTTGAAGTGAATGTAATCCACGCGACCTGCATAGGCGCGCAGCGTGGCCACGGGGTCCATGCCGGAATAGTCCATATGGCC
Source organism: Salipiger sp. CCB-MM3 (assembly GCF_001687105.1). Lineage (NCBI taxonomy): Bacteria > Pseudomonadati > Pseudomonadota > Alphaproteobacteria > Rhodobacterales > Roseobacteraceae > Salipiger > Salipiger sp. CCB-MM3. Next base: position 1,420,607 of record NZ_CP014596.1, read on the forward strand.
GGTATCGAGGCAGAGGCCCGCGGTTTCCGCGGGAATGTCCTGTGCCAGTTGATCCAACTCGTCGGCGAACTCGATATAGCCGCCCGCATGAGGGTGGATCACCGCGCGCACGCCGTAGCGGTCCCGAGCCAGCTCTGCGATGGCCCGGATGTTGTCCATCATGCCGCGCCAGTAGTCCGGCGACAGGCGCGGCGCGCGGTCCGAATGACCGGCGGCGTAATCGCGCACGTCGTGACCCCAGTCCATCACCGTCAGATACGGCGCCTCGAAGCGCTGGCCCGCATGGACTTGCGGCTTCGGCAGTGCGGTGATCAGGGCACAGATCTCGGCGGTCTGCCGCAGCAGTTCCTCGCGATTGGACGTTGAGACGAGATCGTCGAAAATCGTTCCTGCAACGATGGATAGGCCGCGTTCTTCAAGTGCGCCTCCGACCCGACCCGCATCCAGCGGCATATACCCGTACGGCCCCAACTCGAGCCCGCCGAAGCCCGCTGCGGCGGCTTCGTCCAACACCTGCTCCCAAGGCGGCAGATGTGGGTTTCTCACATCGTCCACCCCCCAGCAGCAGGGCGCGCAGGTTATGGAGATCGGCCCGCTCATCTCAGCCCGCCACATTAATGGTTTCGAAGGTGAGCCGCTTGTGGAACTGCTCGTGGAAGGCGATGAAATCCTTGGTGTGCTGCTGCTCCATGTGAAAGCCATGCGCGGCCTCATCCACCCAGCTTTCGACGAAGACCAGCTTGTCGGGATCGTCGGTGCAGGTGAAGAAATCATAGGCAAGGCAGCCCGGCTCGGCGCGGGTGGCGGCCTGCGCGATGGGCGCGCGGGCGAGGATCTCGTCGCGGGTGCCGGGCTTCAGCTCGATGGTGATGATGAATTTATACATGGCTCAGGCCCCTTCGATCTCAGAAAGGGCGATGCTGCGCCCCTCGGTGGCGCTGCGCCGGGCGGCGTCGAGCACGGCCAGCGTGGCGATGGCCGCTTCGGCAGTGACCGGGGGCGGCGTGCCGTCGCGCACGGCCTCGGCGAAGCCTTCGTAATAGGCGTGGTAGCGCCCCTGCTCGGAGGGGATTTTCACCGCCCCCGCGGCGGTGCGCAGCGTGCCCCAATGCGGCTCGGCGTCGTAGCCCCAGCCCTCAGGATCATCCACTGGGCGCTGCCCGGCAAAGATCGCCTGCGCCTGCACGTCGGTGCCAGCGGCCACATAGCTGCCCGCGCTGCCATAGGCGCGCAGTTCGCGGCAGCTGAGGTGGTTGAGCTTGCTGGCGGAAATATGTGAATGCGCACCATTTTCATGGCGCAGGGTCAGCACGAAGCCAGCGTCGGTCGGCCCCTCGGGCAGGTCTACCATATCAAGCTGGGCATCGACCGAGACCACCGGCCCCAGCAGCCAGAGCGCCTGATCCACCACATGGCTGCCGAGATCGCGCAGCAGCCCGCCCGTGGGGCCCGCTTCGAGCGTGGCGGGATCGTCGAAATCCATGCGCGAGTGCAGCCGCCAGACCGCGCCGAGCCGACCATCGTCGATCAGCTTGCGCAGGGTCCGGATATCCGCGTCCCAGCGGCGATTGTGGTAGACGCCGAGCGTGACACCCTTGACCCGCGCCGCCTCGGCCAGTTCGCGCGCGGCGGTGGCTGAGGGGGCGAAAGGCTTGTCGGCGATCACATGGACGCCCGCCGCGATAGCCTCGATCACCAGCGCGCGGCGGGTTTGCGGCGGCGTGGTGATGGTCACCGCATCGACGCCCGCCTCGAGCATGGCCGCAAGACTGGAGAAGATCGGCGTGCCGGGCAGCTCCGCCTGCACGGCGGCCACGGTGGCGGGCGCTCGCGCGACGACACCCGCGAGGCTGACGCCCCGCGCCGCCGCGATGAACGGCGCATGAAAGTGCCGCCCGCCCGTTCCGTATCCGACAACGCCGATCTTCATGATCTCTGCCCTCAGCGAATGATCGTGGCCTGAAGGGCGTCGATCGAGGACTGGATCCCGGCGTTGGTGGACATGGTGAAGTCCTCCATCTCCAGCGAGACCCAGCCGTCGTAGCCCATCATGCCGACCACCGAGAAGAACTCCTTCCACCATTGCAGATCATGGCCCGCGCCGACCGCCACATAGTTCCATGCGCGGTTGGCCACATCGGTCACCTCCTTGAGTTCCAGCAGGCCGTTGACGTCGCAGAGGCCACGCTCGATCCGGGTGTCCTTGCCGTGTACGTGGTGGATCGCCGGGCCAAGCGCGCGCGCCACGGCAATCGGGCAGGCCCCTTTCCAGAAGAGGTGGCTGGGGTCGAGGTTCATGCCGACCATGTCGCCCACTCCATCGCGCAGACGGAACAGCGTCTCGGGGTTCCATACCAGCATGGCCGAGAAGTTCTCCAGCGCGTATTTCTCGACGCCGCAGGCCTTGGCGTGCTTCACGAGGTCGTGCCAGAGCGGGAAGGCCCGGTCTTCCCATTGGTAGCGGTCGCGCTCGGGCATCTCGTCGGGCCACGACTTGGTATAGACCAGCCAGTTCGGCACCATATCGCCGGGTGCCGCTTCGGGCAGGCCCGACATGGTGACGATCTTCTTCACGCCGATCTCGCCCGCGAGACGGATGGTGTCCTCCATCTCCTTACGGTGACGCTTGCCCATCTCGCCCGGATCGAGCGGGTTGGCCGAGCAGTTGAGCGCGGCGATCTCGAGGCCACGCGCCTCAATCTCCTTGAGACGGCGCTTCAGCTCGGCGCGGTCGGCCAGCAGCGTCTCGGCGCGGAAATGCGGTGCGGGCGACCAGCCGCCGCCGGTCATCTCGATCCCCTCGACGCCGAGGGCGACACATTTGTCGAGCATGTCGGTGAAGGACAGATCACCCATCACGTCGGTGCAGATGGAAAGTTTCATCTCGTTGACTCCGAAGAAGTAAATACAGTCCGGCGGGGCCGCCCCGATTTGGGAGTGGGAGGAGAACCAGAGGCCGCCCCGCCGTGCCGGGTCACTGGTAGGTGACCCATTCCGAGCCGCCATCGGCGGAGCGGACGCAATTTTCCAGCCAGCGCACACCTTCGGTGCCGGCGGTGATGCCCGGGTAGTGGTGGGTGTCGAGGAAGGCCTCATCCCCGCGCGCCTTGGCGTCGATGGCCTCGGCGATCCACAGGTAGATATTGGCCCAGCTGTCCCCCAGCCCTTCGGTGTGCAGCGCGCCCATACGGTCCACCGCGAGGCTTTCGTCCTCGAGATAGGGCATGCCGTGGTGCAGAATGCGGTTCGGCTCGCCCTGCACCTCATAGATCAGTTGATCGGGATGGCTGTCGGACCATTGCACCGAGGCCTTGGAGCCAACGAAGCGGTAGTGCTGCGAGCCCATGTTCCCGGCGTTGACCGAGCTGACCCAGAGCCGCCCGCGCGCGCCATTGTCGTAATGCATGAGCACCGTGGCATGGTCCTCGAGCGGAGCGCGGCTGGGGATGAAGGCCTTGCGGTCGCAGAGCAGTTTTTCGATCCGGAGCTCGGGCAGCACCACTTCCGACAGATAGTAGAGATGCGTGCCGATATCCCCGAGCACGAAGGTCGAACCCGCGGTTGCCGGGTTGGTGCGCCATTTCACCGCTTCGCCCGCATCGGTATCGTCCCCGGCGTTGAAGCCGTGGGTGTACTGCATGTCGACGATACGGATCTCGCCCAGCATTCCCTTGGCCACCATCGCCGCCATCTGATGCACCAGCGGATGGCCGGTGAACCCGTAGGTGACGCCGACGATCAGCCCCTTTTCCTCGGCCAGCGCGGCGATCTCGTCGCATTCGGCCACGGTGAAGAAGAGCGGCTTTTCGCAGATCACATGGATGCCTGCCTGCAGCAGCGCCTTGGTGATCTCGTAGTGGGTGAAGTTGGGCGTGGCGACCGAGACCACCTCGACGCCATCCTCGCGCCCGGCTTCACCGGCGATCAGATCCTGATAGGTGGCGTAGCAGCGGTCCGCCGCCACGCCGAGGTTGGTGCCGAAGTCGCGACCGCGCTCGGCGTCGAGATCGAAGGCCCCGGCCAGCAGCTGGTAGGTGCCGTCGCGCAGCGCACCGGTGCGGTGCTTGTAGCCCACCTGCCCGGTGCGCCCGCCGCCGACCATGCCCCAACGCAGGGGGCGCGAGAGTGTGCGTTCGCCGTTGATCATATCCGCTCCTCTCAGGCCGCCCGCGAGATCGGCGCTTCGTAAAGCGCCGGTTTGTCGCGCATGCGGATCATCTCGCGGCCGCCGCTGGCGACCGCGCGCAGCGCGGCATCGGCCACCAGCGTCGAGGCATAGCCGTCCCAGGTGCTCGGCCCGGTCGCCGTGCCCTCGCGGGCGGCGGCGATCCATTCGCGGAACTCCTGATCGTAGGCTTCGATGAAACGCTCCCGCCAATCCTCGGGGATGGTCTGGCGGATACCGCTGGCGTCCGAGACCACCGTGGCCGGACGGTTGGGCAGCGCCGCGACACCGCGCTCGCAGGAGGCCTCGCCGCGGATGTCATAGCCGTAGGCGATGTTCACCGAGATCTCGACATCCACGATCGCCCCGCCCGCCATATGCAGCAGCACGAAATGCGGATCGCGCAGCTCGCCGCCCTGACGCGACTTACGCGGCAGGCGCACCTCGACCGAGGCAATCTCGTCCGACAGCAGCCAGCGCGAGATATCCGCGTCATGCACCAGCGTGTCGTTGAGCGGCATCTCCGAGGTATAGAGCCCCGGCGGAACCGATGCGTTGCGGTGCACCGAATGATACATCAGCGGAAGGCCCAGCGTGCCGCCGTCGAGCACCGCCTTCAGCCGCCGATAATCGGCGTCGAACCGGCGCATGAAGCCCACCTGCACAAGCCGGCGCCCAAAGGCGACCTCGGCCTCCATCACCCGCAGCGCCGCCTCTTCCGAGGTGACGAGCGGCTTTTCGCAGAACACCGGCTTGCCCGCGGCGATGCAGTCGAGCAGCTGCTCTTCGTGCGCCGGTCCCCACGAGCAGATCACCACGGCGTCGACATTCTCGGCGCGGATCAGCGCCTGAGGGGTGTCATAGACCTCGGCGCCCTGCGGCGCGGCAGAGGTTGCACGGTCGCGGTCGATGTCGCTCACTGCGACCACCTCGACCCCAGAGAGGACTTGGGTCAGACGGCGGATGTGATCCTGCCCGATCATCCCCGTCCCGATCACGCCAACACGAAGGCTCATTTTGCACCCCCGAAATGCTTGTCGATGTAGCGCTGCATCTCGGAGCGCATGAAGGTGCCCGAGGCGTCCATGCGGTCCTCCCACGCAAAGACGCAGGCGGTCATGATGCCGTCGAAGCCGATTTCGGCGAGCGTGCCGAAGAAGTCGTCCCAAGGCACTTCGCCCTGACCGATGTCGAGATGCTGGTGGATGCGGGCGTTGGTGCCTGGCGGGTTGAGGATGTAGCGCAGGCCCGAGCTGGCCTTGTGGTTGAACGTGTCGGCCACATGCACATGCGCCAGCACGTCGGCGCATTCGCGCAGCATAGCCTTGGTGTCGTCACCGAAGTAATAGGTGTGCGGCGCGCAATAGAGGAACTTCACCTGCTTGGAGTTCACCGTGCGGATGATGTCGACCGCAGGCTGCAGTTCCTCGACCCAATCCTCGGGGTGCGGCTCGATGTGCAGCATGATCCCCTCGCGCTCGAAAATCGGCACGAGCTCTTCCATGGAGCGCCACCACGCATCCTCGCAGCTCTCGATCATCGAGCCGGTGTGGCAGCAGTAGCAGCCGCCCTTGTCGGGGTGCGGGCCGCGACCGAATTCGCTGTTCATCGTGTCGACGCCCAGTTCGATGCAGATCTCGATGGCACGTTTCCAGTGGCGCACCGCGGCCTGCCGCTCGGCCTCGTCGGGGCTGGCCCAGCGGTACATCGGCAGCAGCGACGCGATGCCGACGCCGGAGTCCGAGAGCGCCTTCTTGAAGCTCTTCACGCGATCCGGGAAGACGCGGGGTGCCTTGAACCACTCCAGAAAATCCGCGCGGGGGCTGAGTTCGATCCACTCGTAGCCAAGCTCGGCGACCTTCGAGGGCAGCTCTTCAAGGCTCAGGTGGCGGTGCATGAACGGGTCGAGCGCAATCTTCATGGCTCTGTCTCCTCCCTAAGAGATGTCGGGGCGCGCGCCGCGTGACGGGCGGCGCGGCTTTTTGTCCTCAGGCCACCGGCTGGGGCGGATGACCTTCGTGGGTCTCCATGTACCCTTCGATGTCGGCGTCCAGACTGGCGAGGGCCTCCCCCCCTGCCATGAGATCGGTGATCTCTTCCCGGGTCTTCTCGCCGCGCATGAAGTTGGCCGCGAGCGCGCCGCGGATCAGCACCGCGAAATGGTCGCCGACCGCCATGGCGTGGGTCACCTGGTGGGTGATGAAGATCACCGCCAGACCGCGCTTGCGCGCCTCGAGCACGATGCGCAGCACGTGGCTGGCCTGCTTCACCCCGAGCGCCGCCGTGGGCTCGTCGAGGATCAGCACGCGCGCACCGAAGTGGACCGCACGGGCGATGGCCAGCGACTGGCGCTCGCCGCCCGAGAGACCGCCGATCAGCCGGTCGCCGTCGTCGATGCGGGTGATGCCGAATTCCTGCACCGCCTTCACCGCGGTCTCATTTGCGGTCTTCTTGTCGAAGATGCGGAACGGGCCGAATTTCTTGGTCGGCTCGACCCCCACGAAGAAGCTGCGCCCGATGGACATCAGCGGAAAGGTCCCGCCAAACTGGTGCACCGTGGCGATGCCGCGGTCGGCGGCGTCCTTGGGTTTGTCGAAGCTCACCTTCTCGCCGTCCATGAACATCTCGCCCGAGGTCGGCTTGTGCACGCCGGCGAGGGTCTTGATGAGGGTGGACTTGCCTGCGCCATTGTCTCCGAGCAGGCAGAGCACTTCGCCCGCGTTCACTTGCAGAGTGATGTCGTGCAGAACGTCGATCGGGCCAAAGCTCTTGTTGACGTTGCGAAGTTCCAGAACCGGATGGGTCATGCCTTGGTCCCCGCTTTCTTTTTCATGGGTGAGAAGTTGAGGGCTGCGCTGCGGAAGCTGTTGTTCATGAGCACGGCCACGAGAAGCATCACGCCGATGATCAGGCTCGACCAGTTGCGGTCGATGTCGGTGAAATAGATGCCTTGGCTGACCACCGCGAAGGTCAGCGTTCCGAAGAAGATGCCGAGGATCGAGCCGAAGCCTCCGGTCAGCAGCACCCCTCCGACGACCACCGCGACGACGGCGTTGAAGATGTAGTTCATGCCGCCCGAGACCTGCGCCGAGTTGAACAGGATGGCGCCGCACATGCCCACGAAGGAGGCGCTGGTGGCTGAGAGAACAAAGAGCGCGATGGTCATCCGGTCGGTCGGGATACCGGCGTTGCGGGCGCTGATCTTGTCGCCGCCCATGGCGAAGATCCAGTTGCCGTAGCGGGTGTGGTGAACCACGAGGACCATCACGACGGTGAAGGCGAGCCACCACAGGATGATGATCTGGAACGATCCGCCAAGCAGCGTGCCAAAGATCGCCTTGGCCCAGCCGGGCGCCTGCAGCGGCACCGAGGCATTGCCGGTCAGCAGCACCGAGGCCGAGAGCACGATGCCCTGCATGGCGACCAGCGTGCCGAGGGTGATGATCAGCGAGGGCACCGAGGTGCGCACGGTCAGGATCCCGTTGATCAGTCCGACGATGACGCCGATGCCGAGCGCGCCGAGGATGCCGATCACGATGGGCATCTCGTAATAGCCCGAGATGATCGCGATGCTCATGGAGCCTGCCGGGATCATCGCGCCGATCGAGATGTCGAGCTCTCCGGCGATCATCAGCATCCCCATCGGGATGGCGACGATGCCGAGGTTGGCGGCGAAGTTCACCCAGCTGGCGGCCCCGAAGAGGCTTGTCAGATCGACGCCGCCAAAGAGCACGAAGAACAGGATGACGGCGATGAGGCTGAGGATGGATCCGGCCTCGGGCCGCTTCAGGAGTTTTCCGACGATGAGGTCATACATTGTCTCTCTCCTCAGCTTTTCTTCTTGGTGGAGTAGGACAGCGCCATCTGGCGGAAGGTGTCGTTCATCAGCACCGCAAGAAGCAGGAGCGCGCCGATGATCACGCTGCCGAGGTTCGGGTCGAACCCGGTGAAATAGATGCCTTGGTTGACCATCGAGAAGGTGATGGTGCCGAGCACGATGCCGATCACCGAGCCGAAGCCGCCGGTCAGAAGCACGCCGCCGATGACCACGCACATGATCGAGTTAAAGATGAAGGATTGGCCGCCCGCGACCTGCGCGCTCTGGTAGACCATGGCCTGACTGATGCCGACAAAGGCCGAGCAGAAGCCGCTGGTCATGAACAGCGACATGGTAAGCCGCTCGGTCGGGATACCCGCGTTGCGGGCGCTGATCTTGTCGCCGCCCAAGGCGTAGATCCAGTTGCCCCAAGGCGCGACATGCAGCACGTAGCCAATGACCAGCGCGAAGGCGATCCACCAGAAGATGGTGACCTGGAACATGCCACCTATGAACTGCCCCAGAAGACCCTTGTAGAAGGCGTCCGGCACGATCGAGGTGCTGGTCGAGCCGGTGAGCATCACCGAAAAGCCCAGCGTCAGCCCCATCACCGCGAACATCATGCCGATGGTAACGATGAGCGAGGGCACCTCGGTGCGGATCACCAGAAAACCGTTGGCTGCGCCGACCAGCAGGCCGACCCCCAGCGCCGCGAGGATGCCGACGATCTCGGGCTGGCCGTAGTGGCCGGAGATCACCGCCAACGTCAGCGACGAGGCCGGGATCACCGCGCCGACCGACAGGTCAAGCTCTCCGGCGATCATCAGCAGGCCGACGGGCAGCGCGACGATGCCGATCTCTGCGGCGACATTGAGCCAGCTGGCGAAACCGGCGGGCGACAGGAAGATCTTGCCCGCGGCAAGGGCGAAGAAGACGAAGACCGCGATCATGCCGAGCACGGAGCCCGTCTCGGGCCGGCGTACGAGCTGACCCAGAGAGGACTGCAGCGATGGTCTCGCGCTCGCCGTCGTGGATTTCTGTTGGGTGGCAGTGGCCATTTTGGCTCCCCCGTGCTGGTTCGGTCCGGTGGGTCGGGAAGACACGAGGCTCCGCGCCGCAGCCCGGGCTGCGCCGTGTCTTCCCTTGACCGCGCGGATCACGCGCGGCCGATGCTCATGAGGTCAGGGGACGCGCTTAGCGCGTGCCTTCCTTCACGCCGGCCATTGTGGCCTCGACGTTGGAGCTGTCGATGATGCCCGGACCGGTGAGGATCTCGCGGGTCGGCACGGTCAGCCCGTAGTTCACGTAGCTGTTGAGGATCGACACCGCGAGAAAGCCCTGATGGTAGCCCTGCTGATCGATGGCGCAGGTCTGCTTGCCGTCCTTGATGTTGTTCAGGATGGTCTCGTCGAAGTTGATGCCGCAGACATGCACCTGCCCCATCTTGCCGGACTGCTGGATGCCGCTGATCGCCGAGTTGGCGTCGACGTTGCCGACGGTGAACACAGCGTCGATCTCGGGGTGCTGCAGCAGATGCGCGCGCACCGCCTGCGCCACCGCGGTGGCCGACCCGAAGGAGGTTGCCGGAAGCGGCAGCACCGAGCCTTCGCCGCCGCCGTTGCCCATGCCCTCGACGAAGCCGTTGCAATAGGCCTCGATGTTGGCCGCGCCCGGCAGCGTGTTGATGCAGACGCCATTGGTCTGGCCGTTCTCGGTGAGATACTCGCCGCCGGCGACACCGGCCTTGTAGTCGTCCGAGCCGACATAGTTCATCGCGCCCAGACGGTCTGCGGCATCGAGGCCACCGGCATTGTAGATGATCAGCGGAATGTCGGCTTCGACCACCGCCTGAAAGGCCGGGTCCATCGCCTCGGGCACCCAGTTCGGCCCGACGATGGCGTCGGCACCCTGATCGATCGCCTGGCGGATCAGTTCCGCGGCATCGACACCGAGGTTGTCGTAGTTCTGCGGCCCGAGCCAAGTGACGGATCCGCCCTGTGCCTCGGCGACGAGCCCGGCATCTTCTGCGCCGCGCTTCACGATGGACCAGAAGGGATCGTCGGGCTTGCCGCCAACAACGAAGATATTGGCAGCGGAGACCGCGGTGGCGGCGACGGCTGCAACGGCGGCATACGAAACGGTGGCCGCGATACGGCTGAATTTGGTCATTGAACTTCCTCCCTGTCCCCACCTCCTCCGTGGGGGTCTCAGTGCCGAGATATATAGCGCGAAGCTTGAAATTTCTGGAACAGAAAATAAGATCATTAGTGTCATTCGTTTCAAAATGTGTCATTCAAAATGACATGAGCCCTGGGGAGGAGCCCGAATGAACCGGCCGACAATCGCAGATCTTGCAGAAGAAGCAGGGGTTTCCGTCTCGACGGTGAACCGCATTCTTGGCGGCACCGCCTCGGTGCGTGGCAGCACGATGCAACGCGTGCAGGCGGCCGCGGAACGGATCGGCTTCTATGGGATCGGCGCGATCGAGGACCGGCTGCGCAAATCGGCACCGACCTACCGGCTGGGATTCCTGCTGCAACAGTCGAACCGAGAGCTTTACCAACTGTTCAGTCGGCACATCATCGCCGCCTGCCGCGCGCGGCGCGACGAGGTGATCGAGCCCTTGGTGGATTTCGTCGACCTGCTGACGCCGGAAAATATTTCGGCTCGGCTGACCGCGCTTGGTCAGGAGTGCGACGCGGTGGCAGTGATCGCCGCCGACCATCCGCTGATCGGACAGGGCATCCGCGCGCTGCGCGAAAAGGGCAAGCCGGTGGTCGCCTATATCACCGACCAGTCGGCCCCCGAGCGCGCCGCCTATGTGGGCGCTGACAACTGGAAGATCGGACGCACCGCCGCTTGGCTCATCGCGCAGATGACCCATGAGCCGGGGCGCGTCGCCAGCTTCATCGGCAACCACCGCTACCAGTGTCAGGACGTGGCCGACGCCAGCCTGCGCTCCTACCTGCGCGAGCATGCGCCGCATCTCACGGTCGAGGAAAGCCGCCCGACGCATGAGGAATCCGGCGTCGCCTATGAGATGGTGCGCGACCTGCTCGAGACCACCGACGATCTGCGCGGCATCCTCATTCTTGGCGGCGGCATCTCGGGGGTGCTGCAGGCGCTGCGCAAGGCACCGGAAGAGCGTCGCCGGAACATCCGGCTGATCTGCCGCGACATTGGCCCCGAGACCCGCAAGGGGCTGTCAGAGGGGCTGATCACCGCGGCGCTCTGCCACCCGCCCGAGGCCACCTCGACGCTGCTGGTGCAGACGATGATCGACGTGATCCACGACGACACCCAGAGCGCCACGCTGCAGCGCACCATCCCCTTTGACATCGTGACCCCGGAAAACATCTGACGGCGCGCGTCAGACCACCTCGATCCAGTTGCTCATCCCCGAAGCCGCATGGCCCAGCATATGGCAATGCAGCAGCCATTTTCCGGGGTTGTCGGCGACGAAGGCGATCTCGGCGCTCTGCTGCGGCATCACCAGAAGCGTGTCGCGCATCGGCCCCGCAGCGCCCTCGTTCAACTGCCGGAAATGCATGCCGTGCAGATGCATGGCGTGCGGAAAGACCGTGTCGTTGACCAAAGTGATGCGCGCCGTCTCGCCAAGCCTATAGCGGGCAAAGGGATCAGCGCCGCGCCCCACCTGTCCGGCCAGCGCCCAGAACTGGCCGCGCTGTATGAGCTCTTGAAAGTCCATTTGCCGGCCCTCGAAACGCCCCGAGGCCATGCCGCGCATCGCGCCGCCCTCCATGCGCATTTCGCGCGGCGTGGCCTCCTCAAGGCCACCGATCTCCATACGCGGGTTGCGCGGCAGCGGCTGCGGCGCGGCCCGCCGCGCGTCGGAGGCTCTCCCGCTGACCTCCAGTTCCACCAGCGCCTGCCAGCTGTCGTCATCCGCCGCGTAGAGCAGACCTGCGGGCGTGCCCTCTTCGGCGGTGACATCGACGATCAGGTCCACGCGCTGCGCCGGAGCGAGAATGATCTCTTCGACCAGCGGCTCGGGCGACGCCAGCGGCATGCCGTCGAGCGCCACAGTCCAGCCCTCCATCCCCTGCAGCCGCAGCACAAAGATGCGGGCGTTGGCCGCGTTGATCAGCCGGAGCCGCAGCCGCGCGTTCTGTCCGGCCTTCAGCCGGTGATCGAAGCGCCCGTTGACCCCGATCAGATTGCCCATCCGCCCGGCATGGCTGCGCATCATCGGGGCGGTGAAATCTGCGTAGAACTGCGCGGTGTCCGGATCGATCAGCCAGTCGTCCAGCATCAGGATCTCATCCGCGTCCACATCCGGCGGCGTCGCCTCCTCGACGATCAGAGGCCCCGAGAGCCCGCGCGCCACCTGCTCCATCGAGTTGGTGTGGGCGTGGTACCAATAGGTGCCCGCATCCGGCAGCGCGAAGTCATAGTCGAAACTTCCGCCGGGCGGCACCGCCTCTTGCGTCAGCCCCGCCACGCCGTCCATGGCGTTGTCAATGCGGATGCCGTGCCAGTGCACCGTTGTCGGCACCTCCAGTTCGTTGACCAGCCGCCGCGACAGCCGCCCACCCTGCGCTGCGCGCAGCACCGGACCGGGCAAACTACCGTCGTAGCTCCAGACCTCGGTCATGCCGTAGCCCGGCGGCGCCAGTTGCACCGACGCGGCGCGGGCAGTGAGCGGAGCGGGCGCGCTGGCCGCCGCTCTGCCGGGGCGGATCAATGGCGCTGCGAGAAGGCCCGCGCAGACCGCGCGGCGAGACATCATTTGTGTCATGTCATTCGATCCCATTGGCGCGCTGCAATTCGCGGACATAGGCGATGATCGCCGTCACGTCGCCTGCTGTCACCCCGTCCTGCGGAGGCATATTGCCGAACCGCCAGTGATGCGCCCGGACGCCCTGCGCGGCGGCGACCTGAAAGGCGGCATCGCCGTGGTGCGAGGGCTCGTAAATCTTATGCACCAGAGGCGGGCCGAAGCCCTGCTTGCCCGCGGCGTTCTCGCCATGACAGGCGGCGCAGACCGCGTCGAAGGCGGTTTTGCCCAAGCTGGCGGTCTCGGACAAACGTGCAGGCAGCGTCACGTCGGCGATCGGAGCGCCCTCGGCGGGCGCGGTCTGCGCCGCCTCGTCCGGCTCTGTCTTTTGCGGCACAAAAACGGCCCATCCCGCAACTCCGGCAAGGGCGACGGCCGCGAGGCCGATGAGGGGTTTGGTCTTCATTAGAGCTATCCTGACTGGGATCGTCCCTGATTATCGGGGCGATCCGGAAAATGGTGGTGCCGGACGGTCCCGGCAGCGATCATTTTTTGTCAGGCGCACGGAGGGGGCGGATCGGTGGCGACGCTACGGGCCCGCAGGATACGCGGCGTGGGCACGCCGTGGCCGGGCAGCCCGACGGCCACCACGCGCGGGGCAGTGGCCTGCCACGCCTCAAGCATCGCGCAACAGGGCGAGGCGCCCGCGCAGGGATGCTCGTCGTGATGCGCATTGGTGCCCGCGCGTCCGTCCGGATGGGCGCACTCGCTACAAGCGGCGGAATGGCTCATGGTCACGCCCATCGCCTGCGCGGCAACCGGCGCCAAAAGGACGGTCATCCATCCCACGAGCAACATGATGCAAAGCTGGCGCATCGGACCTCCTTGGCCCGACATATCGCCAGACAGCGTGCCCATGGTCAACAGTACCCCGCTCACGGCTGCGCCAGCTTCGCTGCGTCAGAAAATCCCGATGCGATGCGCCAGCCGCTTCCAGTCGCGCATCCGCTGGTCCATGTCCGCGCCCGAGGCCGTCGCCGTGGCGTGCACCAAAAGGCTCGTCGCGGCGTTGAGACCAAGGATGGATTCGAGGAACAGCCCGGTCTTCGAAGGCGTGTTGATCACAGCGTCGGTCACCTCATGCGCCCAATGGCAATACTCGTCGGTGATCACCACCACCGAGCGCCCCTGCTCGCGCGCCATCCGCGCCAGCGTCTCGCATTCGGCGGCATAGGGGATGACGTCGATGATCAGCAGGCAACTGCCCCCCGGCGCGGGCGGGTCGAGCCATTCCGAGAGCATGCTGTCGTGGCCCGACAGGAAGCGCACCCGGGGCCGCGCCAGCGCCAGCCGCCGCGCGGTGTCTTCGGCCATCAGCTCGGCCGCCGCCACGTCTTCGTCGAGCGCGCCTGCTTCCGCTTTTTCGATCCAGACCCTGACCAGGTTGCGCGACAGGTCGTGGCGGCGGTCGAGCGCGTGAAGCGTCTCGCCGCCCTGAAACTCGGCGACGACCTGGCGCTTGAATTCGGTACTATGGCTTCGGTGGCGTCTGGGCATAGGCTTTCTTCCTCTGAAAGCCCGCAGGAGGTAAATTCAACCGGCCAACCTGGTCCATCCGCAGGGGCGCGCTCTATACCACGCTGCCGATCCACATCTGGGGCCTGCTTCGCCGCGGCAACAAGCCCGAGATCAACGCCATTGCCACGCTGATGCTGCTGTTCACCCTGCTGATCGCCGCCATCGGCCTCTACTTCAGATCGAGACGACAGAAATGACCGTGACGACCAAACCGCGCGCGCGCGAACTGGGCATTCCCCTGCCCGGCACTCCCGGACCGCTCAACGCCATCACCGATGTGCCGGGGATCGAAGTGGGCACCACCGAGCTGCTGTCATCGCGCGACCCTTCGCTCGCCACCCGCGGCATTCAGGTGCAGACCGGCGTGACCGCGATCCTGCCGCGTGGCCGCGACCCCGAGCCAAAGCCGGTCTGGGCCGGACAGTTCAGCCTTAACGGCAATGGCGAGATGACCGGCGCGCATTGGGTGCGCGACGGTGGCTGGCTGGCTGGCCGGGCCGATCATGATCTCCAACTCCCACGCCATCGGCCCCTGCCACACGGCGGCGGTGCGCTGGATGATCGAGACCTACGGCAGCACGTGGGAGGACAACCACCTCTGGGCGATGCCGGTGGTGGCCGAGACCTATGACGGCGTGCTCAACGACATCAACGGGCTGCATGTGACCGAGGCGCTGGCGCGGCAGGCGCTGGATGCGGCGAAACCCGGTCCGCTGCGCGAAGGCAACTCCGGCGGCGGTGCGGGGATGATCTGCTACGAGTTCAAGGGCGGCACCGGCACCGCCTCACGCACGCTGGAGGTGGACGGCGCGAGTTTCACCATGGGCGCGCTGGTGCAGGCCAACCACGGGCTGCGGCCCTGGCTCACCGTGGCCGGCCGCCCCGTCGGGGCGCAGATGACCGAGCATCGGATCGTGGACATGATGACCGAGCGCGGCTCGATCATCGTGATCCTCGCCACCGACCTGCCGCTCTCGCCCAGCCAGCTCGAGCGCCTGTCGCGCCGCGCCGCCATCGGCATCGGCCGCGCCGGAAGCCCGGGCGGCAACAACTCGGGCGACATCTTCCTTGCTTTCTCGACCGCCAATGAGATGCCGCTTCCGCAGCTCTCGGGCCCGTGGCGGCAGATGACCTGCCTGAACGACGAGCTTCTCGACCCGGTCTATATGGCCGCCGTTGAAGCGGTGGACGAAGCGGTTCTCAACGCGCTCTGCGCCGCCGAGGACGTGCCCATGGCCCGGCCCGCGGTCGGCACCTGCCGCGCGATGGATACCGAAAGGCTCATGTCGCTGCTGCAGGGCTGAGCTAGGGTGGCCGGTACCGCGGCAGCTTGGCGGCGCTTGCCGAGGGCCGCCCGGCGGGGAATACTTGCCCCTCAACCGACGAGGAGCCTCATGCCCCCTGCCGCCACACCGTCCGCCCCTACTTTGGGCCGCCCCTTCGTTCGTGCCACCGCGCTCGTGCCGGTGCTGCGCCATTTCGAGGCGCAGCACGAGGCGCTGGCGGAGATCGTCGGGGCCGAGGGGCTCGATCTTGCGGCGCTGCGCGATCCCTATGAAGAGATCCCGCTCTCGGCCTATCTGACGATCTTTGAAGGCGCCGCACGTGCCGCCAAGGACCCGGTGCTGGGGGCCCGTCTGGGCCGCGCCATCACCCCGGCAGACCTTGGGCCGACCGGGCTCTTGCTGGCGCAATCGGCCACCATCCGGCGCGGGCTGCACCGCTTCATGGGGGCGCTGGCGGCGCTGCAGAGCGCCACCGAGATGACGCTGACGCAGGCCAAGGACGACACCGGCTGGCACAGCATCAGCTACCAGATCCGCAGCCCCACCGGCGCCCCCGGCGCGCAGGATGCAGAGTTCTCGCTGTCTTGCCTGTGCCAGTTGCTGCGCCTTTCGTTCGACCGGCATTGGGCCCCCGAAGAGGTGCATTTCACCCACGCCCCCTCGCGCCGCCCCGATCTTCTGGAACGGCTGTTTGGTGCGCCCGTGCGTTTCGAGCAAAGCGCCAACAGGATCCTCTTCGACACAAGCGGCCTCGACACCCCGCATCGGACCGAGGACGCCGGGCTGATCGCTGTCATCGAGCGCCACGTGGCCGATCTGGTTCACGCGCAGGACCCCGAGCGCAGCGTGAGCGAGCGGGTGCAACTGGTCATCAGCCGCAACCTCGGCCATGCGCCCGTTGATCTGGCGACGGTCTCGGCGGCGCTCGGCATGGCCCCGCGCAGCCTGCAGCGCCACCTCGCCGCCGAGGGCAGTTCGCTGCGCGATCTGGTCCGCGCTCAGCGCCAGACGATTGCCGAGCAGCAGCTTTCGCATCCGGGAACGCGCCTCAAAGCCGTGGCCGCCACATTGGGCTATTCGGACGAAACCGTGTTCTGGCGCGCCTTCCGCGACTGGACCGGAGACGCCCCCTCGCGCCGCCGCACCTAGGCGACTCACCTCGGCGTGAATTCGCGCTCTGCCACGCGCGCAATCAGACCGCGCCACAAAGCGCCCAGCAAAGATGCAGCGTGAAAACGCCTTTTCCGGCCATCGCGCCGCGCCACCGCAGGTTGCGGCAAGAAAGCGCGGCTGTCGGCGCATTTGGCGCATTTTATCGAATTTTTGGCGCGTATCGCAATAGATGCACGCTGCGCCTCTCTTCAGCCTTTCGGAAAACCGCGACCCCGAGAGGACGACATGAGCGACACGATCACCGACACACCGCCCGCAGAAGCCGCCGCAACGCAGCCCGTCAAACACCCGCTGGACCCGATCTCCGCGCAGGAGGTCACCACGCTGAAGGCCGTCCTTGCAGCGGCGGGCTTTGCCGGGGAAAGCACGCGCTATTCCTACGTCATGCTGCGCGAACCGGCGCGCGAAACGCTGGCGAGCTTCACCCCCGGCGCCGCCATCCCGCGCGAGATCGGCGTGCTGGTCACTGACCTTGCCGCCGGGGCGCTGACCGAGATCATTGTCGACATTCCCGCCGAGAAGATCATCCATCGGCGCAGCCTCGATCCCAAGGTCGACGGCTGGGGCCCGGTGCTCGACGAGGATTATGTCGCCGCCGAAGAGATCGCCAAGGCCGATCCGCGCTTCATCGAGGCGCTGGCCAAGCGCGGCATCACCGATCTCGACACCGTGTTCTGCTGTCCGCTTTCGGCGGGCGTCTTTGGCTTCGAGGAAGAGGAAGGCCGCCGCATGCTGCGCGTGCTCAGCTTCCAAGCGCCGAGCGCCGATGCCATCCACGCGCTCTGGGCCCATCCGATCGAAGGCGTCGTCTGCCACGTCGACCTCACCGAGCGGAAAGTGCTGCGCTTCGTCGACACCGGCTTTCCCACCGTGCCCGCGCAGAACGACGACTATCTCGATCCGGCGATCGAGAAGCGCGAAACCATGAAACCGCTCAACATCACCCAGCCACAGGGCGGATCCTTCACCATGGAGGACAATGTGCTGAACTGGGAAAACTGGTCCATCCGCGTCGGCTTCAACGGCCGCGAGGGGCTGACCCTGCATGACATCCGTTTCAAGGACGGCGACCGCGACCGCTCGATCCTCAACCGCGCTTCGGTGTCGGAGATGGTGGTGCCCTACGGCGAGCCGCAGCCGACGCATGAGTGGCAGAATTACTTCGACGCGGGCGAATACCAGTTCGGGCGTCTGGCGAACTCGCTGGTGCTGGGCTGCGATTGCCTTGGCGAGATCCACTATGTCGACGCCACGGTGGTCGATGACTTCTGCAACCCGATCGAGATCAAGAACGCCATCTGCATCCACGAAGAAGACTTCGGCACGCTGTGGAAGCACACCGACATCTTTACCGGCCGCTCCGACGTGCGCCGCCAGCGCCGCCTCGTGGTGTCCTTCTTCGTCACGGTGGGCAACTACGACTACGGCTTCTATTGGTACTTCTACCTCGACGGGAAAATCGAGCTGGAATGCAAGGCGACCGGCATCGTCTTCACCTCCGGCCGCCCCGAGGGCGACTATGAATGGGCCACCGAGCTCGCGCCGCAACTGGGCGCGCCGCAGCACCAGCACATGTTCTCGGCACGGCTCGATTTTGCCATCGACGGGCTGAAGAACCGCGTCGACGAGATCGACGTCAAGCGCGTGCCGATGGGGCCGGGCAACCCGGTGGGCAACGCCTTCACCCGGCAGATCACCCGGCTTGAGACCGAAAGCGATGCGCAGCGCGTCGCCCGCAACGAGCTGGGCCGGGTCTGGCGCATCTCCTCGGCGGAGGCGACCAACTACCTCGGCGAGCCCACCGCCTATGTGCTGGCGCCCGAAGGGCTGCCGCTGCTGCTGGCGGATGACGACGCCTCGATCACCCAGCGCGCGGGCTTTGCCACCAAATCGCTCTGGGTCACCAAGTTCGACCGCGACGAGATGTGGGCGGCGGGCTACACGCCGAACCAGCATCCAGGCGGTGCGGGGCTTCCGGCCTATGCCGCGGCGAACCGCTCGGTGGACGGCGAGGACATCGTGGTCTGGCACACCTTCGGCCTGACCCATTTCCCGCGCACCGAGGATTGGCCGGTGATGCCGGTGGATTACGCGGGCTTCAAGCTGCGCCCCGAGAACTTCTTCGACCGCAACCCGACGCTCGATGTGCCCAAGGACCCGAACGGCGCGCAGTGCTGCCGGTCGAACAAGATCGCGGCGGAATAAGCCTTGTCCGGCTGGCACCTCTCCCTTCTGGCCCTCGCGGCGCTCGGCACGCTGGCCTGCATGGCCGGGACGGACCGGGCGCAGCGCGGCGCGGCGCTGGCTTCGCTGCTGGCCATGGCGCTTGCCATGGCGGGCGGCACGCCGGGGCTGATGCTGGGAGCGGCGGGATTGCTGGCGCTGGTGCCGCTGGCCGCACGCGGCGCGGCCCCTGCGCTCTGCGCGCATCGCGCCGCGTCGAACCTCGTGATGGCGCTGGTGCTGGGGGCGCTCTTTGTCCTCAACGGCAGCGCGCTTTGCGCCAGCGGTGCCATTCCGCTGCTCACGGTGCAGGGCCTCACCCGCCTGCCGACGCCGGGGCCGGACCTCTACCTGCAGGGCGCCGCGCTGGCGCTGGCGCTCTACGCGAGCTTTGGCCTGCTGCTGAGCCTGCGCGCGCTGCTGTGCCGTGACCTTGCCCGGCTGGGCGAGATCGCCCCGATGACCTTGGCCACCGCCGGTATGGGCGTGGGCCTCACCTGAAGAAGAAAAACCAACGATCCAACAGGAGACAGACATGACACGCATTGCCCCTCTCGCCCTCACCGGCGTCCTTGCGGCCCTCCCCGTCGCCGCCCTCGCCGAATACCCCGAAAAGCCGGTGGAGTTCGTCATTCCCTTCCCGCCCGGCGATCTCGAAGACATCCTGACCCGGATGATCGCCGACGAATTTCAGACCGAATACGGCGTCGCCGCCGCGGTGGTGAACAAGCCCGGTGGCGGCGGTGGCCCCTTCCCCGGCGCTGTGGAAGTCGCAGGCGCCGCGGCGGACGGCTACACCATCGGCTCTTTCGTCTCGGATGTGCCGCTCTCGGGCCCCGAGATTGGCATCCCGCAGCTTTCGCCGAACCCCTTCGAGCCGATCGGCATCTTTGTCACCTACCCGTTCGTCATCGCCACTTCGGGTGACGCGCCCTATTCGTCGCTGGACGAGCTGGCCGACTATGCCAAGGACAACGACGTCGCGCTTGGACACTTCGGGTCTATGCTGACCCCGACGCAGATCACCTTTGCCGTGGCGCAGGCCAAGGGCTTCGACTTCGCCTATGAGAGCGCCTTCGACGCGCTCGACTGCAACACGCTTGCTTCGGGCGATGTGGACGTGATGAACACCACGCTGCAGCAGGTCTTTCCCTGCCTTGAGGACATCAAGGTGCTTGCCTCCATCGGCTCCGAGCGCATCCCGCTGACCCCCGACACGCCGACCGTGGGCGAAGTGGTGCCCGAACTGAACCTTGCGCTGTGGAACGGGCTTTTCGTGAAGTCGGACGTGCCGCAGGAAGCGCGCGACAAGATCGCCGCCGTGGCCGAAAAGGTCATGGCTTCGGAGGCCGCCAAGAAGCTCGCAGCCGACACCGGGGCGCTGATCTACTGGCAGAACGCCGAGGAATCGCAAGCGCAGCTCGAAGCCGATATGGCCGCGCGGGCGAAGATCGCCGAGCTTCTCGATGAGTGACCCGATCGCCAAACCGGTGCCGGGCGTGGACATTCCTCCACGCCCGGGGCAGCGCACCGGCACGCGCTTCCAGCGCGTGCTGCGCACCATCAGCCTGCGGCAGGTCACCGGCGCGCCGCGCCGCGCCGCCGGGCCGGGAGAGGTGATCTTTGCCGCCGGGTTCTTTGGCCTGTCACTGATCCTTCTGCTGCTGCTGCCGTTCCAGACCGACTGGCTGCCGCGCACCAAAGCCTTCGTCCAGCCGCGCTTCTGGCCCGCGGTGGCGACCCTTACCATGCTGGTCTTTTCCGCCGGATATTTGCTGCGCGCGCTCGCCGCGCACCCCTCGGGCGGCGCATGGCAGGAGATCAAGGGCTGCCTGCGCCCGCTGGAATTCGCGGCGTGGTTTCTTGCCTATGTGCAGCTCGTGCCGTGGGCCGGATACCTGCTGGCAACCGCCCTGTTCACCTGCGCGCTGAGCTGGCGGCTCGGCTACCGCTCGCTGCGCTGGATAGGGCTGGCCACGCTTTTTGCGCTCGGCACCGTGCTGGTCTTCCGCAGCCTTCTGGGCGTGAACATCCCGTCGGGCGCGATCTACGAGTTGCTGCCGCCTGGCGGTTTCCGCTCCTTCCTGATGACCCGTTTCTGAGGCCCCGCCATGGACATGCTCCTTTCCGGCATCGGCATGCTGATGCATCTCGACGTGCTGCTGGCCCTGCTGATCGGCTCAGTCGGCGGCGTCATCATCGGCGCCATCCCCGGCGTCGGCCCCGCCGTGGCCATCGCCATCCTGCTGCCCGCGACCTTCGCCCTGCCGCCGCTCGTGGGACTGGTCATGCTCTTGGGCATCTACGGCTCGTCGATGTTCGGCGGTGCGCTGCCAGCGATCCTGATCAACACGCCCGGCACGGCGGTCAATGCGCTGACCACCTACGACGGCCACCCGATGACCAAACGCGGCGAGGCGCTGAAGGCGCTGGGGCTGGCCTATGGCGCCTCCTTCGGCAGCGGCATCCTGTCGATCCTCGCGCTGATCCTGCTCTCGCCGGTGCTGGCCAAGGTCGCACCGATGTTCGGCTCGAAGGAGATATTCCTCGCCGCCCTCCTTGGCCTCGTGCTGGTGGTCATCGCGCACCGCGGGCAGGCGCTGGCGGCGGGCATGCTCGCGGGCTTCGGTGTCTTTCTGGGGACCGTGGGGCTGGAGCCGCTCAAATACACCCAGCGCTTCACCTTCGATCAGCCTTGGCTGGCCTCGGGCTTTGACCTGATCGTCGTGGTGCTGGGGCTCTTCGCGCTGAGCCAAGCCTTCCTGCTGCTCTCGGGCCCCGAGGACGCGCCCGATGCCAAGCCGATCAAGGGCTCGATGGCGCGCGCCATGGGCCGCACCTTCCGCCACAAGCGACTGGTCGCGGCGGGCACAGGTTTCGGCGTGCTGATGGGGATGATCCCCGGCGTCGGCGAGTTCACCGCGCAATTCCTGAGCTACACCTACGCGCAGAAGACCTCGAAGACCCCCGACGCCTTTGGCAATGGCAGCGAAGAGGGGCTCGTCGCCTCGGAGGCGGCCAACAACGCCGTGCCCGCCGCCGCGATGATCCCGCTTCTGGCGCTCGGCATCCCCGGCGAGGCGCTCACCGCCATGATGCTGTCGGTGTTCTACGTGCACAATGTGATCCCCGGCCCGCAGCTCTTTCAGGGGCAGATCGATTTCGTCTACGCGCTTTATGCAGCGATGATCCTGCTCAACGTGATCGTGGTGCTGTTCATGATGGTCTCGTCGAACCTGCTGCTGAAGATCATCCGCATTCCGACGCGCTTTCTGGGGGTGATGATCCTGACGCTGAGCTTTGTCGGCGTCTACAGCCTGCGCAACTCGATCACCGATTGTATCATCGCGGCGGTCTTTGGCTGGATCGGGCTGATCCTCAAGCGGCAGGACCTGCCGCCGGTGCCGATCATCCTCGGGCTGGTGCTGGGCGGGATCATGGAGACGAAGTTCCGCCCGGCCATGGCGCGGGTCGAGGTCTTTGCCGATTTCTTCCAGCGCCCGGTGGCGGCCTTCCTTGGCCTCGCCATTCTTGCGCTGGTGGTGGGGCATCTGGCCTCGCTGCGCCGGCAGGCACTGGAACGCGCGGACGAAGCAGAGGCCTGACCCATTTGCGGCGCGCGGGTCTTGTCCGGCGCGCCGCATAAAGCGGAGGGATTTCCCGTCCCATGCGCCGCCTTACCCTGCGACAAGAAAACATCCGATCACGGACGGTTGAGGGATGACTCTCTCAGAACGTGTGCTAGGGTCGCCTCACTATTTAGGTTCCAAGCAATTGACGCACGGGAGAAAAGTGATGTTGAGGCCGTATATTCTGGCGATTCCCCTAGCCTTCGCTGGCCTGACAGGGGCCGCTTTGGCGCAGGAGCAAACCGAGAAGCCGAACATTCTCGTTATCTGGGGTGATGACATCGGCTGGTCGAACCTGTCGTCCTACGGGATGGGCACCATGGGCTACACCACGCCCAATATCGACCGCATCGCGATGGAGGGCATCCGCTTTACCGATCACTACGCGCAGCCAAGCTGTACCGCAGGCCGCGCCGCCTTCATCACCGGGCAATACCCGATCCGCTCGGGCATGACGACGGTGGGCCAGCCGGGCTCTGCGCTTGGCCTGCAGGCCGCCTCGCCCACGCTCGCAGAAGAGCTCAAGCAGATCGGCTACCGAACCGGCCATTTCGGCAAGAACCACCTTGGCGACCGCAACGAGCACCTGCCGACGGTGCACGGCTTCGACGAGTTCTTCGGCAACCTCTACCACCTCAACACCCAAGAAGAGGCCGAGCAGCGCGACTATCAGAACTTCGGCAAGGCCTTCTCGGGCTCGCTGGAAGAATATGAAGCGCAGTTCGGCACGCGTGGCGTGATCCACTCCTTCGCCTCCGAGACCGACGATCCCACCGAGCAGCCGCGCTTTGGCAAGATCGGCATGCAGACCATCGAAGACACCGGCCCGCTGACCCAAGAGCGGATGAAGGACTTCGACATGGCCGAGGTGATCCCGCTGGCGCAGGACTTCATGCTGGGGGCCAAGGATGCGGGCGAGCCCTTCTTCGTCTGGCTCAACACCAGCCGTATGCACCTCTACACCCGTCTCAACGACGAATGGCGCTATGCGGCCGAGCAATATACCTCCGAGGCCGATTTCTACGGCTCGGGCATGCTGCAGCATGACCATGACATCGGGGTGCTGCTCGACTGGCTCGAAGAGCAGGGCCTCGCTGACAACACCATCGTCTGGTACTCGACCGACAACGGCCCCGAGCACAATTCGTGGCCGCATGGCGGCACCTCGCCGTTCCGCGGCGAGAAGATGACCACCTACGAAGGCGGCGTGCGCGTGCCGTCGATGATCCGCTGGCCAGGCCACCTGCCCGAGGGCAAGATCCTCAACGGCATCCAAGGCCATCAGGACATGTTCACCTCGCTGGCCGCCGCTGCCGGGATCGAAGATGTGGCTGCCGAGGTCATGGAAGAAAAGCAGCAGTATATCGACGGTGTGAACAACCTGCCCTACTGGGAAGGCGAGCAGGACCAGTCGGCGCGGAACAGCATTTTCTACTACTATGAAAGCAAGCTGACCGCCGCACGGATGGGCCCGTGGAAGTTCCACTTCTCCACCAAGGAAGACTATTACGACAGCCTCGAAGCGCGCACCGCGCCGCTGGTCTTCAACATCCGGATGGACCCGTTCGAAAGCTACAGCAGCACCGATGCCTATGGTCACCTGATGCAGAAGGTCTCGTGGCTGATGCAGCCGATGAGCGTGCTGATGGGCCAGCACCTGCAGACGCTGGCGGAATACCCGCCGGTGCAGGGCGGCGCCTCCTTCGACATGTCGAATGTGGTCGCGGACTTCCTCGACAACGCGATGCAATAATCAGACACGGCAGGGCGCGGAGACGCGCCCTGCTCTCCAGTGCGCCCGAACCTGAACCTCCGCGCCGCGGGTCAGCAAAGATCAGTGCCGGAAGGGTCGCTGCAGTCAGGCGCTAAGCCGAAAATCTGAAAGGTTGCGGCACGACATCGGCCATATCGTGCCGCTCTTATCCCAACTCACCCTCCCCACTCAGAAACGACCGCAAGCACGAGGCACTGCCCCCAAGCCCTTGTGTTGCCCTGCTTCCGCATGCCATCAGCCCAGCGATCGGCACGCCCATGGAAAAGGCGCAGCCCCTTCCTGTCGCTGGGTCGGACAGATTGTCCACGTCTGGGATCTTGATGCCGCCGGGGGATTGGTATACTGGCGCATACAATAAGCCCGCCGCCGCTCGCCGAACCAGATCAGACCCTTCGGCGCTGCAGCTTTGCCAAACACCAGTCGCAGGAACCGTCATGAGCTTGTACACCGATTACTTGCAGGAAATCGAAACGCGCAAGGGCGAGGGGCTGCACCCCAAGCCGATCGACGACGGCGCACTGGTCGCAGAGCTGATCGCGCAGATCGAGGACGAGGGCAACGAGCACCGCAAGGACTCGCTCGAGTTCTTCGTTTACAACACCCTGCCCGGCACCACGAGCGCCGCAGGCGTGAAGGCCGCCTTCCTCAAGAAGATCATCCTCGGCGAGGCCGTGGTTGCGGAAATCACCCCCGAGTTCGCTTTCGAGCTGCTGTCGCACATGAAGGGCGGCCCCTCGGTGGAAGTGCTGCTCGACCTCGCGCTCGGAGACGACGCCGCGATTGCTGCACAGGCCGCCGACGTGCTGAAAACGCAGGTCTTCCTCTATGAGGCCGACATGGAGCGCCTCGGCAGCGCCTACAAGGCTGGCAACGCCGTGGCCAAGGACGTGCTGGAAAGCTATGCGAAGGCCGAGTTCTTCACCAAGCTGCCCGACGTCGACGAAGAGGTGAAGATCGTCACCTATATCGCCGCCGAAGGCGACATCTCGACCGACCTTCTGTCGCCCGGCAATCAGGCGCACTCGCGTTCCGACCGCGAGTTGCACGGCAAGTGCATGATCTCGCCCGAAGCGCAGAAAGAAATTCAGGACCTGCAGGCACAGCACCCCGACAAGCGCGTGATGCTGATCGCCGAGAAGG
The DNA here is from genome assembly GCF_001687105.1 of Salipiger sp. CCB-MM3. NCBI lineage: Bacteria > Pseudomonadati > Pseudomonadota > Alphaproteobacteria > Rhodobacterales > Roseobacteraceae > Salipiger > Salipiger sp. CCB-MM3. The sequence goes on from NZ_CP014596.1 coordinate 1,446,130, forward strand.
GCACCATGGGCGTGGGCTCGTCGCGGATGTCCGGCGTCAACAACGTGGCGCTCTGGACCGGCAAGAAGGCCAGCCCCTACGTTCCTTTCGTGAACATCGCTCCGGTCGTCGCGGGCACCAACGGCATCTCGCCGATCTTCCTGACCACCGTCGGCGTGACCGGCGGCATCGGTCTCGACCTGAAGAACTGGGTCAAGAAGGTCGACGCTGACGGCAAGCCGATCCTCAACAACGACGGCAACCCGGTGCTCGAGCAGAAATACTCGGTCGCCACCGGCACCGTGCTGAAGATCGACACCCAGAACAAGAAGCTGCTCGACGAAACCGGCAAGGAACTGGCCGACGTCGCCTCTGCCTTCACCCCGCAGAAGGTCGAGTTCATGAAGGCCGGCAGCTCCTACGCCGTTGTCTTCGGCAAGAAGCTGCAGACCTTCGCCGCAGAGACGCTCGGCGTCGAGCCGACCCCGGTCTACGCGCCCTCGAAAGAGGTCTCGATCGAAGGTCAGGGCCTCACCGCCGTCGAGAAAATCTTCAACCGCAACGCACTCGGCGTGACCTCGGGCAAGACCCTGCACGCCGGTTCGGACGTGCGCGTGAAGGTCAACATCGTGGGCTCGCAGGACACCACCGGCCTGATGACCTCGCAGGAACTGGAAGCGATGGCCGCCACGGTCATCTCGCCCACCGTCGATGGCGCCTATCAGTCCGGCTGTCACACCGCCTCGGTCTGGGACAAGAAGGCACAGGCCAACATCCCGCGCCTGATGAAGTTCATGAACGACTTCGGCCTGATCACCGCGCGTGACCCGAAGGACCATTATCACGCGATGACCGACGTGATCCACAAGGTGCTGAACGACATCACCGTGGACGATTGGGACGTGATCATCGGCGGCGACAGCCACACCCGCATGTCCAAAGGCGTGGCCTTCGGTGCGGACAGCGGCACCGTGGCGCTGGCGCTGGCGACCGGCGAGGCGACCATGCCGATCCCCGAGTCCGTGAAGGTGACCTTCAAGGGCAAGATGGCCGATCACATGGACTTCCGCGACGTGGTGCACGCCACCCAAGCGCAGATGCTCCAGCAGCACGGCGACAACGTCTTCCAGGGCCGCGTCATCGAAGTGCACATCGGCACCCTGCTGGCGGACCAAGCCTTCACCTTCACCGACTGGACCGCAGAGATGAAGGCCAAGGCCTCGATCTGTATCTCCAACGATGAGACGCTGATCGGCTCGCTGGAACTGGCCAAGCACCGCATTCAGGTGATGATCGACAAGGGCATGGACAACGCGGCGGGCACGCTCGCAGGTCTGATTGCCAAGGCCGACAAGCGCATCGCCGAGATCCGTTCGGGCGAGAAGCCCGCGCTGACCCCGGATGCCAACGCCAAGTATTTCGCCGAAGTGGTCGTCGATCTCGACCTGATCGACGAGCCGATGATCGCCGACCCGGACGTCAACAACGCCGATCCGTCGCGCCGCTATACCCACGACACCATCCGCCCGATCTCGTATTACGGGGCCGAGAAGAAGGTGGACCTGGGCTTTGTCGGCTCGTGCATGGTGCACAAGGGCGACATGAAGATCGTCGCGCAGATGCTGAAGAACCTCGAGAAATCGCAGGGCAAGGTCGAGTTCAAGGCACCGCTCGTGGTGGCCGCGCCGACCTACAACATCATCGACGAGCTGAAGGAAGAGGGCGACTGGGAAATCCTGCAGAAGTACTCGGGCTTCGAGTTCGACGATCTGTTCCCGAAGACCCAGAACCGCACCGAGTATGAGAACATCCTCTACCTCGAGCGTCCGGGCTGTAACCTCTGCATGGGCAACCAGGAAAAGGCCGCCAAGGGCGACACGGTTCTCGCCACCTCGACCCGCCTGTTCCAAGGCCGCGTGGTGGAAGACTCCGCCGAGAAGAAGGGCGAAAGCCTTCTCGCCTCGACGCCGGTTGTGGTGCTCTCGGCCATTCTTGGCCGCACGCCCAACGCGGATGAGTACAAGTCGGCTGTCGAAGGCATCGACCTGACCAAATTCGCGCCGCCGCAAGAGGTGCCGGGCACCGCGCGCTCGGTCCACTTCTGATCGCCAAAAGCGGTCTTCTGCGGGCGTCCCTGAGCCGCCCGCAGGCCAAACAAACAGACGGCACCCGCTTCGGGGCGCGCTTCGGGTTCAGGGATTTCCCCCGCCGGGCGCGCCGCCAAAGCGGGTGCCGTTTTGCGTTAGGTCCGGATACGCGGTCTCGTGATGCATCGGCGGCGCCCCCGTAGCGCGCCAAAGCGGCCTGAATTTCACCCCCGCAATTCCCCCACACTTCCCCCGCAGTTATCCCCGTGGACGTAGCGTAAACCTCTGGACGACTCGGTTGAGCGAAAGCCTCTGCGACCGCATCTTTGGGCTGTCGAAACCAACAGATGAGGCGATCAGCATGGCCCGGATCCTTCTGCTCCTGCCAGACCACGACCAGCGCCGCGCGCTGGATCGCATTCTTTCCGAGGGCGGCCACGCCGCCTTCCAGACCGCCACCGCCGATGACGCCCGCCCACTGATCGAAAGCGGCCAGTACGATCTGGTGATGATGGATCCCGACCTGCCCGATCAGGACGGTTTCTCGTTCCTGCGCGATCTGCGCGCGCGCAACGACCGCCAGCCGATCGTCGTGCTGAACCGCTACGCCAAGGTCGCAACAACACTGCTCGCCAAGGGCCTCGGCGCCAGCGGCATTCTGACCATGCCCTTCACGCGCGGCGAGTTCTTCACGACCATCGACGACGCCATCGCGGCCTGAAACCCGCCGCCACAAGATGACAGGAAGGCCCAGAGCGTTGCTCTGGGCCTTTTGCTATCGGCGGACAAAGCAAGTGCCCAGGACATGGCACAAACCAGATTCATACCATTGTGATAAGCGCTTACGCGCCGACTCTCACGTCACATGTTGCCGAAATGTTCCCCTCGAGGTAGACTAAGGGAAAACAACGCACCGAGGCGGCAGCGAATGAGAAAAGAATACGAAACGATCCTTGGCGCCGTGACCTTTCTGGCGCTGGTCTGCGTAGGTTATGCCTATTACGCGCTCGAAGCCTCAGTCGCCACGACACGGGCTCTGCCGCTCATCGGCTTTGGCTATCTCACGGTGCTGGTGCTGGTGTTCAAGGCGCTTGGCCTCGCGCTCAGCCCCGCCAAGCGCCGCGAGTTGACCCGCCATGTGGAAGCGCATTCCGCCGCCCTGTCGCGGAACCTGCGGCTGGCGGTCAAAAAGAACGACTACAACCGGGTGATCGCCGACGAACGGCACGAGATCGCGCTGGAGTTTCTCGACAGCATCGACCTGTCTTTCGACTACCACCGGATCGAGCCCGCGGTGGTCGACTACGTGCTGGCCGAGGTCGAACGGATCGAAAGCGAGGCCAAGGACGGCGGCTTTGACGCCGAGGATTACCCGAGCGATCCCGCCGAGTTCGAACATTGGTGCGCGGCGCAATTGCGGCATTTCGGCTGGGACGCCGATGTCACCAAACGCGGCTATGATCAGGGCATCGACATCGTCGCGCGCAAAGGCGCGCTGGTCATCGGCCTGCAGGTCAAACGCTACAATTCTCCGGTCGGCAACAAGGCCATCCAAGAGGCGTTCACCGGCAAGAACTACTATGGGCTCGCCGGCGCGGCGGTGCTTGCCACGGCGGGGTTCACGCCAAGCGCGCGCCGCCTTGCCGCCACGACCGGCGTTCTGCTGCTGAGCCCGCACGACCTGCCGACGATCGACCGCGAGTTTGGCGTGGAAGGGTTCACCGAAGCTTGGGCAATGTAACCGCCCCGCCCGCCGAAACAGAGCCGCGCGGCCCTTGATCGGCCCGAGGTGCAAGGCAGGTCTTCGCCCACTGACCCCGTATTTATTGGCCGCAGTCCGCCGATCCGGTACACTGCAGATCAACCAAGAGGCGCCATAGCCCGCCCTGAACGACCAGAGGTTCAAAGCAGTGAAAAAAGTCAAAGGCCTAGCCCTCGGGATCCTTCTCGCCGTCGCTGGCATTCTTGCCATCGGCTACGTCCTGCTTCCGAATCAAGATGGCCAGCGCGTCGCACTCGCCGAAGAAAGCGCCACCCCGGCGCCGGTCGCCACGGTGCCGATGTCCTCCTCCGAAAAACTGCCGGAAAAGCGCAGTTACACACCCTCCGGCAAACCCGCGCTGCGCGAGCTTGTACAGCAAAGCACCGGCACTGTCTGCGAGACGCCCAATGGCATTTGCACCGTAGCGCCGCAGCCGATCAATTCGCCCTGCAAATGCGGGCGCTACATCGGGCAGGTGGTCCGCTGATCAAGCATCGCTAAGGCGCCGACGCCGCCGCGACGGGCTCTGGCCCGAACTTCCCCTCGGAATTGCACACGCGCACGACAGCGGTGTCGCGGCCCTCGCTGGTCCAGACCCAGATGCGCTCTTCCCCGGCGACCGGAGGCTCGGGCAGGCGGAAGGTCGCGAGAATGCCGCGCATGTCCGGCATCACCTCGATCCGCTGCGCCTTGGCCCCCCCAAGGGTGACCACCGTCGAGCGCCAGAGACGCTCGCCGGGCACGACCATCTCGACGTGATAATAGACCTCATCCTTATCGGCGTCGGTCGCGGCCTCCTCGACAATTTTCGACCAGCGCACGCATTCCTCGCGATGGGAGCCGTTGATCTGCTCGGGCCGCACCGCCTGATCCAGCGCCGAGGCATTGATTTGCGGGCCGAGGATCTTGCTTCGGCCAATCACAATGCTGTCGAGCGCGGTGAAATCGGGGGGAACCTTCAGCGTGATCGTTCCCGTCTCATAGCCTTTCATCAAAAAGCGGATGCGCTCTTCGAACCCCATGTCGTTGAACCGCCGCGCCGGGGGCGCAGGTCCATCCCCGGCTGCATCGCCATAGCCCGCGTCTCCGGCCACACGCTCCGCCTCCGCAACGTCCTGCAGCGCCTTTTCAAGCTCAGGCAGAAGCGCCGAGCGGTCCGCGGGCACCTTGTCGAGATCTAGAAACCCTTTCCACAGCGTCAGGCTGATCTCGTCCATATAGGCGGGCATGGAAATCAGCACGAGCTGCGAGACCATCATCGGCTCCTTCGCGCCCTCCTTGACCACCGTCCAGCCAAAATCGAAATGCTTGCTCCGTTCGAGCTCTGGCTGCGACGAGCGACTTTGCCCGGAGGCGAAATTGATCACCCTCGGCACGGCCTCGATTGTGCGCTCACGGCTGCTGCGCTCATAGCCCGCGCGACCCGAGGCGCCGCTGGCCTCCCCTTCGAGCCCCAGCGACTGATGCTCTCCGACCTCGCGCACCACGCCGGTCACGTCGCCGCGTGGAAAGGCGGCGTAGGTGTAGCTTTCGACCTCGGCCATGCGCCGGAAGAACTCGAAGGCGCCAAGCCGCAGCCGCAGAGAGCGGCCCGCAACGCAATCAGTCACCTCAACACCCGCCCCATCGTCTCCGACCAGCGCCTTGTATTGCGCCAGCAGCGTCTCACGGTCGGGGCCGGTCACCCGACGACCGGGTCCGGAACCGCCGATCTGCAAGCGGCACACCACCCGTTCCGAGATCGCCGCAGCCTCGCGCCCAATCGTCGCCAGCGCCTCGGGGCTAAGGCTGTTCTTCATTTCCTCAATCTGCGCCTCATCCGCCTCTGGGCCCGCGTCCAGCCAGACATGAAAATTCGGGCAGAACTCGCGTTCACAAACCAGCGGCAGCAGCCCGCCCTCGCGCAGGAAACTGGGATCGGCCGAAGGACCGAAATTCTGCACACCTTCTTGATAGGTGACAAAGAGCGTGACGCTGCTGCCGCCGAAGGACATGTCGATGTCGAAGGGGCACAAGCCCGGCTTATAGGAATCCCGGAAGGTGGTCTTGGCATCAAGAAATACCCCCCAGACGCCGGGCACGCGCCCCTGCGCCGAGGGGATGCTGGACTGTTGTTCAGAAAGGAATTGCTCCAGCGTCACCTTGTCATCGCCGAACACGCCGCAGATGTCCTCGGCGTTGCGGATCACCTGCGCACGCAGCTTCTCGGCGGTCTTGCGTCCGAAATGCGGGGCGCGGGTGATAAAGCTCAGCGCATCGTCGACGCTTTCGACCTGCGCCAAAACCGTCTCGATACGCGCCCGCGCAGGCGTGCTGAGCCGCAGGCCACCGCCCGCATCCGCCTCGCAGATGGGGGCTCGCAAAAGCGCCCGAACAGCCGCGCTCTCGGCATCGGGGCAGCTATCACCCACATCACCCCTATATTCGGCCAGCCGCCGTTCGAGGCTCAACAGCCAACCCGCGAAATACTCGTCTATCTGCTCGAGAATATCGAGCTCGTCGCTGCTGAACTTCCACGGCGGGCTTTGCCTATCCCCGCCCGAGACTTCCTCGTAACGCATGAAGTGCCGGACGAAATCCTCGGGGCCGCGCGGCCCGACAGCGGTGCCGTCCGGCCCGCTCCGGTGCAGATCAAACAGCCGGTCGAGCGGGTTCTGATGCATCCGCACAGCGACCGTGGGATTGAGGTAGGTCTCCGAGCCCGGCAGGATCGAGGTGTCGAATTTCAGCCCGAACACGGTGTTCCCGCTGAGATCGTGCCGGTCATCGAGCGCGTTCTCAAGAATCAACTGACGGATCTTGTCGCGCGCCTCTGACTGAAGTTGGAACCGCGCGTCGAAAGGTACCTTCAGCAGTTCCTGCAACGCTGTGTCCGAAATGCTCGTGGCAGACTCGGACGCCGCCTCATCTTCCGGCTTTACGGCCTCGCGTCCGGCGACGATGCTCAGTACCGCCCGCCGCATCTCGGCCTGCGCCTCTTCGATCCAACCGGCATCGGGGTCGTCGATCTCTTCGAGCCGCTCGCGCAGCCACGCATCCTGCAGGTAGCGATCGTTCACCAGACGCTGACGGGTATAAACCTCAGGGCTCTCGACGTAGATCAGGCCCGACACGCCCGGACGATCGGGATCCCCGCGCAGCGAGCGGGCCACATCCGAGCGCGCATTTTGGTAGCGCTGGGTCAGCAGCGGCGCAGCATAGGATCCAAGCACGAAGAGCAGAGACAAAACGCCCAAGATCGCCGCCGCCATCAGCACCGCGCGCAGCAGTTTCGCCCCCTGAAAGACGCTGGCATTCCATGCACAGAGCCGCGTCCAAAGCCCTCCAGGAACCGGCTTCTCCTCACCTTCAGCCATGTGTCGATCTCCGGCGCAAAGCCGCGCTCCCTTCCCTCTTCAAGCCGCCGCTTCGGCCTCCAGCTCGGCCACGAAGTCCCGCTTGCCCGGCGCCGCCGCGACGGTGGTAGCACTCGCCTCCGCCTCGACGGCGACCACGGTCCGTTTGTCGAGGTTCTCTCGCAGCATCTCCTGCGTCCGGTCCTGCTGCTTGCGCCCCACAGCCAGCAGCGCCTGATTGAATTCCTCGATCTGCTCGTCCTTGTTCTTCGAGCCGCGCGAACTGCCGAACTCGAAGGCAAACGCATCACTAAACATCTTCAGCAAAGCACCCGCGATGGTCGTCAGCAGCGCGATCAGCGAGGCGCGGGCGGTGTCGTTCTCCATCCCAACCATACCGAGCGCCACCACGGCGAGGATGCAGGCCAGCAGACCGGTCACCACCATCTTCAGCATCATGTCCGCGCGCTGCTGCCCGCGCGCGTTCTGGCTTTCGCGGGCGGCGCGGCGATCCTCAAGCTCCAGCCGGTAGACGTCGCGCTCAATCTCCATCATCGCGAGGGTGAAACGCCGCTCGGCCTCAGGATCGTCCCCCAGTTTGGCAACAATTTCGTCGACGCTGGCGTCGAGCGGCAGCCCGACGACCCCGGCGGCGGTGCTCACCACACGCTCGGCAAGGTCCCCCGCACGCGAGCCGGAGAGCTTGCCAAGCAGAACTGGCAGAAAGCGACCGGCGATGATCCGGGCGGCGGAGAGGGCGGTTGCGCTTGCGACCATGGCTCAGGCCTCCACAATGGCGTCATAGTTGGGCACTTCGAGTTCGAGACGATCCAGCAGCTCTTTGCTCACCTTGCCGTCGACCGGCATGCCCTCGCGCTCCTGAAAGGTGCGGATCGCGGCGCGGGTGTTGTCGCCAATCCAGCCATCGACAACGAGCCCGGTGTCGATCGCCACGTTGAGCGCCGCCTGCAACTGCATCGTGTCGCCGCGCTCGAGATTGACCTGCCCGCCGGTGCGTTCCTCGTCGATCATCGCCCGCGCCTTGGTGAATTCTGCGGCCAGCTTGATGTGGTATTTGTTGGCTCGGTAGGCGGGGCCATTATAGGCGCGCGCGAACTCGTCCCATCTCTCGCTGCGCAACTTGTCGGCAAGATTGTTGTGCTCGACAAAGCGAACGAAGGCCGTCAGTTGCTGCGGCTCTCCCAGAGCCATGGCGTTGACAAAGGCGCCCACGGTTTCATAGCCGACCAGATCATGGTTGAACCCCATGATCTGAAACAGCCCCCAGGACGCTGACTTTAGCGCCGGATCGCTGTCGCCGCGGTTGATGCGGATCGCCTTGAGCAGCCTGTCATATTCCCCGCGCCCGCCCTTGTAGTGCACCCGCGTCCATTTCGGATAGGAGATATCGGGATTCGCCCTGTCGTATTTTCCTTTGGTCAGCCGACTGAAATGATGCCCTTCGAAGAGGATACAGGGGCGGTCGGTTCCAGAAATAAATCCGCGTTGTCGCGCCTCGACCGCCTTGACGGCCTTTATGACCGAGACGGGGACCCCCAGTTGATTGGCGGCGGCAATCTCATCCGACCGCGACAAATGCTTTATCGGAAACATGAGTACCTCCAGCGGAGGGTGAAATGGGCCTTCATTCAATCCATCAACTTTGGCCCACAACGCACCATCGGTCAACTTTTCGCTATATTTTCCAGCCTCTCAGACCCCAAGCCAACCCTGATCGGAGGGCATCCGGCGCCGCATGGCCCGGCGTGGGACCGCAGAGCGATACTTCAGCTTTCTGTCGTTTTCAGAGCGTTACAATCCAAAGCTCACTTTATAATTGAAGATGCAGTATCCGAATAGAAAACCGCGTCTCGGATATTGTGTCTTTTTCGAGGCAATAGGCCCAGCGTAAATTAACCATATCGCAAGCCCTAATCGGCCTATCGGGAGAAGACCCCCACAGCACCCCGAGTCTCTCCATTCGCAATACGTCAGAGCCCTTCTGTCTCGAAGGTCTCGGCGAAGACGAGGCGCTCTTCGATGATGCGTTGCGCCGCAAGCCGGGAGCCGCGCCGCGGCGGCGCGATGTCATCGGAGTAGAAGCGCTCGAACTCGCGCAGCACCAGACGGCGCGGCCCTCCGCCCGTGGGCAGTTTCGCCTGCCCTTGCCAGAACGGCGGGTCGGTGATGAAGGGATCGAACACCTCCAGATCGCCAGGAGCCGGGAAGCGCGTGCGCCCGTCGTCGAGGATCGTGCCGAGGCCACCCGAGCGGCGCAGGGCCATGGTGCCAAGGTTGACCGCCCCCGGCAGGCGCACCCTTCCCCCAGCCGCCGGGCGGACGACGCGGCCCGTTTCCACGGGCTGGCGCGCGCCTGTGCGCGCGGGCGTCACCGTGACCCCGCCGATCGGCGTCAGCGGCTCGAACACCGAGGGGCCACTCCCCGTCTGCTCCTCTGCGCCGACCACATGGCTTTCGAGCACCTTCACATCCTCCCACGCCAGATCGCTGTCGATGCCGTCGCGCTGCTCTTGCAGGACCAGTTCCACCCGGTTGCGCCCGGTCTCGAACGGGCCGTTGATGTAAGACACGCCCTGATGCGAGGAATCCCGCGTGAAGTGGATCGGCCCGCTCTTCGGGTTCGGCCCGTGCAGCGTCACCTTAAGCGTGCTGCCGTCCATGCGCGCGGTCAGCTTGCGGCGCGGCAGGACCTGCGCGAACTCGGCCAGCACCACTTTGGAGATCTTCACCTGCGGCAGGGCGTTGGGCTGGTAGCGTACCAAAGCCAGTCGCACGAAGGGCATATAGGCGGTGCCGGGGTTGAGCTCGATGTCGCAGAACCACAGGCTGCGCTCGGCGTCCCAATGCACCCGGTGCCCAAGGATTCGGACTGGCGCATGGCCGGGCTTTTCCTGCAGCCGCAGGCTTTCGGCGGTGACGCGCGCGGGGAAATCCGCATCCGAGATGGCCTGCTTGGGCTGGCTGGTCTCCCACATCGGATCGGTGCCCCATTGCGTGACAAGCTGCTCCATATCCTCGGGGATTTTCGAAAAGCTGCCGCCATTCGCCAGCAGCACCACGCCCAGCAACTCGCCATCCCCTGACGAGAACCACGGGCGGTCGAGCCAGACCCGCAAGCCGTTGCCATGCCGCGTCACCTCGTGCCGTCCGGCGATCTTCGGGCGCTGCCACCGGAACGTCGGCACGACATAGAGCAGCCGTGGATCGGCGGGCGGCGCACTGGCGGGCACCGGGGTCTGCGCAGTCGCGCCGCCGGTCTGCCGCAATACCGGTGCGCCCGGATCGCCCTCATCGGGCAGCGCAAAGGCAGGCCCCTCGGCATCCGGTCCTTCGCGGGTGATCAGCGCGGGTTTGTCGTACATCGCGGGCGGCAGGTACTCGCGAAAACGCGTGGTCGCCCGAACGCGGTACTGCACCAGACGGAACCGCGTGTCGCCGATCTCATGCACGTCGCCGCGCTTTGCCTCCGGATCGGCCAACTGCGCATCCACCGCCTGCGAGAGGATGAAACCGTTGCGGTGGTTCTCGGCCAGTCGCACCTCGGCCAGCGCGCCGTTGAAGCTGACGCGCTCCGGGCCGGGGCGGTTGATGTCGTCGACCCATTCTTTCCAGCGTGCCTCGATCTGGAATTTGCCGGTCGAAGGGCCGTGCAGCAGCACCTGCCGGACCAGAAGCCGCGCCGAGGGCTCGCCCAGCCCGCGCTGCGCGGTCAGGTTGAGCAGCTGCGGCGCACAGATCGGCTGCTGCGTGGCGTGCACCATGACCAGCCTGCGGAACGGCGTCATCAGCCATGTCTCACCGATCGCAGCGGCCATCATCAACGCCTCGCCCGCCTTCTGCGTCGCCGTCCAGCGCGGCATCCCGAAGGTGCGCAGGAACTCGGGCGCGATGAAGCTCGAATAGCGCAGCCGCAGGATCTGTCCCTTGGGCAGGAACAGGCGCAGGACCCGCTCGGCTTCGTCCCACTTCGGTCGCCCGTCGTCGGGGAAGGCGACCTTGCAGGGCAGTTCACTGTCCGTCTCGGCCCGCTCCTCCAACTCGATCCGGAAGCCCTGCGCGTCGGGCCAGTCCGCGCGGTGGCGGATCAGCAGCACCAGCTGGTCGGTCGCCTGCGAGCGCACCACGCGGCAATGATCGCCTAGCACCAACCCCTCGACCAGCCCGGGGATCTCGTGCCCCGGCTCGGCGCGCAGTGCGACACCGCCCGCAGCGCCATCGGGCAGATAGGGCGTGCGCACATGCGCTTCGCGGTGGATGATATATTGCCCGCCGACCATCCGGTCGCCGACCGGGTGGTCGGGGCCCGGCATCTGCGGCGGCACCGCCTGCGTTGTGGCCGCCGGTGCGACGGCCTGCGGGGTGATCAGTTCGATCTGACTGCCGGGCTGCGGATCATAGAGCGTGCCCGCCTCGCGCGCCGCAATCTCATAGCCCTTCTTAGACGCCTCCCAATCGCCGCCGAGGAACGGATCGAACAGCCCGTGCGTCTCGCATTGCTGCTGCGAGGATTTCGGCGGCACCACATGGCGTTCATTGATCGCGGTATAGGCGAAATCTGCCGAAGCTTGCGCCTGCGTCGCCTCCTTGAAGTCCTGCGTCTGAAGATAGTCCGCGGCAGAGGTCTGCACGTTCGAACGGATCACCATGCGCTCCAGCTGTTCGCCCTCGCTGAGCCGCGCGCGCTGCACCAGAACCGGTGGATCGACCGGCTCGAACCGCCAGTAGCCGACCGGATCGCTGGCCTGTTCGAGCGGCTCGATCGAGGGATCGTCCAGCGCCAGACCGTTGCCCGCAAGATCGACCATCCGCGCCCGCATCCGATACGCCCGGCCAAAGCGCAGCCGGGGCAGCGAGCCGCGCCGGGCGCGGAAGTCCACGGCCAGACCATTGCCCTTCTCGGCGGCGTCGGTCACCTCGGCGGGCACCTCTGCCTGCAACTCGCTATCTTCTGCCTTTTCCGAGCGGATTACCTTGCCGGGGCGCGGCGCAACCAGCGACCAGCCCGTCCACCGGAACAGGCTTTCATGCAGATATTGTTCGTTATCGTCCTCGGGATCGCCGCTGAGCGACGCGCCAGAGACATGGCCCTCGTCCGGCGCATAGTCGAGCGCGGTCCCGGACTTCAGCGCCCGATACCGGCCCTCGCGCGCACAAAGCGAGCGCCAGATGCCGGGCTCGGTCAGGCTTGGTACCTCAGCCACATCGACGCGATAGCCGCGGTGCACATCCTCGGCGAAAAGCACCACCTGATCGCCGTTGCCGCCAGCGATCTCGGTGTTCTTGAGATCCGCCGCCGCGGCGATCTCGGCCAGCTTCTCGGCCCGCCCGTGCTGCGAGACACCGATGCCGCAACTGCGCAGCGCGGCGGGTGGCTGGCGGTCGCCGGTGGTATAGGTCACCTCGCCCGCGGATTGGCGCAGCGACAGGCTCTTGCCCAGAAGGTTCTGCGCCGTCAGCGTGTAATTCACCGTCTTCAGCGCAGCGCCGTCGGGATCGACCTGATAGAGATCGAAAAGCCCGTCAGTCTCGTCTTTCGCGACCGACCAGCCGTCGTCGCTACCTTCCAGCCGCAAAAGCCCCTGCGCATGGTCATCGGTGCGGGCGCGGGTGACGAAACGGTCCTTGCGCGCCAGCCAAGCGGTGCGCGGCGTCGCCTGCTGCCCCGGCGCGCCGCCGTCCCATTTGACCTGCAGTTGCATCAGCCCGACGCCGGCGCCGCTCCCAAGCGCGATGCGCTCGGCAATCGCGCCGTCGTCTTCGAAGGTGAAATCCAGCACCAGCCCGAGATCGCGCATCAGCGCGCCGTAATTGGCAAAAGAGGCCGCGATGCGGTGGAAGTCATATTCCGGCGCGGCAGGTGCCGCCGGGACGCCCTGAAAATCCGGGCGGCGCTTGGCGCGCTCGGCCTGCGTCGGGCGTCGGCGGCGGTAAAAGCGGTCGGCCTGATAGAAGCTGTACTCATCGGCATTGCGGAACTGCGACATGAGGCCTGAGGCAGCGCCCGCCAGCGCAGCCGGCACCCAATCGGGCGGCATCACATGGCGCGGGCGCTTGTCGCCCGCCGAAGGCCGCGCGCCCTCGCCCTCGATCCCCGGCGCGGGCACTGGCATCTCAAACACCGAGTCCTCGCCAAACACCGGGCGCTCGATTACCCGGCGGCGGCGGTCGTCATGCAGCCGGCCAAAGCCTTCGTCCATGACCTCGATCACCCGGTCGCCCAGCGTGATCTTTTGCGTGCGCGTGCCTATCCCTTCGAGCATCCCCTTCAGTTCCGGCGCGGCGTCGCGCCATGGCAGCAGACGCGGGTGATCCGACGAGCCCCCGGCAAGGTTGCCGTAATGGGTTCTTGCGTAGGCCAGCACGTTGCGCAGCGGGAAGGAATGCAGGTTCACCCGGCTCATGTCCTTGTAGACAAAGCCCGCAACCGGCGTCTCGGGCGCAAAGAACTCAGCCCAGACCTCGGATTTCGGCGCGCTCGACAGCTGCAATTTGACCGTGCCGAAGGCCAGCTTCAGCGCAAAGCCCGCGCGCTCCAGCGTCTTTGGCCAATCGAGCCATTCAGGGAAGGCCTTCAGTTGCTGCTCATCCGCCGCCTCGGGCGTCAGCCGGGGCGAGACCACGGCTGAGACCCGCCAGCGCCCCTTGCCGTCGCCCTCGGTGACGCGGCCATTGGGCAGGACGGTCCAGATCAGGAGTTGCTGTGCCATGCTCTGATCTCCTCACGCGAAGGCTTCGGCGTATTCGCGCCAGCCATAGTCAGCCCCCGGCCCGTCGATCGCCGCCAGTTCATCCGCCAGCGGCAAGTCCGGGCGGAAGCCCATCATCTCGCGCAGCGAGGGGTCGCCATTCGAGCCCGCGAACTGCCGCTCGCAGTGGATCGTCACGCTGCCCGAGAAGAACAGCACCGAAACCTCGATGGTCAGCTGCGCCCGCCCGGTGCATTTGCCCGAGGAGAACTGATACTCAAGCTCCAGATACAGTTCGATCGACGCGCTGATCAGCCCCAGCACGCTCACATGCCCGCCAAGCCGGAAGTAGCCGGTCAGCGAGGCCTCGGTCTGCTCCATGCGGAAATAGATCCCCGCCATCACCTCGACCCCGCCCGAGGCGACGCCGAAATCGACCGATAGCGAGGCCCCGAACTCGAACGCCGCCTCAAGGATCTGCACCCCCTGCGGGTCGATGGTGACCGCGAAAAAGCCGCCGCCGCCAAACATGTAGACGGTCAGGCAGAAGGGCTGCTCGCGGGTGCAGAAGTTGAAGGTCACCGACAGCGGCTGGCCGATGAAGGGCACGGTGAACCCGGCCCCAAGGCTGAGGTTCGAGATGTTCAGCACCCCCACCGCAATCGACGGCAGCGCCACGTCAAAGCCCGCGTGAATGCCCTCGGTGGTGATGTCGAGATAGGGCGGGTCCGAGAACCCGTCGAGCGGGATCAGATCGCGCAGGGTCTCGACAAAGCTGAGCGGCCCGACAAACTTGATGTCACGCAGCAGCACGTCCACATCCATCTTGGCGTTACTGTCGACCGAAAAGCTGATCTTGTCGAAATTCAACTCAAGGAAGGACGCGGGCGCGATCAGCACCAGATCGAAGGAATTGAGCGAGCACATCACCCCGATCTGCGGGCTGCTCGAGCCGTTCTTCTTCACCTTGCCCTCGACCGCCACGACCAAGCCGCGCTTGTCGTTGGCCCGGAACAGCGCCTCTCGCGGATCGGTCGAGCCGGTCAGCGACCAATTGTCGATCTCGGGGCGCCAGTCGAAACGGATGGTCAGCTCGTCCCCGGTCAGCATCTCGATCAGATCAACGATCTGCCCGGCGATGCCCAGCACCTCGGCGAACTCGTCCAGCGCCGAGGTCAGCGCCGCCCGGATACCCTCGGGCAGCAGGTCGAACCCCTCGATGGCGGCGCTGAAAGGGCCAATCGCCGTCTCTAACGCCTGAAGCCGCGCGCCAAACTCCGCCGGATCCTCGAACAGCTGCGCCAGCGCCGTCGGATCGCCGACAATCGCCGCCAGCGCATCAAAGACATCCTTGCCGGTGGCAAAGACCTGCGCCGTGTCGTCCAGCGCCTCCAGCACCGTATCGAGCCAGCCCGCCATCTGGACGATGGTCTGGCGCAGGTTGGCCGGTATCTGCTGCCCCTGCGGGCCATTTACCACCGCCAGCAGCTCGGCGAGCTTGGCCTGCAGCGCCGGGATATCGGCCAGCGCGGCGGCGTAATCCAGATCCGCCCCCACCGCATCCACCGCCGCCTCTAGCGCAGTTTCGATCTTGCTGCGCAGCGCGGTGATCAGCGCCAGCGCCTCGTTCATCCGGTCGATTGCCTGCTGCGCCGCGCCCTGCACCGCCGCCGCCTGCGCGATGATGTCCGCGACCTGCCCCTGCGCCTGATCCAGCGCGCCTTTGATCGCGCCCAGTGGCCCGCTCGGCAGGTCCGACACCAGCCCGTAGAGCCGCACCAGCGTCGCGATGAAGGTCTCGACCTGCGTGCCCGCCTCCGAGACGAACTTGGGCACCTTCTCGCCCTCGCCCGCGATATCGGCCACCGCTCCGATCAGCGCCCCCAGCGGGATGCAGCCAAAGAGCAGCGGCAAAGGCAGATCGCTCACCGAGGTGGGAAAGCCCGCGCCGTCGCCCATCTTGCCTTTCGCGAACTCCACCGGGTCGGTCATGATCGGCCCGGCCAGCCGCGACAGCGCCAGCGGTTTGAGGTTGGGCTGCACGAAACCGCCCGACTTGTCGCCCTGCGCCGAGAAGTCCAACTGCCCCACCTGCCCCGACTGTAGCACATCAGCAAACACCTCGCCCGCGTTCAGATCGGCCTCGGCGCCGCTGTCGCGGAACCCAACGCGCAGATATTGCGCATTCCATTGCAGGATGTTGGTGCGCGCCGATCCGGTCAGATGCGCCACGGGCCCCAGCTTGGCCTCGACCTGAAACACCTTTGGCACAAATAGCGGACGCTGGAGATTGGCGCTATAGCTGCGCAGCGAGGGGTTGTTGACCGCATCGCCGCTGCCATTGCGCTGCGGCGCCTCCATGTTGAACACCACCTCGCCCGCCTCCACCGCGCTGTCGCCCGGCTTGGCCGAGGGGGCCAACGACAGCCGCTGCAGGCCGAAGTCCACCGTTCGGTTGGGGCTCGCGTTATAGGCCGTGGCGGCATCGGCGGCGAAGTTCTGCGCCAGCGTCCAGTCCGGCGTGATCCGCCCGGTCACCGGATGCACGTTGCGCGGCGCCGCAATCGTGTTGTCCATGAAGATCATCGGCAGGGCGAAAGTCACCCGCCGACCGTCGAGATCGGTGGCCGCGCATTGAAAATTGAACGGGCTGCCGCCCACATGCGGCCAAAAGAACTGCTGCCCACGGCCCTGCAGGTCGGAATTGGCCGGATCGTCCAGATCGGGCGTCTTGTCGGTCAGGATCTCGACCTGCGCCAAAGGGAACTGGCGGGCGTAATTGACCGTGCCATCGACGCTTTCGGTGGCGAAAAAGGCCGGATCATCGAACAGCCGCAGCGGCTCGCGCACCACGATATAGAAGCGCTGGCGCAAATAGGCGTGCTGGTTGAGGTCCGGCAACACCCCGTCGCGGTCTTTGTGAAACTTGCGCTCGGTCACCTTCACCAGAGAGACCCGGTGCCCAAACGGACACAGGAAGCCGCGATAGACGACCTTCACATAGTGATCGCGCGCCATAGAGGCGCGGTGCACCCATTCCTCGACCGACAGCCCCAGCGGCTCCCACGCACCCCGGCTGTCGAGCCAGCCGCCAAGCGCCGAGAGCATCATCAGCTTGGTGTCGATCGGTTCGGGCCGGTAGTCGGGCGATGAGAAATTCGACGACAGATGCGCGATCTGAAAGCGGTCGAAATCATTGAGCCCCATGCGGAAAGGCCGGTTCTGCGGCACCGGAAGATCATCGGCTCCGCCGGGCAGATCGCCGGACATCGGCGGATTGGCCCGTTCCAGCCCCGCCCCGCTGCGCGCCCAGATCGCGCGGATCGTGCGGTTGGAATCGGGATAGGGCGGCATGATCTCGCTGCCGTCGCTTGCCGGGGTGACCATGCGGGTGTGCCAAAGTTCGGTGCGCCCGGTTGCGCTCGAATGCACCGGGCCGTTTGCGTGACGCCATGCGGCACCCGCATGCGGCGACAGGATCAGCCGCCACGGCATTTCAATGGAAGTCTGCGCCGCGCTTGGGGCCTTGGGCTTCGGTCCGGGCCGCGGCAGCACGAAACTGCCGGGCACAAAGCGCACGCCGCCCGGCACCGGTCGCAGCGCCGCGCTGTTGGCCGAGGCGGTGCGCGCGCGCAAACTGGCCACATCGGCCCCGCCCCGCGCCGCCAGCCGCAGCGAAGACACCACATGCCCGGCCAGCGCCACCCGGCGCCGCGGCGACAGCGCGTTCACCGCGGCAACGTCAAAAAGATCGCCGACCGAGATCACCACCGCCGCCTTCACCCGCGGCTTGGCGTTGGGCGCAACCAACAGCTTCAGGCCTTGGATCGCCTCCAGCACACCTTCGAGCGAGTAGGCGATCTCGGTATGCGGCGGCAGTTCGAAGGCAAGACGGCTTTCCCCTGCCGCCCGCGCCCGCACCGGCGGCTCACGCAGCGCGGTCTCGGTCTCGGCGCTGTCCGGCGGCTCGTCGAGGTTTGGCGGCGGGCTCTCGTAGAACGCTTCTTCGCCCAGCGTCTGCGGCGGCAGGTGCAGAATCAGCGTGCCCTTGGACGCGCCATTGGTGCGGATCACCGGCGGCGGCCCAGCGTGAACCGAGGCACCGCGCAACTCGATGCGCAGCGCCACGAGGTCTTGGACCCGCAGGGCGGGCGCGCCGGGGCGCGACGCTTCAAAGATGTTCTTGATCGTGTCAGGCGGGCGCGGGATCAGCCCTAGATCGCTCAGGTCGATGCCCGCGGCGGGCACAACCCTGCCGTTTGCCGTTACCGCTTCGACCGAAACGGTCGCACCAAGAGAAAGCCCGCTCAGCGCGCGGGTGGTAGGGCGGATCGCCATGACGACCCCCGTTTAAATTGTTGGTGGAAAACACGGCACACTTTACAAGAGAGCCGAACATTTGTCCAATAAGTTTAGGCTGCGTTAACTGAAGCGCATGAAGAATTTCACCGCACCGCGCACGGACCGCCTGCGCAGCGACCCATTTCATTCGGCAGCGCCGGCCGCCAATTTCGGGCAAGGGGCGCATTGATTTCAGCCGCTGGAGTTTGCCATGGCCAATCTGATCGTCTGCTGCGACGGCACTTGGAACACCCCGGACCAAGAGGAAAACGGCAGGCCCTCGCCCACAAATGTGGTCAAGATACACTCCGCGCTGGCCCCGCTCGACACCGATGGCACCCCGCAAAAGACCTACTACCGTCCCGGCGTCGGCAGTTCCGGCGGGCTCTGGACACGGCTCAAGGGCGGCGGGCTCGGCGTCGGCCTCGATGACGACATCAAGAGCGCCTACCACTGGCTGTCCGAGAACTACCTGCCGTCGGACAAGATTTTCCTCTTCGGCTTTTCCCGCGGTGCCTTTGCGGTGCGCAGCCTTGCGGGGGTGATCGGCAAATGCGGGCTGCTCGCCTTTCCGGGCGACGATATCACCGAAGCCGAGAAATGGCGCCGGGTCGATGCCGCTTATAAGGCCTATCGCTCTCTGGGCCCCGGCAAGAAGTGGAGCAACAGCAGCTTCGAGCGGATCGCCGACGTCAAAATCGGCTTCATGGGGGTCTGGGACACGGTGGGAGCGCTGGGGATCCCCGACGAGTTCCTCATCAACGTGCTCGACAACCGCAAGAAGTACCAATTCCACGACACCGAACTGGGCCCTCAGGTTGCCGTGGCGCGCCATGCGATCGCCGTGGATGAACGCCGCCGCAGCTTTGCCCCGACGCTCTGGACCAGCCACGATCCGGGCGAAAGCGACGTGGTGCAGACATGGTTCACCGGGGTGCATGGCGACGTCGGCGGCGGCTATGCGGACTCGGCGCTTGGCGACATCACACTGCGCTGGATGATCGACGAGGCGCAGCCCCATGGCGCCGCCTTCCGCGCCTCAGCCTTCGCTCAGCTTGCCGGGAACCACCTTGGGCAACTGCATGATTCCACGAAGAACTCGCTCTTCACCTACCTCAAGACCCGCCCGCGCAGCGTGCCGGACATCGACACCAACAAGGCCGAGGTGCATGACAGCGTCCGCCAGCGGCAGGCGACGCCGCCACTGGTGCAACCGGGCTATTGGGAGACACGCAGCCTGCGTCCCGGCCAGAGCGACACGTTCAACGTCTATGCGCGCGAGCAGTGGAACTATAGCGGCATCTATCTGCAGGCGGGCGTGACTTACGACTTCACGGCGCGCGGCGAATGGCTCGATGGCTCGATCAAATGCAGCCCCGACGGCGCGCCGGATGGGTTTCACCTCGGCTATGCGCTGGTCTCGCCCTTCGACTGGTATCAGCGCCGCCGCCGCCAGAGCACCAAGAACCCCAATGCCACCATCCCGCTGGCCCGGCGCGAGCAGGATCTGCCGTGGTTCTGCCTCGTCGGTGTGATCGCCAGCGGCACCGGCGTGCACGCGCAGACCAAAGAGCTTTGCCCGCATGAGGTGTTCCGCATCGGCTCTCAGGCCCGCATCACCCCCAAGACCAGCGGCTATCTTTACTGTTTCGCCAATGACGTCTGGTACGCCTATGCCAATAACAAGGGGAAGGTGCGCCTGACGGTTTCGGCCTGATGATCTCGGCCTGAAAACCCTAGGGAGACGGCTGCGCCGCCTAGACCGCCATGCCGCGGGCGACGATGGCGAAGCAGATTTTCAGATGCGTGTTCCGATCCACGATCGCGTCCCACGCTGGCGCGCCCTTGCGCCGAGAGCCCGGCGCGCCAAAGGCAATATCCATCAGCATCTTGGCAACGGTTCCTGCGTCCGCGATCTCGATCCGACCCAAATCGCGCTGCCGCGTCAGCCAGTCCGTAAGCAGCTTACGCGTATACTCCGGCCCTTCTCCCAGAAACACCGCGCCCAATTCCGGCGAGCGCTCCGCCTCCGCCACCAGCATCTGCGCCATCCCGAACCGCCGCTGCTCTGCCCCCGCATCGAGGTTTACGAAGAAGATGCGCTCAAGCGCCTCGGCAATCGGCAGATCGTCGTAGTCGCCCGGCAGATCCACCATGCTGCGGCGGTGCTCTCCGACCAGCGCGGCAAAAAGATCGGGTTTGCTGGGGAACACCCGGTAGACCGTGTTCAGCGAGACATGCGCCGCCGCAGCGATCTTCGACATGGTCACCCCCTGATAGCCATGCTCCAGAAACAGCGCGGTCGTCACATCAATGAGGTGCTTGCGGCGCTGCGCATCATCCGCCGCCTTGGGGCGCCCCTTGCGGGGGGCCGGGCTGCTGCCCTGATTTTTCTTCCCCTCCGAAGTCATGTCATTCCCTCACAAAACCGCGATCTCCTCGCTTCGCACCATTTACAGTAATGACAATTACTATAAGTGTCAAAGCGACCACTGACGGAAGGTCATCGGCATCGCCGTGCCCTGCCCCGTCCCTCGATATGATGACCGAACCCGGCGCCGGACTGCGCTCCGGCGGGCGCGGAAGGCGTGACCGCACGCCGCCCCATGCCCTGCTGGCGATTGAATGGATGACCGATGATGACAGTTTCCGCAACCCGTCCCGACCCTCTGGGAGCGCGCGCATGATCCCCCTCCGCCTCGCCTCTGCCGCCCTGCTCGCGCTTGTCTGCGCGGGGCCGGCTGCCGCGCAATCGGCGCAGGGCCAGTCCCAGCCGATGCAGGTGGGTGTGCTTGAGATGACGCTGCAGGATGTTCCGCAGACGCTTGACCTTCCCGGACGCGCGGTGGCCTTCGAGCAGGTGGACGTCCGCCCGCGGGTCGATGGGGTGATCACAAAGATCCTCTACACCCCCGGCACCCCGCTGAAGGTGGGCGATCCGCTGTTCCAGCTTGATGATGCCGCATATGCCGCCACCGCTGCCTCTGACGCTGCCGATCTGGCCGAGGCGCAGGCCAATCTGCCGGTGAAACAGGCCGCCTACGACCGCGCGGTAAAGCTCAAGGACAAGGGCTATACCCAAGCCGAGATCGAAAGCGCGCAGTCCGAGCTTGCCTCTGCCAAAGCCGCGCTCGATGCCGCGCAGGCGGCGCTCGATTATGCCCAGACCCAACTGTCGTGGACCACGGTGCAAAGCCCGATCGAAGGCTTTGCCGATGTGGCCGAGGTCTCGGTGGGCGATCTGGTGACCTCGGGCCAGTCGGACGCGATGACCACGGTCACGCGGCTTGATCCGATCTATGTGGACATGCTGCAGCCCTCCTCGCGGCTTTTGGAGGTCCGCAGCCGGATCGAGAACGGCACGCTCACCCCCAATGCCGCGCTCGACGCCAAGCTGAGGCTGGAAGACGGGCAGGTCTACACCGGCTCGGGCAGCTTCGTGTCGCCCAGCACCACCGTCTCGACCACCACCGGCACCGTCAGCGTGCGCTTCAAGTTCGAGAACCCCGACAACAAGATCCTGCCCGGCATGTTCCTGCGCGGCACGGTCGAGCTTGGCACCTCCAAAGCCTTCCTCGTGCCGCAGCGCGCCGCGCAGCGCGCCAGCAATGGCGATCTCACCGCCTTCGTGGTCGGGGACGAAAGCACCGCCCAGCAGGTCACTCTGACCACCACGGGCAGCTATCAGAACAGCTGGATCGTCACCGATGGCCTCGACGAGGGCCAGCAGCTGATCCTCGACGGGCAGAAGACCATGGCCGCGGGCACCGCCGTCGAACCGGTGCCGTCGCAGCTTGATGAGAACGGGCTGGTGCAGCCGCTGCAGACCGCGGCCAACGAGAGCGAATAGGCAGACCCCAATGGCCAGATTTTTCATTCACCGCCCGGTCTTTGCCTGGGTGCTGGCGATCATCGTCATGCTGGCGGGCTGGTTCGGCCTGAGCAGCCTGCCGATCTCGCAATACCCTCAGATCGCGCCGACCACCGTGCGCATCTCGGCCAATTACTCCGGCGCCACCTCGACCACGGTCGCCAACTCGGTCACCTCGGTGATCGAGGACGGGCTCACCGGGCTCGACGGGCTGACCTATATGACTTCGACCTCTTCGTCGGGCAGTTCGTCGATCTCGCTGGTGTTCGACGAGACGGTCGATCCCGACATGGCGCAGGTGCAGGTGCAGAACAAACTGCAGCTGGTGCAATCCTCGCTGCCCGAAGCGGTGACCAGCACCGGCGTCAGCGTCACCCGCTCCACCTCGTCGATCCTGCTGGTCGGCGCGCTGGTTTCCGAGGACGGCAGCTATGACCAGACCGAGCTTGGCGACATCCTCGACCGCACCATCAAGGATCCGGTGCAGCGCACCGACGGCGTAGGCTCGATCAACTCCTTCTCGGCGCCCTATGCCATGCGCATCTGGCTCGATCCCGACAAGCTCTACAAATACGGGCTGACGGCGAATGATGTGACCGATGCGGTCTCGGACCAGAACAGCAACGTCACCGTCGGCTCGCTGGGTGATCTGCCTGCCGCGACGGGCCAGCAGATCACCGTGCCGCTCAATGCGCAGTCGCAACTCGCCAGCGTGCCGGAGTTCGAGCAGATCGCGCTCACCACCGCCGAGGATGGCTCTACCGTCTATCTCGGCGATGTCTCCCGCATCGAGATCAACTCCGAAGACCTCGGCTCCAGCTCGCGGTTCGACGGCCACCCCGCCGCCGGTTTCGGCGTCAACCTCGCCACTGGGGCCAATGCGGTAGAGACCGCCGCGGCGGTGCGGGCGACCATCGACAAGCTTGCCTCCGCCCTGCCCGAAGGCGTCACGGTGGCCTACCCCTATGACACCTCGCCCTTTGTCGAGGAGTCGATCAATCAGGTCTACCACACGCTCGGCGAAGCGATCGTGCTGGTCTTTCTGGTGATCCTGATCTTCCTGCAAAGCTGGCGCGCGACGCTGATCCCGACCATCGCCGTGCCCATCGTTCTGCTTGGCACCTTCGGGGTCCTCGCGGTCTTTGGCATGTCGATCAACACGCTGACCATGTTCGCATTGGTGCTGGCCATCGGTCTGCTGGTCGATGACGCCATCGTGGTGGTCGAGAACGTCGAGCGGATCATGGAAGAGGAAAAGCTCGGCCCGGTGGAAGCCACCGAAAAGAGCATGGATGAGATCTCGGGCGCGCTGGTGGGCATCGTGCTGGTGCTCTCGGCGGTGTTCCTGCCCATGGCCTTCATGTCCGGCTCCACCGGCATCATTTACCGGCAGTTCTCGGTCACCATCATCTCGGCCATGGTGCTGTCGCTCTTCGTGGCGCTGATCCTCACCCCGGCCATGTGCGCCAGCCTGCTCAAACCCAGCCACGGCGAGGCGCGCTTTGCCCCTGCGCGCTGGTTCAACCGCGGCGTCGGCGGCGTCACCTCCGGCTACACCGGCGCGGTGAACCGCCTCGTCCGCCGCCCCTTCCGCATGTTCATCGTGCTGATCGCGGTCGGCTTTGGCGCGGGCTATGTCTACACCTCGCTGCCCTCTTCCTTCGTGCCGACCGAAGATCAGGGTGTGCTGATGGCCATGGTGCAACTGCCCGACAACGCCACCCGCGTGCAGACCGAACAGGCGGTCGAGCAGGTCGAGGACTACATGCTCAACAACCAGTCCGACAACGTCGACGCGGTCTTCGCGGCGGTCGGCTTCAGCTTCGGCGGTTCGGGCCAGAACAACGCCATGATGTTCATCCGCCTCAAGGACTTCGAAGAGCGCGAGGGCATGGGCGCAGGCGATATCGCCATGGCCGCCAACATGCATTTCGGCGGCAACAGCATGGGGCAGATCATCTTCATGCAACCGCCCGCCATTCAGGGCATGGGCTCGTCCTCGGGCTTCGACATGTATCTCGTCGACGATGGTGGCAATGGCACCGAGGCGCTGCACGAGGCCGCCGACACGCTGGTCGCGAAAGCGCAGGAGACCGGCATCCTGACCGGGCTGCGCGGCAATGACGCCGCCTCCAAGACCTCGATGCAACTCGATATCGACCGCCAGAAGGCGCAGGCTTTCGGGCTGACGATCTCGCAGGTCAACGCGATGCTTTCCACAATCTTTGCGGGAAGTTATGTCAATGACTTCACCCTAAACGACAAGCTGCGCGAGGTCATCGTGCAGGGCGACACCGAGTTCCGCATGCAGCCGGACGACATCACCAAATGGTTCGCCCGCAACAGCGACGACGAGATGGTGCCCTTTGGGGCCTTCATCGACCAGAGCTGGGACCAGACCGCCGCGAGCCTTGGCCGCTACGGGGGCACCAATGCTATCGAGATCACGGGCGATGTGGTCACCGGCGTCTCGAGCGGCGACGGCATGGCTAAGATGGAAGAACTGGTCGCCGATCTGCCGGGCACTTACAGCGCCGCTTGGGTCGGCCTGTCACTGCAAGAACAGGTCTCGGGCAACCAAGAGCCGATGCTCTATTCGCTCTCGGCGCTGGTGGTCTTCCTCTGCCTCGCCGCGCTTTACGAAAGCTGGACCGTGCCGTTTGCGGTGATGCTCTCGGTGCCCGTCGGCATCCTCGGCGCGCTCATTGCGGCGCAGATCTTTGGCCAGTCGAACGACGTCTACTT
Source organism: Salipiger sp. CCB-MM3 (assembly GCF_001687105.1). NCBI lineage: Bacteria > Pseudomonadati > Pseudomonadota > Alphaproteobacteria > Rhodobacterales > Roseobacteraceae > Salipiger > Salipiger sp. CCB-MM3. Next base: position 1,470,957 of record NZ_CP014596.1, read on the forward strand.
CAAGGTCGGCATGCTGACCACCATCGGCCTTGCCGCGCGCAACGCCATCCTGATCGTCGAGTTCGCCGAAGGGCTGCGCAAAGACGGCCAGAGCCTGCTTGAGGCCACGCTGGTGGCGGCCAAGCAGCGTCTGCGCCCGATCATGATGACCACGCTGGCCTTCATGCTGGGCATCCTGCCGCTGGCCATCGCCACCGGCGCCGGAGCCAACGCGCAGAACTCCATCGGCATCGGCATGCTGGGCGGCATCACCTTCTCGGCGCTCTTCGGGATCGTGATGGTGCCGGTGTTCTACGTCGCCGTGATGCTGCTGGTGGGTAAATTCAAACGAAAGGAGACCGCGCAATGAACGTGGTGAAGCTGCTCCCTCTGCTGCTGGCCGCGGGCTGCGCGGCGGTGGGGCCCGAGTATGAGCGCCCGCAGATGGCGCTTCAGCAAGACTTCGTCGGCGGCACCAGGGGCCCGGTTGCACAGGTCGCGGCCAAAGCGTGGTGGCAGGACTACCGCGACCCGATGCTGAGCGATCTCATCGCCCGCGGGCTGAGCCAGAACCTTGATGTCGCCGCCGCGCGCGAGCGCATCCGGCAGGCCGAGGCCAATCTGCGCGCCACCGGCGTCAATGCCGCGCTCGACGGCGCGCTGGATGCGTCGCGCACCCGCAGCGGCGGCGAGGCGAGCGCGATCAGCACCGCCTCCGCCTCCGATCTCAGCGCCTCGCTGGTGCTCGACATGTTCGGCGGCATCCGGCGCGAACAGCAGGCCGCCGCCGCCAATCTCTCTGCCGCCCGTTCCGACCTGCAGCAGGCGCGGCTGGCATGGCTGGCCGATCTCGTCGCCGCCTATTCCGATGCGCGCTACTACCAGCAGGCGCTGGCGCTCTCGCGCGATACGATCAACAGCCGGGTCGAGACGGTGCGCGTCACCCAAGACCAATATGATGCCGGGGCCGAGACCGAGTATAACCTCGCCCAAGCGCAGGCGCTTCTGGATGCCGCACGCGCCGATCTGCCGGGCTACCACGCGCAGTTCAACGCCAATGTCTTTGCCCTCGCGACGCTGCTGAACGAACCCGCCGGCCCGCTCATGGCGCAGATGCAAAAGGGCGCGCCGCAGCTGCGCACCCCTGCGGGCGGCGCAACCGGCGTGCCCGCCGATCTGCTGCGCAACCGTCCCGACGTGCGCTACTACGAGCAGCTTCTGCAGGCCGCCGTCGCCGATGTGGGC